>CBFGPN010000005.1:0-59304 GCA_965650675.1 uncultured Cellvibrio sp.
CCTTTGAAAAAGGGAGGTTGGGAGGGATTTAAAAATGGTTAAATTTCCTGAGATTTCAAATCCCCCCTAGCCCCCCTTTTTCAAAGTGGGGAACGACTCCCTTTTTAATTTAATAAGGGAGTCAGGTCCCCTCCCCTGGCAAGGGGAGGGTTAGGGTGGGGTCATTTCTTCTCACTCGTCAATTTCAAATAAGCACCCAAGCCCACCAACAACGCAACTGCTGCAATTAACATCCAGACTGCATTTTGCAAATGTGTCGCATCACCTAATAATGATTTAAACATGAGCAATAAAGATTCGATGGAAACTGCAATTACAATTGCAGACATAAATCGACTGATGGTACGACGGGTTGAACCTGAGTGATGAATATCTTTATGCAATAACACTTCTTCTTCGAGAATGGTTTTTCCCAAATCAAAAATCGCCAAACCCAAGGTTACCAAAATAACGGACTGGAACGCCTGAGTTGCGGTGTTGGTGTGTTCGTGAATCATTTCATAGAGAGATTGACCTGCTGAATACAATAACAATGCAGATACAACAACCAGCATGATGCCAATCACACCATAAATCACCTGAAAAAACGGATGCACTATACGGCGCAAACTATCACCATTTAAAAACGTAATTAATTTTTCCAGATTAAAATTAATGACCAAATAACGTGTTTCATTGTTAGCTCCAATAAAACGTTGCACAGCTGAAATAGCCAATTGATGTGTTGCACTGGACAGATAAGGTTGGGTTACCGTAGTCACACCCTGATTATCATTTGCCTGAGTGTAATAAACACGATTGGATCGGTCAGAATTCATGCCGGGTTCGCGGCGTTTTGAATCCGCTATTTTGGGAGCAGCAGCAGATTCTGTTATTTGTAACCCCTGCGCATTTAAACAATAAATTAATTCAACAAAAGGATAAGATTTGTGCAATTTTGCAACCAATTCGTTCAACATCTCATTGGATGTTTCCAATCGATTGGGTGCCAATGCTGTAATGATGGATTCCAACAAACGTTCTATTTGTGATTTGTACTCGTCATATTTTTTTAAAAGATAAAGGTAATTACGTGGCGTCATAAACATATCCAGACAACTATTGATGCCTGCCATGATCACCAAGATTAATGACTAACACAAGCGCAGATACAGGCATGTACAGAAACAAATCATATCCTCCCCCTTACAGGAGAGGATATAAAAAAACGATAATGATTTTTACGGCAGAATTACATTTGATGAAGCAGCCGCACCAACATTAACAGTACCATTACCTAAAACAAAAGTGACGACCTGAATTTGTAGCTCCGTTGTAATGTGCCCCAAATCAGTTGCAGGCCTTAATAAAGATGTATGCACACCTGCATTCATTTTCACAATTCCTTTACCCAGGCTTGTAGGGCCAAGACCAAGCTGGGTCATCCCCATCAGTCGAGCCATAGCTTCGGTACCCATCAATGGAGTATTGGCATTGTTATTGGGAATAACGGCATCATCTTTGACTTGTTGCAACAGCACAGGCGTAGAAAGGCTGCCTAAAGCTTGCGAGAAACTGACAGGATCACCACTCTCAACAACACTTTGAATGGCATACAAAAAACGCTCGTAATTGGAAGTACCATCATTGACACCCGCTGCAGCCAATCCCGCTTTAATGGAAGGACCAAAGGTAGCGGAGTTCACCATAATTTGTGTCACCTGGGTTCCTGATACAGATACGACCATACCTCTGATTGGATTTAACACAGGAGTGATTCCCAACAAGGTTTCATTAGTAATAGCCAACTGGTTGGCCGTGACAAAATTGGTGCTGACTATGCCACCCAGGGACATACCCACCACATAAACTTTACTGGTATCAATTCCAACACTGCGGAAAGCTTTCAACGCTGTATCTATGTTGCCAAGACTGGCATTGAGATTCAGCATATCCACTTGTGCCTGACGAAGATTATCGCGGGTGTTGGTGAAATACCCCAGGTTTACAAACTGTGCACCGGGGCCATCATTTGCTGTAGGGTTGGTGAAATTCATGGGTGCAGGGGCACCGGCAGCACCCGCAACATTGAAGTGTCTTTCATGAGGAACATTACTCGGGTAAACAGCACTCAAGCCATTTCGCTCAACATTAAGCGTGCTTGCCAATGGATTATTGGCAGCAATGCCATGCACCGGAAGATCTATAGCAACTGTTGCCACACATTTACTGGCCAATGTATGCGCCAAAGAGAGCACAGAGCTTCTGTCACTGCTAATACCATGAACATAAATAACAACCGGATAACCTGTGGTTCCATAAACCTGACTACAGGTAATGCCGGGAGCATTGACTGAATCGGGAACTGTTGCATCCTCTGGCATGGTCACTTGCAGGGGCACAGTTTCATCACTGGATTTTTTGGCGAAGGGGAAGCGATAGGTCATGTTGTAACTGCCATCAACGTCCACTGGCAAGGTCACACCCAATTGGGTTGCCAGGGCCGTATCCGGTACCCATCCACGCTTCAAAAACTCACCAAATGGCAGATCTCCAGGAGCCGTCAGATAGTAAGGCAACTTGATATAACCGGTGTACAGCTTGGAAATATTGGCAGCCAGAGCATTGGCTGTTAGCAAATTGATGTCAATACCTGTCGCGGCAGCGATACCAACACTTCTGGCTTTGGGCGATGGCAATAGATTGGCACCATCAAGGGTAAGCGCTGTTGTCACGGCCGTTTGCTGGGCAACTCCGGCATCTATTTGTGATTTGGCTATAGCAGCCCTTGGTGACGCCATAGCAACCAAGGGTGTTTGTGGGTCAGTCGTCGTGAATGTATAGGAAATGACCACTTTCTTTTTGGCTGCATCAGCCGTCAAGGCTCCACCACTGACTGCAGCCATGAAGCCACCAGCCAAATTTTCCCACCCCTGAATTGCTGCGCGGACAGGTAACAAAGATGAAATAGTGCCATAGTTGGGATCGCGAATTGCGTTGTATGACCATGATGGAGTCAGGGAATTTCCCGCCGCATCTTTTACATCATTAGTCACAAACACCAAATATTTGGCTTTGGATTTCAAAGGCAATGTTGGACGAATTCGAATAGCGTTGTTAGTGCCACCATCCAAAGACACCACACCCACACTATAAGTCGCAGGCCCCACAAATGGATTGGCGGTCACAATATTGGCTGGATTCAATGCATCTTTGGTTCCAGTATTCAGTTGCAACAGAAACACGCTACCAGTCGTGACAGTTGCAGGATTCACTGCACCTGAAATTAAAATATCGAAATAAGCCGAGGGGGAAAATCCGTCCAGTTTGTTCAGGCCAGCACGAACTGCATCCGTTGCAGCACCAACATCAGCAGTACCATCCGTTGTCGCTGCTTTTGCAAAAATAAGGTCAGTGTTAAATGGCAAGTCGGACACTATGGGGTCAAAACGGGGGTATGTACCCGGTTCAAAAGTTGCAGAGTCGGGTAAAGCTTCCTGCTTCTCGGTATCACCACTTCCGCAGGATTGGAGAAACAAAGGAAATGACAAGATCAGGATCAAATTTGTTAGCGTATTTTTCATGATGGTTCCCTGAGTGGACGGTTACTAGTTAAGTCCCCGTAAGTGTAGCCGGATTTTGTACTTCTTGTATTCCCCTTTCAAAAACCAGGAAACAGAAACTAATAAAAAAAGGCTGCTCACAGATTTTTCTGTGAGCAGCTATCAACCTACTTCAAATCAAAACGATCAGCATTCATCACCTTGACCCAGGCATTGACGAAATCCTTCACGAATTTTTCGCGATTGTCGTCTTGTGCATAAACCTCGGCATAAGCGCGCAAGATTGAGTTGGAACCAAATACCAGATCCACTCGCGTCGCCGTCCATTTCACATTCCCAGTGTTGCGTTCGACAATGTTGTAGGAGTTTCTGCCTGTGGGTTTCCATTGATACCGCATGTCGGTGAGATTCACAAAAAAGTCATTGCTCAGGACGCCGACTTTATCAGTAAACACGCCATGTTTGCTGCCACCATGATTAGTGCCCAATACGCGCATGCCGCCGATCAGCACTGTCATTTCCGGTGCGGTTAAACCCATCAATTGCGCGCGATCCAGCAACATTTCTTCCGGCTGCACCAGATAATGTTGTTTCAACCAATTTCGGAAACCATCGTGCAGAGGTTCGAGTGGTGCAAAAGATTCGGCATCGGTTTGCGCATCAGTCGCATCACCACGACCGGCTGCAAAAGGCACACTAATATTCACACCCGCCGCTTTCGCTGCTTGTTCAACCGCAGCTGTTCCACCCAGCACAATTAAATCGGCGATGCTGACTTTTTTGCTCAAACCCGATTGAATTCCTGCGAGTACACCCAGCACTTTTTGCAAACGCGCAGGCTCGTTGCCTTCCCAATCTTTTTGCGGTGCCAAACGAATTCGTGCACCGTTTGCACCGCCGCGAAAATCCGATCCACGGAAAGTGCGCGCACTGTCCCATGCAGTTGCCACCAATTCTGAAATCGTCAAACCACTGGCAAGAATTTTTGATTTCAATTCAGCAATTTCTGCATCGCTCAGTGTGTAATTCACTTTTGGAATTGGATCTTGCCAAATCAAATCTTCTGCGGGAACGTCAGGCCCCAAATAACGGGTTTTAGGGCCTAAATCGCGATGGGTTAATTTGAACCAGGCGCGAGCAAATACTTCAGAAAAGTACGCGGGATCTTTATGAAAGCGTTCAGAAATTTTTCGATATTCCGGATCAACTTTCATCGCCATATCGGCATCAGTCATCAAGGGCATGCAACGGATTGATGGATCTTCCACATCAACCGGCATATCTTCCTGTTTAATCACCACCGGTTTCCATTGCCAGGCACCTGCCGGGCTTTTGGTGAGTTCCCAATCGTGATTGAGCAACATATCGAAATAACCGTTATCCCATTTTGTCGGATGAGTGGTCCAGGCGCCTTCGATACCGCTGGTGACTGTGTCGCGACCAATGCCGCGAGTTTTGTGATTGTTCCAACCCAAGCCCTGCTCTTCCAGATCCGCAGCTTCAGGTTCTGGCCCTAAATTCGCGGCACTGCCATTACCATGCGCTTTACCCACTGTGTGACCACCAGCAGTCAATGCAACAGTTTCTTCATCATTCATCGCCATGCGCGCAAAAGTCACACGAATATCATGCGCCGTTTTTTGTGGATCAGGTTTGCCATCCACACCTTCGGGGTTTACATAAATCAAACCCATCATCACGGCGGCTAATGGATTTTCGAGGTCTCTCTCTCCAGAGTAACGCGTACCTTCGCCACCACTTTTCGCCAACCATTCTTTTTCAGAACCCCAATAAATATCTTTTTCAGGATGCCAAATATCTTCGCGGCCACCAGCAAAACCAAAAGTTTTTAAACCCATGGATTCATAAGCCATATTGCCCGCGAGAATCATTAAGTCTGCCCATGAAAGTTTGTTGCCGTATTTCTTTTTAATCGGCCACAACAAGCGGCGCGCCTTGTCCAAATTACCGTTATCCGGCCAACTATTGAGAGGAGCAAAACGTTGATTGCCTGTGCCCGCACCGCCGCGACCATCTGCAATGCGATAACTACCTGCCGAGTGCCAGGCCATGCGAATAAATAAACCACCGTAATGCCCCCAATCAGCAGGCCACCAATCTTGCGAGTCGGTCATTAACACTTTGAGATCATTTTTTACGGATTGTAAATCAAGTTTTTTAAATTCATCGGCGTAATTAAAGTGTTCGCCGAGCGGATTGGTTTTGCGGTCGTGTTGATGAAGAATGTCAAGATTCAGAGTCTTTGGCCACCAGCTCATAACGGATTTATCGGTTGAACTATTGGCGCCGTGCATAACGGGGCATTTGCCCGATGATTGTGAGTCTGCCATATCTATCTCCTGATTATTGTGCATAAAAGTCGACTAGGAAAAACAAGCCGGTCGTGGGTATCTTAATCCTCCAAGGCAATATCAAAATTTGATTATCAATATGGGGCCTATAGCGAGCCCCTATGACTCTGATGAGCTGATAAAACAATAGTTCAGAATTTTCGAGAAATGAAAAATAAAAAAACCGAAAGAGATTCTTTCGGCTTTTGATGACAGCATGATGAATATATTTTTTTAGGCGATATGTGGAGTTAATCAAAAGACTATAAAACCAAAAGTAAAAACCCTAGTAAAACGAACACTTTTACCAAAACATTCGCTGTCCAATTTTAGTAAAACATTATAAAAATACGCTAACTAATGCGACAGCGCGCCAACAACCAACGAAACTCTACTTAATCCGAACATTAAACGACTCAAAGAGCTGATTTTTCACGCGAATCTCTGTTTGAGCCGACGCTAAATCAATATTTAATTGATGCACCATTTGTTCAAGTTTTTGAATTTGGGAAGCATATTGAATTGCCGACTTTTCTTTCTCCTGGGCGTGGTCAGATTCCAGTTGTTCCAGCTGCCGCTCTAAATGATAAAGTTGTTTACGTGATGCATTCAGCTCTGTAGTGAGTCGAGCGTTATCCTTATTGAGCTGAGTAATCTCTGTTTGTTTTATTGAAAGCGTTTGATTTAATTGACGAATATCGGCTTGAAGCTGCTGGATTTGGTTTTCATGTCGTCGTTGATCCTGGTCCCTCTGGTCTTTCGATGCATTTCTGTAATGCTCCAACGCTTCCCTCGAATGCAAATGTTTTTCTTCAATGGATAGTATATGGTTATTCCTTTCCTCAAGCTGCTGAATTTTATCGGCAAGGTGCTGTTCCAACTTACCTACACTTACATTCAATACTTGATGATTGGTCAAAAGAGATTCATGCTCTTGTTCAATGGTTTTGTTTTTAGCTTGAAGTTCGTTAATTTGTTGTTGAGCCCCCTCCAACTGGCGAGCTAACCCTTCTTTTTGGGATTTCAAGGTATTGATACTGACCTGATAGTTCTTTTGAGCCTCCTCAACGACTTGTTGCGCTTCCTGATGTAGTTGTAGGGACAGATTTTCTACAAGTGAGAGAACCAACTCACTCACCCCAGCTTTCTTACCTACATTCTCTTCAGATGCTATCTCCCTTAAATAATTGCTAATAGTTGTTTTAGAGCCAGTGTTTCCCAACTCCACCCGAACGGCGTCGATTGAAGGGTTCTCGCCCCTCGCAATGATTGCATTTCGTGCCTTTTTGACTTGTATTTTGTTGACGCCGCTATTTGCCATTATCATGCCCCCCCCCTCAGATTATTTCGTACCGTATTACGTACTATGTAATTACATACTAAATTAGAATAATAAAATGATCAACAATCGACCAAATGTAACATTAGATAATGGAGCGTTATCTAATGTTATTAGGTTATTGATTAAAATATGGCTACAAAAGCAGTACAGAAGTGAATGGCCTGCGGAAATCTAATGCCAACGTAGATTCTTGGAGCTAGAATAGAAATATGCCTCGATACATACTGTTAGTTGTATTATTGCTCAGCATCCTGATGCCCCTTCAAGTGGCGGCAGAAGTCTTGCTGTCTGCATCGCCATGCCCTGAGAAAATGACCATGACGATGGATGATATGGAGAGTAGCGACTCCATGCCCTGTTGCCCGGATGAAGATGACACGAGCAACCTCAATCCCTGCAAAACTGCGAAAACTTGTCACCTTTGTAAAACACCAGCTCAGGTATATCTACCAGTACCCAGCGTTTTTTCATCACTTGCGGATCTTTCCCTATCATCCAAGCCGCCATTGCAGCGTCTCACAACATTAAATCCCGCCAGTATCTGGCGACCTCCAAGTGCTTCCTGATTGATCTGATAACACTCGCCTGAACCGGTGACGGCTATAACCTGACACTGCTTATTGGGCGGACGTTTTTTATCGTCTTTTAGGAATTTTTTGTATGAAACCTCATTCTCTACGTTTGTGGGTGTCCGTTGCAGTGGGTGCTCTGGTGCTGGGTCTTGGCATAGGCTCGAAATGGCAATCAGGGTTAGTAGTCGATGCTACAACATCCACTCCAGCCGAACAGGAACCCAAGGTGCTCTATTGGTATGACCCCATGGTGCCTGACCGGCATTTTGACAAACCGGGGCCATCACCTTTTATGGATATGGATCTGGTACCCAAATATGCGGCGCCATCAACCCAGGAATCGGGGCTAACCATTGATGCAGCCCTGGTGCAAAACCTCGGTATGCGCAAAGCCAGGGTGCAGCGCCTACCAATACATAGCGAGCTGGAAGTCGCTGGGCAATTGCAATTTAACCAGCGCAACCAGGCGATAGTGCAATTGCGCGCGGCGGGGTTTGTGGAAAAAGCCTGGCCGCTAGCGGTGGGTGACAAGGTCAGTGCCGGTCAGCCGCTTGCCGAATTCCAGATACCCGAATGGCTGGACGCCCAAAATGAGCTGCTCTCCCAACCGATTGACCAGAATCCTCATTTGTTAGCGACATTGCGTGCACGCCTGCAATTACTCGGGATGCCCAATGCCTTGATTGCCAGAGTGGAAAAAACCCGCCAACCAGAGACCCGTGTAACCATCACGTCACCCATCTCGGGTGTGGTGGATATGCTGGATGTTAAAGTCGGTATGGCGCTGACCGGTGGTGCTACTCTGGCAAAAATTAACAATCTGGACAGCCTGTGGCTGGATGCTGCCATTCCTGAAGCACGAGCAACCGGCTTGCGCGCAGGTGACAAGGCAATTTTCAATTCCGCTAATCCCGGTGACCCTGTACTGATCGGCACGCTGGAATACCTGTTGCCATCTATCAATGTCGGCTCCCGCACCTTGACTGCCCGTATCCTGTTGGATAATCCCGAAGGACGCCTGAAACCCGGCACCAGTGGACGTGTAATCTTGCAATCATCCACTGGAGAAACCGGATTGTTTGTACCCACTGAGTCGGTAATCCGCACGGGAAAACGGGTGTTGGTGATGCTGGCTGAGGCTGGTGGCAAATTTCGCCCAGTGGAAATTATTACTGGCCATGAGGTGGGTAACCAAACACTCATCAGCGAGGGTTTAGAGGAGGATCAGGAGGTGGTGGTCAGCGGCCAGTTCCTGTTGGACTCTGAAGCCTCCTTTTTGGGAATTGCACCAAAAACAGCGGGAGGACACGACCATGATTAGCCGGTTGATTCATTGGTCTGTCGCCCACCGGGTTTTGGTGCTTTTAACCTCGCTGTTGCTCAGCGGCTGGGGAGTTTGGGCCATCAAATCCACACCCATTGATGCCTTACCCGACTTATCGGATGTGCAAGTCATTATCCGCACCAGCTTCCCCGGCCAAGCGCCCGAGCTGGTGGAAAACCAGGTGACTTACCCCTTGGCCAGCAAAATGCTTTCGGTGCCCGGCGCTAAAACCGTGCGCGGTTATTCAATGTACGGCGATAGTTTTGTGTATGTTTTGTTTGAGGATGGCACCGATCTTTACTGGGCGCGCTCCCGCGTTTTGGAGTCCTTGAGCCAAATGCAAGCGCAGCTACCGGCCAGCGCCACTCCGGCATTGGGGCCGGATGCCACCGGTGTGGGCTGGATATTCCAGTACGCCCTGGTCGATAAGACGGGCCAACAGGATATTGCCCAATTGCGAGCATTGCAGGATTGGTTCCTGCGTTTTGAACTGGCGCCTTTACCGGATGTGGCCGAAGTCGCCGCTATCGGCGGTATGGTCAAGCAATACCAAGTGGTGCTGGACCCGATCCGCCTTGCAGCCCATAACTTGTCCCATGAGGCGGTGATTACCGCTGTGCAGCAGGCTAATCAGGAAACTGGTGGCGGTGTTCTTGAGCTGGGTGAAGCCGAACTGATGATCCGTGCCAGCGGTTACTTGCGCACATTGGATGATTTCAAATCTATACCGCTAAAGTTGGTGGAGAACATTCCCGTTACCCTGGCCGATGTTGCCCACATCCAGCTCGGGCCGGAAATGCGCCGGGGTATTGCGGAACTGGATGGAGAAGGTGAAGTCACCGGCGGTATTGTGGTGATGCGCTCGGGCGGAAATGCCCGCGCTACTATCGCAGCGGTTAAGGAAAAATTGGCGCAACTTCAAGGCAGTTTGCCAGACGGAGTCGAGATCATCGCCACTTACGACCGCAGTTTGCTGATCGACCGCGCCGTTACCAACCTGACCTATAAACTACTTGAAGAATTTTTGGTGGTTGCACTGGTCTGTGCTTTATTCCTCTGGCATTGGCGCTCTGCGTTGGTAGCGATTGTGGCCCTGCCACTTGGGGTGTTGATTGCTTTTGTAGTGATGCGCTACCAGGGGATCAACGCCAATATCATGTCCCTTGGCGGCATTGCCATTGCCATAGGGGCGATGGTGGATGCAGCCATCGTTATGATTGAAAATGCCCACAAACATCTGGAGCGATGGCAGCAGCAACATCCCGAGCAAGAACTCATCGGTGAGAAACGCTGGCAGGTATTGACCCAGGCTGCTGCTGAGGTGGGACCCGCGCTGTTTTTCTCGCTGCTTATTGTCACTCTCTCGTTTATTCCGGTATTTACGCTAGAAGCACAGGAAGGTCGGCTCTTTGGCCCACTCGCGTTCACCAAAACTTACGCGATGGCAGCAGCAGCTGGTTTGTCTATCACGCTAATTCCAGTGCTGATGGGTTACTGGATTCGTGGCCGGATTCCGGAGGAACACCAAAACCCCATCAATCGCTGGCTGATCCGGGGTTATCGTCCACTGTTGACCGGAGTTTTGCGTCACCCGAAAACGACACTGGGTTTTGCATTGGCGGTATTACTGAGCACCGCCTGGCCACTGAGCCAGCTGGGCAGTGAATTCCTGCCGCCGCTGGACGAAGGGGATTTACTGTACATGCCCAGTGCCTTGCCGGGGTTAAGTGCCCAACAGGCCAGCCGCTTGCTGCAACAAACAGATCGGCTGATTAAAACTGTCCCGGAAGTGGAGCGCGTGTTTGGCAAGGCTGGCCGCAGCGACAGCGCTACTGATCCGGCCCCGCTGGAGATGTTTGAAACTACCATCCAGTTTAAGCCCCGTGATCAGTGGCGCCTCGGCATGACTCCCGAAAAACTCATGGCTGAACTGGATGCACGGGTCAAAATACCGGGGCTATCCAATATCTGGATTCCGCCCATCCGCAACCGCATCGATATGCTGGCCACCGGGATCAAAAGCCCCATCGGCGTCAAGGTTGCAGGCCAGAACCTGGCCGATATAGACCATGTCGCCCAACAGGTTGCGCAAGTTGCCAAAACCGTCCCCGGTATCTCCTCGGCAGTTGCCGAGCGCTTGGGTGGTGGGCGCTATCTTGATATCCAGTTCGACCGCGCTGCACTCGCACGTTATGGTCTGAGCATCACTCAGGCGCAGTCCGTAGTAAGCAGTCTAATTGGCGGCGACAATATTGGTGAAGTCGTAGATGGACGTGCACGTTTCCCTATCAACCTGCGCTATCCGCGCGATTGGCGTGACAGCATTGGCAAGCTGCAAAACCTACCCATCATTACTCCACTCGGCAGCCAAATCACACTGGGTACGATTGCCACCATCAAGGTCACCGATGGCCCCAGCATGCTCAAAAGCGAAAATGCCCGCCCCACCAGTGTGGTTTACATTGATGTACGCGACCGCGACTTGGGATCGACGGTGAGAGATCTACAACAAACCATTAAGCAACAGGTGACTTTACTACCGGGCACCAGTATCAGCTACGCAGGCCAGTTTGAATTTATGGAACGCGCCAATGCCCGCCTGCAATGGATTGTCCCGGCAACGCTCGTTATCGTTCTTGTGCTGTTATTCCTGACCTTTTCCCGCCTGGATGAAGCCCTGTTAATCATGGGCACTTTACCTTTTGCATTAACTGGCGGCATTTGGCTGTTATACCTGATGGACTACGAGCTATCAGTTGCAACAGCCGTCGGGTTTATTGCACTGGCCGGGGTGTCTGCCGAATTCGGGGTAATCATGTTGCTCTACCTGAAACAGGCCTGGCAGCGGCGCATCGAATTGGGCACTACAACACAGCAGGATTTGCTTGATGCTATTCAAGAGGGTGCTGTGTTGCGCATTCGCCCCAAAATGATGACGGTGACAGTGATTGTTGCGGGGCTAATGCCGATTTTTCTCGGCAGTGGTACCGGCTCGGAAATTATGAGCCGTATTGCCGCACCCATGGTGGGCGGCATGATCACGGCACCCTTATTGTCGTTGTTTTTATTGCCGGTGGTTTATCAGTTAATGAGAGGCTCTGCTCTTCATAAATCCCAGCAGTAGTAATGCTACTGCTGGGTAGTGCCAACGCTGAAGGCTCACCCGTCTCAGGTATTAACTCGCACTAGTGTGCGGTTATAAATCCATTTTCCAGCCAAGTGTTATTACCCGTCCACGCCCTGATACATAATTGTCATCGGTGGTGGCAGGGTAAGATTGCGAAAAGTAAGTGATATATTCTTCAGCGAACACATTCTGGATACCGAGCGTTAATTTACCCGCAGATAAAGTATCGTAAGTCATGATGAGGTCCACCAAATCGTAACCTTCAAAATTATGTTGCGGCAAACCACCATCAAAATCGCGATCCAATAATTTTGAATATTGCAAACGTGCATCGAATTGTTGTGTAAGCGAACCCTCTACAAAACTATTCCAACGGTTGGCGGCAATATTGCGGCCATCCAAATCTTTATCAACCTTGCCATCGGCATTGGAATCATAACGGCCATCAAGATTGCTGTAGGCAGTCCCTATTTTTATGCCCGATGAAAATTGGTAACTGGTAGTAATTTCCCAGCCGTCTATTTCCGTTTTTTCGCGACGAATCTGACCCGCACCATTGACCACTTGTATGCGCGATCCCAAATCCGAATCAGACCAAAAGTAACTGGCATCCAAAGCAAAACCAGCAATTTTGTAGTTAACGCCAGTTTCAATGTTATCGGCGACCACTGGCTGTAGATCCACTAACGAATCCACGGTCTGATTAGGCGTATTTACCGCACGCAAAATTAAACCGGCATCAGGCATAGTGAAGCCTTGGGTGTAAGAGGAAAACAATGTAACTTGATCGCTTAGGTCATAAACGAGCCCGAAGTTGCCCAGTGTTTTCTCAAAACTGGGTGTACCGCCGCTGACAAATGTGGATTTGGCACTGGCGATGGTAGTGAAATCCGGCACGTCTAATTCAACATGTTCACTGCGTGCTCCCGCAGAAATACGCAGCCTATCACTCAACAGGGATTGTTCCAGTTGTAACAGGCCAGCCCAGCCACGATAGATCATTTCCGGTACCCACACTCGCCCGGTTTGCGCTAACTCCTGCAAGGTTTTGTCTTGCAAATAGTCCAGACCGGCTACCAGCTGTAGCCCTGACCAGAGAGAGTCTTCTTTGCTATAGGTGAGTTTTACGCCAAATTTTTCTGAGTCCAACGCAGATTGCTCTACCAGTGTTCCAACCGGCGCAATCGCAGCGTCTTGTAATGCAGCGAAAATCCCGGCACCGTAGAGGGCATAAAAATCATAATAAAAAGCCTGTGCGTTAAGGTTGCCGCCATAGAGATTTTTCTCTGTAAAAGTGACGGCGATATTGCTGGCTTCGTTATAGGTTGGCTCGGCTGGCGGCTCTCCTTCGGTTGATGTAGCGGGAATACCATTTTCAATATCACCAGCTATACCAACATAATCCCCATCGCCTGCTAATTTAAAATAATTTCCGGTGACTTCAAGGCGGCGTACATCACTAAAGTCGTAGCCGAATTTCGTAAACACGTTTTTAGTTTTGCTATCCATGGTATCGCCTTGAGTTGTGTCTGCACCCACAGGATTACCATAACCGTCGTAATATAAATCCTGTGCATCAAAGGTGGCTCCGATCACAATATCGGCCGCGCCGGATTTTTTGCCGAGAATGCCAGTGGTACGGAAATGCAAACCATCATTTTCAAAATTATCGCTTTCCAATTCGACGCCAACGCGCTGCAAAAGATTACCGTCGCTGGGCGCGCTGATGGTCACATAATTAATTACCCCTCCAGTGGCCCCTACACCTTGAATCGCATTAGCACCGTAGAGAACCTCTACCCGCTCCACGAATTCCGAATCAATAGTGAAACCACTGCGCTCACCATTGCGCAGCGGAGTGGATTGGGGAATGCTGTCTACCATATAGAGCGGTGTTCTGCCGCGCAGAGTAACGCCCGTCGTCGTCATTTTCTGGCGACTGGGCGTGAGGCTCGGTACTGAAAAACTCAAACTATCCAGCAGGCTTGAACTAACGGCGAGCTGTTGTTCTATTGCATCGCGATCTAATAGTTTGACTGTATTTGGAATAGACGAGATGGTGCGATTGGTGCGTGTTGCTGTAACTACCAGCTCTTCAATATCTGTTTGCGCTAAAGCATTAATGGATAGACTAGCTATAAATAAAGCAAGTTTTGCTTGCACGAAACAGTTGTTAGTTAAAATCATGTACTTGGGCCTCGGCTATTCTTCGATGTTTAGAACCACTATCTACTGACAATAAATCACAAATGATTATTATTCTTATTATAGATTGACGCTTATGTGATGACAAGCGCCACTAATGGCCTGACACAGGTTTAAATGGAGATTTGATTGATATGTGGCTCTCTAAAGAGAGCCTGCATCAGAAGATTGAGGTGGGTACAACAAAACAGCAGGATTTGCTTGGAGCTATTCAGGAAGGTGCTGTGTTGCGCATTCGCTCTAAAATGATGACGGTGACAGTGATTGTCGCGGGGCTAATGCCGATTTTTCTCGGCAATGGTACCGGCTCGGAAATCATGAGCCGTATTGCCGCACCTATGGTGGCATGATCACGGCGCCCTTATTGTCGTTGTTTTTATTGCCGGTGGTTTATCAAATGTTGAAAGGACGCTTATTGCAATACAGCACTAACACAAGACTCGCATTAAATATGGATCATGAATAATCATAGGCCCGGGGTTATTCAGGGCTGAAAGAATACTCAAGCTCGATCTAAGTCTGCTTCTGTGGATCTACAGTTTGAAAAAAAGCAGCCCACAAGGGGCTGCAAGACACACACGTAGCATTTTTTGCGCTAAGCCTTTTTCACAAATTCCGACTTCAGCATCATCGGACCAATACCCTCGATACGACAATCAATATCGTGGTCGCCATCCACTAACCGCAATATTTTTATTTTGGTTCCTACTTTCACCACCGATGATGAACCTTTAATTTTTAAATCTTTAATGACAGTAACGAAGTCACCATCCACAAGCGGATTGCCGTTGGCATCACGAACCTGTTTGGTGGCTTCTGTATCGCCGCTGGTTTGCGCTTGGGGTGACCACTCGTGGGCGCACTCGGGGCAAATCAGGAGATTTTGATCCTGATAAGTGTATGTCGAGTTGCACTTCGGGCAGGGTGGAAGTTGAGTCATGGATAAATCTCCGGCGAGAACTAAAAATAAAATGTTTCATTTTTCAAGTACAAAAGAAGGCAGTGCCCATTGCGCTTTTACGGCCCAGAGGCGCAAGACCAAAACGCAGAACATGCTAATGAGTGTGTTAACAACGATTGCAAATTGCAGCGCGTCGAGGAGGCAGTAAACAATGCCCCCCAGTGCGCTGGCAGTTGCATAAATTTCACGCTTTAAAATAAGTGGAATATCATTGCAAATGATGTCACGTATCGCACCACCCGCGGTGCCAGTGACCACACCCATCATAATGGCAACCGGTGCAGAGACTGCCGTCTGATGCAGCGCAACCTGCACACCAATCACGGTAAAAACCGCCAGACCAAACGCATCCGAAACAACCATGAGGCGCTGGTCAAAACGGTGCGTAATGCGACGCCCCATCAAAGTGAGAATCACAGCAATCGTCACCAGCAATAAATATACGGGATTGCCAATCCAGCTAACCGGATGAAGGCCCAGTACCAGATCCCGCAAAGTACCACCGCCCAGCGCTGTAATGAACGCGATGACCAGCACACCAAAAATATCCATTGAGCGACGCCCGGCAGCGAGTGCTCCACTGACGGCAAACACCAATACACCAAAACAATCGCTCATGTAGAGCCAATTAATCCCTGTCATTCAGGGGTGCCACTGGTGTTCTGTGGTTGATTGGCATAGGTCGCACCGTGTTTTTCAAGGTATTCCCGGATCAGCTGTCGTACCACTTGGGAAGGGGTGACATCCTGAGACGCACAAAGCTGTTCAAAGGCATCTTTTTTGGTGGGATCAATCAGTACCGTCAAGCGCGCAGTTTTTTGTTCCATATCGTTCTCATCATTGTCAGGTTTATTGCAGGCTAAATGCTGCCTGCTAAACAATGCTCGTTCGCGGTACCTATGACGCCTTTTGGCGGCTCGAAGCACTGTGATTCGCATAATTAACCTCCAGTAGCATACACCATAGGCTTAAAAAATTATAACTTCATTATAATGTTATTAGCATAAAATGATAATGCGTATTATACTGGATCGGTCAAAAACAACTAGGAGGGTAGCCGATGTCACACAGAGCCCATCTGTTTTCCTTGCGTTTTGGGCATGCTCTGCGGGAAAGTTGTTTTGCTGAACCTTACACCGGAACCCGGTTTCGAAAAGATCTGCCGGCAGGTTTGACGGTAGGGATTATTGCGATTCCGTTGGCGATGGCTCTGGCGATTGCCAGTGGAGTGCCTCCGCAATACGGTCTTTACACTGCTGCTATCGCTGGTTTTATCATCGCGCTGACGGGAGGCTCCCGCTTTAGTATCTCCGGCCCTACAGCCGCCTTTGTCGTTATTCTCTATCCCATCACCCAAAAGTACGGCCTTAGCGGTCTGTTAATTGCCAGCCTTATGGCGGGTGCCATGCTGGTGTTAATGGCGCTTTTTCGCTTGGGGCGATTGATTGAATATATTCCCGAGCCAGTAACGCTGGGGTTTACCGGCGGTATTGGGGTGGTGATAGCCACTTTGCAAATTAAAGATTTTTTTGGCTTGCCTATAGCCAGCATGCCTGAGCATTACATTGAAAAGGTCAGCCTTCTTTCACAGTCCTTTGGTCATACTCATTGGCCCAGTGTATTGGTGGCGATTCTGACATTAGCGGTGATGTTGTTATGGCCGCGCCTCAAAACACCGGTGCCTGCGCATTTACCTGCAATCGTTATCGGCAGCCTTGTCGCACTGGTATTGAATAATGCGGGGTTGGATGTGGACACCATCTATTCACGCTTCAACTACCTTTCAGCTGACGGCAGTACCGTACAGGGGATACCGCCGATTCTCCCGAGTTTCGAATGGCCTTGGCTGTACCCAAATGTTAATGGCAACACACTGGTCATTAGTTGGAGTTTGGTGCGCGAATTGTTACCCGCAGCATTTGCAATAGCCATGCTGGGTGCCATTGAATCTTTACTGTGTGCAGTGGTGTTGGATGGCATGAGTGGCAAGCGTCATAGCGCCAACAGCGAGCTATTGGGGCAAGGTATAGGCAATCTCATCGCCCCGTTTTTGGGTGGCATAACCGCGACAGCAGCTATTGCGCGTTCGGCAGCCAATTTCAAAGCGGGAGCAGAATCGCCAGTTGCAGCCATGATTCACGCATTGGTAGTTGTGCTGGGATTGGTGGTATTGGCACCTTTGCTAGGTTATTTGCCCATGCCCGCGATGGCAGCATTGTTGATGGTAGTGGCCTGGAATATGAGTGAAGCTCATAAAAGTCTTCATTTATTCAAGACCTCACAAAACAGCGATCGCTGGATATTTCTGACCTGTCTTTTATTGACAATATTATTCGATATGGTCATTGCTATCACTACCGGTATTTTGTTGGCGGCAATTCTGTTTATGAAAGAAATTGCCGAGATGACTCGTGTAGTTGACATCACGCAAAACAAACAGTATTTGCAAAAAGCAGTTCCGGAAAATTACCGCATCTTCAAAATTACCGGCCCCTTATTTTTCGCTGCTGCCGATAAAATATTTGGCGAGCTGACTCGTTACTGTGAACGTGACAAAGTCATTATTTTATATCTCGATAACGTTACCATGCTGGATGCAGGCGGAATTTCTGCGCTTACCAAGCTCATCGAACACTGCAAAAAAAATAGCGCTCAACTCATTCTCACCGATATTCAATTTCAACCCTTGAAAGCGCTTGCAAAAGCCAACATTCAAGCAATTGACAATGTCTTCCAATTCCGTTCATGCCTACATCAGGCACTGTAAAAAAAAGGTACTATTTTTCTATGAGGCTTTCTGAATTAACGCAAGCGATCGAGAGTAACCAAATAACGCATGTAGACATCATGAGAAATCCCGCTGTACTTTCTGAATGGGTAATTTGGTTAAGGGATCATGAAGGGAAAAGTTTTTTACTCTCTGATGAATTCGATAACGCAATTATCAGCCATGATTTGGATCATTTAGTCCTGCTGCTTCGTACAAGTGGAATTAAGCAGGCTGGAATTAATATTTAATGGTGTTGTATGAGTCTGCTCGATATTTTTTTTAGAAATGATCCAACTTACCAAGGCAATTTGGTGCATATGGATGCGGATTCCTTTGGTGAAATTTGGGTGATTGATTATCCCGATCATCGAATCCTGAGCTTTGGTTCCATTTTTGAACAAAGTGCGTATTCATTTGATCATCCGCATCAATTGTTTCATGAATATACCCGCATCATGATGTTGGCCTTGAGTTATTTATCGCCCAAGCACATCACACTCATTGGACTGGGTGGTGGTAGTTTATTAAGAAGCTTGCATCATTGTTTGCCGGATGCAGACTTTCATGTGATTGAGCTTCGACAAAAAGTCTATGAAACAGCAAAAACCTTTTTTGATATACCGATTGATGATCGGGTTAGTTATTCAATCGAAGATGCTGCAGAAATAATTGCTAAATTACCTTACAAGGGCACTGATATTATTTTTTCCGATATCTACGATGCTTATGGTATGAACTCGCTACAAGTCCAACATAGATTCATACGTCATTGTTCTCGTGCACTTTCTTCTGATGGATGGCTGGTAATTAATTTTCATCGGTTACCTGATATTGAATCCACTTTTTTCAAAGATTTATTAGGCCATTTTGGAACTGTAAAAATTTGCTCCGGAAAAGAGTTGAACCATGTGGTGTTTGCTGGAAAACCATTCACCATCAATCGTTCTTTGATACCAGAAAGAATCAAACAACTCGAAACCCTAATGAATCAACCCTTTCAATCTTTATATTCAAGAGTCAATCGCCTGAACACAGGAGAATAGATGTGAACAAAACAATAACGGTTATTCGCGGTGATGGTATTGGTCCAAGCATAGTGGATTCAACTATCAATATTTTAGAGGCTGCGGGATGTAAATTTGACTATGATTATGTCGATGTTGGCGAACAAGCGCTAGTACATCATGGTTCATTGTTGCCCTCATCTACAATAGATTCGATCTCTCGCAATAGAATCGTATTAAAAGGGCCGTTGGCAACTCCTATTGGTGCTGGCCACACATCGTTAAATGTGAATCTGCGTCAATTATTTAATTTATACGCCAACGTTCGCCCCGTTATTTCGATACCCGGAATTAAATCGCGTTATGAAAATATTGATATCATAACAGTCAGAGAAAATACTCAAGGTCTTTATTCTGGGGTAGGACATACGCTTTCCGATGATGGTGAAACAGCTGAAGCAAAAAGTGTAATTACGCGAAGTAAATCCGCTGATATAGTGACATTTGCTTATGAATTGGCTCGCCATGAAAAACGCAAAAAAGTTACTATTGTGCATAAAGCCAATATTTTAAAATCCACATCCGGTTTGTTTTTGCAAGTTGCCCGTGAAATCGCCAGTCGATATACCGATATTGAAACCAATGAAATGATTATCGACAATGCTTGTATGCAATTGGTTATGCAACCTGAGCAATTTGATGTCATAGTCACAACGAATTTATTTGGCGATATTATTTCAGACTTGTGTGCCGGGTTAGTTGGTGGATTGGGTTTAGCGCCCGGTGCAAACATCGGAAAATTTTATGCAATCTTTGAGGCTGTTCATGGTACAGCACCGGATATAGCAGGAAAAAATATTGCAAATCCTAGCGCGATGATTCTTGCCGCCATACAAATGCTCCGATATCTCCAACATCATGATAGCGCAGACAAAATCACTAACGCATTACGCGCGACGATCTTGGCGGGTGACAACACCACTCCCGATTTGGGTGGTAACGGGTCAACCACTGATTTCACTTTTTCTGTTATCAGCCGGTTATAAATTATGTTAAGCAATGAACAAATTCAAAATTTCAAAAAATGGGGATTTCTAGTGCTACGGGATTTTGCACCCGCAGGATTTTGCCAGTCACTCATGTTATTAGTGGAGACTCAAATAAAAAATAAGAAATTTCCTGTTGAATATGAGTCCGACATGGGGTATCCAGGAGCACCTCTCTCACGTACCGACGAGGGAGGTTTAACGCCGCGACGATTACTGGCAGCAGCAGAACGTGATCCACGCTTTTTATCTTGGGCAACGCATCGAGAATTACATGAAATACTTCAGCAATTGCTTGGAGATGCGATTTGCCTTTCTCAATCTCATCACAATTGCATCATGACCAAATACCCCAACTACTCCAGTAGCACCGGGTGGCATAGGGATAGTCGTTACTGGAATTTTGAACAACCTGAATTGATATCGGCTTGGCTCGCACTCACAGACGAACGCCCAGATAACGGCTGCTTGTGGGTTTTACCGACTTCACATCGATGGGAAATAGAATCATTTCAGTTGGATGAAAAGCAATTTTTGCGTACCGATGTTGCAAGAAATAAAGAGCTGGTCGAACGTGCAATTGCGATTGAATTAAATCAAGGTGATCTATTGTTGTTCCATAGCAATCTTTTCCATGCTGCCGGAAAAAATGCCACTAACACCAAAAAATCTTCATTGGTTTTTACTTATCGCGCTGAAAGTAATCGACCAAAACCTGGAAGTCCATCAACCAAAAAACCGGATATTATGTTGCGATAACTTGAATGGCTTTATGAACTGCTTTCGTTTTTCTATTTAACGACCAGTAATCTCATCAAAAATCCAATCTCGAAATGCCTTCAATTTCGGCAAATTGAAAGCGGCTGAATCTGGACGTTTTGCCGGACCTCTAATTAAGCGACGTTAAAAAATCCAAGCCATACTAGAGATTTATGCAATCAAGGATTATAAAACTCACCCTGCTTGCGCAGATAAAACCACCAATTCAACAGTACACACACTAAATAAAATACGGCAAAACCTAACATCGCAAATTCAGGCGTTGCGGCCTTAATTTGTTCGCCAAAAACTTGTGGAATATAAAACGCGCCATAACCTGCGACAGCGGATGTCCAGCCGAGTGCAGGGCCCGCCTGCTCTTTTGGAAAAATGTTCGCTATTGATCGAAAGGTTGAACCATTACCGATTCCACTAGCAGCGAAGAGTCCGAGAAAGACTAAAAAAAATGGTAAAAAATATTGTTCAGGGTGTGCGGATTGATAAGCTTTTTGCATGTAATAAGCTGCAGCAATAGACAAGATTACCATTGCCAAGGCACAGGCTTGTGTTACGCGTGCACCACCAAATTTATCTGCCACCCATCCGCCAACCGGACGTATCAAAGCGCCAATAAAAGGCGCTATCCAGGCATAAGTCAGAGCACTGGGCGCATTAGGATTGACCGTGTTGTGAGTCATCACACCATCGAGTGAAACGTGACTAAAACCAAAAATAACTTGAATTGATAACGGAAATGCGGCTGAAAATCCAATAAAGGAACCAAAGGTCATCACATACAAAATACTCATCACCCAAGTGTGTCGATTGTTGAAGATACGATATTGGCGTTCCAGGCTGGATTTGATCGTACCAGGCAAAGCTTTTAATAACATCACAGTTAAAAACAACACCAGTACCAATACCAATTCTTTAGGTATGCCAAAGCCCGAGCCGTTGACGCTGGCGGGCATAATCAACCACAAACCAAGTGCAGAAGTCGCAAAACCTATGATCATCATCATGAGTATGATGGCGAACGAATACCACGCACTTTTTAAATTGGGTGTTACATCCGGAGTGTTGATATTGTTCATGCCAAACCAGATAGCAAACGCAAGCGGGATTAACAACAGCAACCACAAAAAGCCCGCATTTTGAATCCAGGTAGGCGCCCCGGCAGGGATAGATCCGATCAAGGTGCCACTGGCAGATTTGAGAATCATGGGGTCGCCACCTAATACGCCGAAGGCCCCAAAGGTCATAAACAAAGGAACCAATATTTGCATAGTGGTCACACCGAAATTACCTAAGCCGGCGTTTAATCCCAATGCCAAACCTTGCTGTTTACGTGGAAAAAAGAAACTGATGTTGGACATGGACGCCGCGAAATTGCCGCCACCAATTCCCGACAACAACGCCATCAATTGAAACACCCAAAATGGTGTCGCGGGATCTTTCAATGCCATGCCCGTACCTATAGCAGGTAGCATCAACAAACTGGTCGTCAAAAAAATTGTGTAGCGACCCCCGCAAAGACGAATAAAAAAGCTCGATGGAATTCGCAATGTTGCACCAGTTAGCCCTGCGATAGCGCTCAGGCTGAATAGATCGCCTGCCGCATAGGGAAATCCCAAATTCAGCATCTGTACGGTGATAATGCTCCATTGCATCCATACCGCAAAACCACAAAGCAGCCCAGGAATCGATATCCATAGGTTGCGAGTTGCAATGGCTTTGCCTGTAGTGTCCCAAAACTCCTGTTGTTCCGGTTCCCAGCGCTTAAGGTCGGGCATATATGATCCTCACCAGTTTTACTTTACAAGCACTATGGCGTTTGCCCCTACGCAAGACCATTCAACTTGAGAGTTAAGCAAACTGATTAGTGGTGTTAGACAATTTGCTCCGAGTAGGTAGAAAAAATTTTCAGCAATACCACCAAAGAGGCATTCAGTGGCTTTGCGCTGCGAGAGCAGTTAATTTGTGCCGCACAAATCGTTAAACTGCATGAAAATCAAATAGTACGCAGGAGAATCCCGTGAGTAATGAAAATGCCACCATCATGTTGGTTGACGATCACCCACTGCTACGAAAAGGATTACGCCAACTTATTACCCTTTCGGGTGAAATGGATGTGGTGGCAGAGGCCAGCAATGGCACTGACGCCATCAAGCTCGCGGTTGAACTTGATCCAGATTTAATTTTGCTGGATTTAAACATGCAAGGAATGGATGGATTGGAAACTCTTAGGTGTTTGCGCAATGAAGGTGTCACATCACGGATTGTGATGTTAACCGTGTCCGATGCTGATGAAGATGTGCTAAATGCAATTTCTGCCGGAGCCGATGGCTATCTATTAAAAGATATGGAACCGGAAGATATGTTGGTGCAAATTGAACGTGCACTTTCCGGAAAGATGGTATTGAGCGAAGCCATTACCCAAGTTCTAGCAACAGCAATTCGAAATCCTACGGGCAAAACAGAAGCAGCGAGTGATAGCCTCACTCAACGCGAATTAGAAATTCTTAAATTGATTGCGAAAGGACTCAGCAATAAATTAATTGCACGTGAATTGGATATTTCCGACGGCACAGTGAAGGTTCACGTTAAACATTTATTGAAAAAACTTCATTTACGTTCTCGTGTTGAAGCAGCAGTGTGGATGATTAACCAACAAGGTCCAGCCTAAATGAGTTGCTGCTCGCAACCGGGTTTACTCGCCTTTGATCAAGCGCTATCGCATATTGTGCAACAGCTACTGCCGATCACCGACACTGAAGAGATTGATTTGGACCATGCCTTGGATCGCGTATCAGCAGATACTATCCTCGCGCCAATTTCGGTTCCCTCCAGTGATAACTCAGCAATGGACGGCTATGCCATTCGTGCGAGCGACAACAACTCGCCTCAGCGAGCGTTTAGGATTATCGGGCAATCGTTAGCGGGACATCCTTTTATATTTCCAACGTCAGAATGTGCACTCTCCGAGTACCAAGCAGTGCGAATTATGACGGGCGCAACTATTCCTGCAGGTGCTGATACGGTCGTCATGCAGGAACTTACCAGTGTTGTTGACGAGCAACTCATCATTAACACCAGCATCAAACAAGGCGACAATATTCGTCGCACTGGTGAAGATATTGCCCAAAATTCACCCGTTATCCAAAAAGGACATCGCGTTACTGCACTGGATATTGGTTTGCTGGCATCACTTGGTATTGCAAAAATTAAAGTCTATCGTCAATTACGTGTTGCCTTGATCAGCACGGGAGATGAATTATTGGCTGCTGGCGAGACTGCTGTTAGAGGAAAAATTTTCGATTCCAATCGTCCTCTATTAAAAGCTTTATTGCAGCGATTAAATATTAAGCTTCAGGACTTCGGCATAATTCCAGACAATCCAGACTTACTCAGCAGTACCTTTGTAACCGCCGCCACATCAGCGGATGCAATAATTTCTACGGGTGGTGTTTCAGTGGGTGATGCGGATTACACAAAAACTGTACTCAGCGATTTAGGCAATATTAATTTTTGGAAACTCGCCATAAAACCAGGCAAGCCGTTTGCATTTGGCCGAATCAACAATTGTTGGTTTTTCGGATTACCCGGAAATCCGGTGTCCACTGCTGTGACTTATCATCAATTAGTTGTTCCCGGATTACGAAAACTGGCGGGAGAAATTCAAAAAGCGCCCCTAAACATAAATGCTATTGCAAAACAGACTTTCAAAAAACAACCTGGCAGAACGGATTTTCAACGTGGAATTTTATTTCAGGAAAATGGAATCAACACTGTACTCAGTACTGGCTCTCAAAGTTCTGCTGTGTTGAGCGGTATGGCGAATGCGAATTGTTTTATTCGTCTTGACGCTGAACGCGGTTCGGTTGCACCAGGCGAAACTGTAACTGTAATCCCTTTTGATCAAACCATTCGTTAACATTGAATATGATTGACTCCATCGCCATTTTTATTCTTGTTGGTATTTTTGCAGCAGCCATGCTGTATTCATCTGTCGGCCATGCGGGTGCATCGGGTTATATCGCGGTGATGGCATTGGCTGGGCTTGCGCCGGATCAGTTAAAACCTGCAGCTTTGATACTGAATATTTTGGTTGCCAGTATCGCCAGCGTTAAGTATTACCGGGTGAATGCATTTTCCTGGAGACTACTCTGGCCGTTAATTGTGACTTCTATACCCTGTGCATTTTTAGGCGGCGCCTTCACACTTGCACCGCAGTATTACAAACCTGTGTTGGGGTTAGTATTAATCTACGCAGCAGTCCATTCATTTTTAACGGCGAAAACTATTTCTGACCAGATTCGCGCCCCGCATCACTGGGTATTATTTTTAGTAGGGGCGATGATTGGATTTTTATCCGGTTTGATTGGTGTGGGTGGCGGTATATTTTTAAGTCCCATCTTGCTTTTTTTACGCTGGGGAGAAACGCGTGTTGTATCGGGTGTTGCCGCTGCATTTATTCTGGTCAATTCAATATCAGGATTAGTTGGCGTGATGACCAAACAACCAGAATTACCTGCAGGGTTGAGTTACTGGGCAATCGCAGCAATTGCCGGTGGATGGCTGGGCTCTGAATTTGGTAGCAAACGATTAAACAACACCCGCATTCGGCAAATCCTTTCCATTGTATTGTTGATCGCCGGATTTAAAATGCTGTTTGCTTAATATCCCAGCGCATTGCTTTAGTCGCATCACTGACTTTTGCATCTACCCACTGAGTTAATACTTCATTCGTTATTTTGTTACACAGAGTTTCTTTTTTCCAAAAGGGAGCCCGCGTTTTTAATTGATCCATCAAAAACTGCGATGCTTCAAAGGCTGCCGTTCGGTGTGCACTGGTTACAGCAACTAACACAATCTGATCCGAAAGAGTCAAAGAACCCACTCGATGAATGATTACAATTTTCTGTAATTGCCATCTATCCGCAGCCGATGCTGCTAAATCCTCTAACACTTTTTGTGTCATCGCAGGATAGTGTTCCAGACTAAGTTCGATGAGCTGAATGGAATCGATAAAATCTCTTACAAATCCGACAAACATAACAGCAGCACCGGTTTGACTATTGTTTCGTAGTATCGGATAAATTTCGCATAAATCAAAGTCAGCGTACTGCACTCGCACATCGAATTGACAACCAGAACTCACTACTTCCAATTTCAACCCCCGGTAACGGGTGGAAAAAATGCGACTTCGTCTCCTGGTTGCAGCTGCGTATCTAAACTAGCCATAACCAAATTATGCGAAATCAAAATATTTTTGCTTGCAAGCAATTCAGACCATTTTGGATTCAATTCAATAATGTGCGCTAACAAATCCTGAATTTTTCCACCTGAAAAACCATCAACAAAAAGTTCAGAACATTGTAAACGCTCACGTAAGTTTGCAAAAAAACACACTTTAATCATCACGTTTCTCCTTTTTCCAATGCCCGTGTTTACCGCCACACTTTTGTTCCAGATAAACATTTTGAATTTCCATATTCATATCTACTGCCTTGCACATATCATAGACTGTCAGTGCAGCAACACTTGCAGCAGTTAATGCTTCCATTTCAACACCTGTTTGCCCCGAATTACGACAGCAACTACTAATGAATACAGTACCTGATGACACCTCGCACTCAAAATCAACCGTAACCTGCGAAAGCGATAACGGATGACATAAGGGGATAAGATCAGAAGTTTTTTTCGCAGCCATGATGCCGGCTATACGAGCAACAGCGAGTACATCGCCTTTCTTTAAAGCAGCATTTTTGATCAATTCAATCACATCCGGACGCGTCAACAATGTCGCTCGTGCTATCGCCATACGTTGGGAAATCGGTTTTTCACCAACATCAACCATAGTCGCTGCGCCCGCACTATCGAGATGCGTAAAACTCGGCAATTCATAACTGGAGCTTTGCACATGCCCTCCTCTTTCATCAAACCGATTAGACGCGTGATCCACAAAATTCGCGGGCTGTTTTTTTCAAATGTGGAACAAAATTGCATGGCCCTTGGGTTGAGTCCAACTGATATTTGATAATTTCATCCCAAGCGGTTTTGCATGCGTTGGTAGAACCGGGCAAACAAAAAATGAGTGTGTGATTGGCCAAACCGGCGATAGCGCGAGATTGAATAGTGGATGTACCTATACTGCGAAAAGAAACCTGTCGAAATAATTCTCCAAAACCTTCCACTTTTTTATCAAACAAAGGTTCCAGGGCTTCAGGCGTTGAATCGCGATCGGTAAACCCGGTTCCACCTGTTATCAAAATAACTTGCACTGATTCATCTGCTATCCATTGCGAGCAGACGGCACGCATTTGATAAATATCATCTTTAACAATTTTTCTTGCTGCTAATTGATGGCCTGCCCCCAGCAATCGCTCAACCAGACTATCTCCAGAAGTATCATTAACTGCCGTACGCGTATCAGAAACAGTTAATACGGCTATGGATAAAGGTAAGGTGATGTCAGTCGTGTTGTGAGCCATAAAGTGTTAAATCCTGTCTAAATAAAAATTAACCTGCGTGTTTATTTTCAACCACCAATCATCGCTAATTGTTTGGTTGATCCCGTTTGTTGTTGATGCAAATTATGCCCGGCAGTTTTGTGAATAATAGCTTGCTGCAAAAACGCTATAACCGGTTGTGGATCGTCAGACTGCAACAATGCACGAAAGGACAAATGTTTTTCCGCAAACAGGCACAAATATAATTCCGCTTGGCTGGACACACGCAGGCGATTGCAACTTGCACAGAAGTCCTGACTGTAAGGCATAATTAATCCAATAGATCCTTCATAATCCGGATGACTGTATTCTTTTGCCGGGCCAGCATCAGCACCACGAATGTTTTGTACCCAACCGTTTATGAGTAAATATTCACGAATATAGTCTGCACTTAAGTGCTGTCTGGAAAAAAAATCTGCGTTATCGCCTGTTCGCATCAGCTCGATAAACCGCAAAGTGATGGGACGGGCTTTAATAAAATCTAAAAAGCTATTTAACTCTTCTGCATTTTGTTCCCGAAGTAATACGGTATTAATTTTTACTTGCCTGAACCCTAAATTTTGAGCGGTCTCCAATCCATTTAAAATGCTGTTTAACTTTCCACTTCCTGTTATCAACTGAAACATTTCCGGCCGCAAACTATCCAAGCTCACATTGATTGCATCAAGCCCTGCTTGCCGCCAAGCTTGTACATCCTGCTCTAATCGAAAGCCGTTAGTGGTTAAAGCGACCGACTTGATTCCGGGAATCGATTTGCAACATCTGATCACATCGTTAATATCACGACGCAAGGTGGGCTCGCCGCCCGTAAGCCTAATTTTTTCAGTACCCAAGAGAGCAAACGCCGTCACCAATCGACGAATTTCAATTAGCGTTAGATCATTTGACATGGAATGACATTCACTGCCATCCGGTAAGCAGTAGTTGCATTTGAAATTACACTTTTCAGTAAGCGACAAACGCAAATATCGAAACGAACGGGAAAAATTGTCCGTTAAAGGTTGAGTCAACATAAAACACCTTTCCAAATTCGGGAGGCTTTTTCATTTCTGAAAAAACCCATTGGCTTATTGCCATAGTCGACATTGACCTTAGGTCGATAAGCTCGGCGTGAACTTATGCTAGTTGATCCAGATGTAAATTGTTATTGCCGTAAGGGAGTGCGCAGACCTACCCCATTGTGGGTAGTCTTGGCTAGAAATGTTTATCAGTTTGTAATAACTGATGTGCAGCAGTCAGCGCTTTGTGCATGTCGCCAATTTGACAACTGGTGTGTTGTTTTTTTTTGAGATCCAATTGAGAAAGTTCCAAATGCCAACGCGGTTCTACTTGGTGTAGCGCCAAGGTATTTTTCACACAGGCTATAGGGCAACCGTCTATAGCTAAAATAGGTCGCCCCGATTTTGCAATTTTCACCAAACCTTTAATATTGCCACCCACACCAGCAATACAAGACATTTCAGCGTGACCTTCACGATCCAACACAACTGCCAAATCATTTGCCAATTGCGCTACGTTGGAACAGCCCGAACAGGAATAAACCAATGGCAATTCGTTATCTTTAATCATCGCTCACCTCTCAAGAAGGAATTTCAACAGACAACTGATTTGCAAAAGACTATAAAAAATATCGGGCACATGGTTTGATATCAATCAAACCATGGCATCAGCATCACTAATTTTCTTCAATTGAATGTAATTTGCGAATGGATTCTTTTTCGGCATGAACCGGTCTGACTTCAGTGAAATACATCCACATGAGTGATGTCCAAATAATGCCGAACATCAACATGAAAGCTGATGATCTTACGCCCGTTAGATCAACCAAAAGCCCAAACAAAATCGGTAAAATAAATCCACCCATGCCACCCGCTAAACCTACAATGCCGGAGATCACGCCAATATCTTTTGGATAATCATTTGAAATATATTTAAAAACAGATGCCTTTCCAACAGCAAAGGCCACGCCCATTGCAAACATGAAAATGGTAAATGAAATCGATCCAAGCCCTAGATGAAGACTGACAGGACCTTTTAAGGTAGTGATAACAATTTCTGTTGGCGGATAGGAAAGAAAAAATAGACAGAAAAGAGAAATCCATAAAACCCACCAAGTCACAGTATGCGCGCCATATCGATCAGAAAAATATCCACCCAATGCGCGCAACACACCACCCGGCAAACTAAAACACACTGCCATTAGCGCCGCCATTTTTAAATCGAACCCATATTCGGCTATATAATATTTAGTCATCCACAATGACAAGGCAACATAGCCGCCGAACACAATGGAATAATACTGACTGTAGCGCCAAACTCTGGGATCTTTTAATACCGCCAGTTGTTGCTTGATCGTCACGGCTGATTCAACTTTGTGTGAAGGATCAGTGAAGGTAAAAAACCAAAATATAATTGCAGTAATCAACATTAAAATTGCATAGGCTTGCGGCACATAAGTCCAACCAAATGCCACAACAATTAAGGGTGCCACTAATTTTGTCACCGCGGCGCCGGTGTTACCTGCACCAAAAATTCCCATTGCCAATCCCTGCCGATTTTTTGGAAACCAACGTGCACAATAGGCAATACCAACAGTAAATGAACCACCAGCCACACCGACAAATAAACTCAATACTAAAAATTGCCAATAGGCTGTCGCATAGGAAATCAACCATATGGGAATGACGGTTGATAACATCAAAATAAAAAATACAATTCGACCGCCGAATCTATCCGTCCACATCCCCATGGGCAAACGAATTAGGGAGCCGGTTAATACTGGCATTGCGATTAACAATCCAAACTGGGTTTCGTTTAAAGACAGCATGTCTTTAATCGGAATACCGATAACCGCAAACATCATCCAGATCATAAAACAAATGGTGAATGAAAACGTACTTGCAATAACAATCGACCATGCCTTGTATGTTTGTGTTGCCATATAAATTTCCAAATTATATTTGATGGTAAAACTACAAAACTATTTTGTCGGAAATCTTTCCCCGGACACTGGGATATTAGCGGCTTCAAAAATCGCAAACCACCCGGAGAACGCAGCGTAAAGAATGAATTACCCACTAATAGGTAGTCGTAAAATCGATAACTACTTGATTTGATTATTGATGTTAAAAATCCACTTTAATTTGTACCCGGTTAGTTTCTTTATAGGTAGGTGGATTCAATTGAGTATCAAGAATGGCATTTGCAATGCTGAAATCGGCAGGGGTATTAATGTTAAAAAAAGGATCAAATCCAACACAACTGAAATCAACTTTTATTGAAGGTGCTAATGTCAGTAATTGATGCAAACTGCGAAACTGGTTTTGCACCAGCAATTGATTAAACGTTGGATACAGAGATGCGTGCCAGATACCACAGGCGGGATGCGTTTGACTATTAGAACGGGCGATTCCTATGAGTGCTGAACTCCGACTAACAGCATCCAGCAATCTTTCTATCAAATTGTCAGGCAGGAATGGCGTATCCGCCGAAACGCTAACCACCCAATCAAGTGCATGATTTTTTGCATGGTGAATTGCAGTGGTAATGCCTGCCAAGGGTCCACTAAACGCGGGATAGTCATCTTCCAGATAGGTAAAATTGTTATAAATTGAGCAAGCAAATCTTGACTGGGATAGGTGTGCTGCAATATCGGAATCAGGAGAAATACTGAGAGCGACATGTCGAACTTTTTTGTCAATGCTATCCAAGACTCTATGAATAATTAGTTTGTCGCCCAAAGGCAATAAACATTTGTGCCCTCCCCCCATACGCGAGGAACGCCCACCCGCCAAAACAACGACCAGAAGATTATCAAATAACGACATAGTAGTTATCGACATTAGCGTGATTGATTAACACGCGCGTTGCCGGACTGTTCATGTAAATAACCATTGCAATCAAAATCGTCCAACTCAAATGGAGCTGACTGATGCAATCGGGTTTTAAATTTCTCAATCCACTCGAAAGTGCCTTCCGATTGCGGGCTTAATCGGAGTACATCAATCAACCCCGATAAGCTTTCAAGATCGTTGATCAAGTTGTATCGAAATCCCGATTGGGTTTGAATGCCATTCAGCCTGAAAACTTGATCACCTTCCTGAGTGCTAACTTGACGGCCATCAGGATAATGTTTGCAGCAGAGATTACATTCATCTTTTGATTTACCTTCAGATCGTGCAGTAAAACATCGAGCAGACCAGGCCAAGGGTAAATGTCCAAGCGCGAACAACTCGGTTGTAAAACATTCGCGCACATCGGTGATTTCGTCGGCTGCCAGGATTTCACGAATCCAACGCAATGAAAGTTCAACAGGTAATACACAACGCTGCATGCCCATGCGAATCAAATACAACAAACTGTGCTGATTGTAAAAAGGTAAACTATTACCCGCAATAAAAGGCAGACCTCGCTCTCGCAACAAACTCACTGCCCCCATATCATTTGCTTCTACAATAAATTCACCGTTATCACAATAACGATTCAATTCGCGTAAATCCGCTGGCGATTCCAATAAGGTCATACTGGACAAGACTACCTCTTTACCTGCGTCTCGAAGTTGATGTGCGATGTGAATATAATCATCCAAACGCAGCTCACGTCGTTTTGCACAAACCGTTTCTCCAAGATAAACAATATCAACACTCGACTCGGCTACTTGTCGATAAAAAGATTCCACCGTTGATTTTTCCCAAAAATATAAAATAGGCCCAAGTGAGAGCTTTATTTCTGATTGGGATTTATCGCCACTGACGTTCATAAGCCCCCAGTGTAGTTTGTTGACCTTCTGATAAGCTCTGCAGCGTTGATTGCCATGTTGGATGAATTAAAAAATTCTGTGTTTGCTTGCAAACATCTATCGCTTGCCGCCAAACACGCGTTACCTGTGCGACGTAAGCTGCACTGCGTTGTCGGCCTTCAATTTTTAATGAACAAATACCCAACGACATTAATTCAGGCAACAACTCCATCGAATTCAAACTGGTAGGCTCTTCAAGAACGTGAAAAGCGGATTGGCTTTCATCAGTAATAAATCGACCTTTGCATAAAGTTGGATATCCGGCGGTTTCGTCAGGACTAAAACGGTCTATCAATAAATTATTCAAACGGGATTCCAGATGATCACCATTATTTTCCCAGCGTACGAATTCAGCGGGAGAACAAGCACCGAAGGTATTGGGTGATTGGCCTGTCAAGTAAGAACTCAAATAGCAACGCCCTTCTGCCATAATGCACAAGCTACCAAAAGCAAATACTTCTAATGGCACCTTGGTTGTATTGGCAATATTTTTTACTTGGGCAATGGATAGCACACGGGGTAACACAACTCGCTGAATATTAAATTCCTGCGCATAAAAATTAATTGCAGCCGCATTGGTTGCCGACGCCTGAACGGATAAATGAATAGGCATTTCCGGATAACGTTTAGCGGTGTATTCCAATAAACTTACATCCGCAAGAATTAATGCATCGACGCCACTTGCGGCAGCTTCATCAACAGCATCCGCCCATTGATGCCAGGAATCCGGATGTGCAAAAGTATTAATTGCCAGATGTATTTTTCGTTTGTGCTGATGCACATAGTCTGCCGCTTCCCGCAGTTTGATCGCATCCAGATTCAACCCGGCGAAATGTCGCGCATTGGTTTGATTTCGCAGCCCGACATAAACAGCGTCAGCGCCATTTTCTATAGCGGCTTTCAATGCAGGAATGTTGCCTGCCGGCGATAAAAGCTCCACTGACTACCTCCAAAGGTTTATAGCCAAGTCTGGATTCACTTGGCATATTGCCTAGCCTATTGTTCATCAGGAATGCAGAAAATGTTATACCAACAAAGGGTTATGCAAGAGGTAGTTAACCGGATTCCAAATGCGTTGCAGTTAATCTTGAAAAATACTCCCTGGGTCATCAAAAAATCCTGCATCCAAACCTGGATGCAAAATAGCTTTCAATCATCTATCGCTAATGGTGACCTGGATTTTTTTGAAAATAAATCACTCAACCTGATAGTGGATGATATTAAACTTCGCTTTACCATTCGATTGAATAGAGGCAAGTTAAGCATCAACCAATATAGTCAAAATTCTGATTGTGAATTCACGGGAAATTTTTACGATTTGTTATTGATTGCTGCGCAGAAACGCGATCCGGATACCCTATTCTTCCAACGTAAATTGATGATGTCGGGCGATACTCAACTGGGGCTCGCGATAAAAAATTGGTTAGCAAGTTTGGATGTAAAAACCAGCCTTCATTCTATAGCACAAGGCCCTTTTGAAAAATTGGCAAATTGGATTGACGAAACCGCCATGAGCTAATCGTTATTCAATAAATATATAGTTGTTTTCAATATCAATATGTAAACGCAGTTCATCAATAAAATGACGAGCTTTCGATAACAGCGATACAAATTCGCTTAATTCTATGCCATCCAATAACTGCAAATCCTGTTCTATTAGATCCAACTGAAGAAGATGATCATCGTGGTGATGATGAGCAATACAGTATTCAATATGCAAATAGCGTTTGGGGTCATCAAGCATTAAGGGAAACACTACCTGCTCTTCTTTTTCCATATGATCCATTAGCTCATCCGACAATCGACGCATACGACCAGCCAACTCATATAATTCCCAAGTGAACTTTCCCTTTGCGGCTAACTGTTCTGCAGACCAAACTAAATCGTGTAATTCATGTCGATGCTGATAGTGAAAATGATGCACCACAAAATAGATTAAGTCCGAATAGGACAGCTGCGACCATTGCTCTTCTGTCATCGACCTGTAATCAGATTCCAGCCTTGAGAAAATTGTCGATTTCATAACACACTCCATCTGATTAACAGAGAGATATTTTGCGTCTATTTCAGTCTAGGCTCCTCTGAATCAAGCTGCCAGTAAATCTGCTAAAACCAAATGGGTAATCGCTACCTATAGTTAGGTAGCGATCTTGTGCACTCAAACCGCCACTGAATTCTCGGCAATTCTCTGAATGCTCTCTTGCGTAGCATCAACAATCAATCGCGGATTTTTCTGTAGATGATAATGACGGAATGCATGTTCTTTACGGCGACCGGCACTAAAAGATGACACTCGTTTTAAATAGCCAATCACACGCGTGCCATAATCTATATCGTCACTGCCGCAAGTAGAACAAGCAGCCAAGGTACGTTTATCAATATGCTGACATTGATTACAAATAGTAATCTTGACATTGATACAGAAATAATTGCATCCCGTTTTAGCGGCAATGTTTAACAAGCGTAAATAGGCATCCGTACTCAGTGCTTCGTCCAGATTTAAATGCAAGGCTGAGCCGCCATCGAGATAATCCACTAACTCACGACCATGCAGAATAAATTTATCCAATGGGTTTGTTGTTTCGTCTTCGACCACATAAAAATAGGAATTGTAACAATCACGATTGACTTGATAGCCGTCTGCTTTATCCCACTTGGCATTTTTAATTCCAAGATTTTCTGCTGGCACAAATTCAGTATTAAACAAATAGCCGGTTTCTTTTTTTGCTTGTTTGTTTGCGTTGTAAATAATTTTTAATTGTTGCTGAACAAATTCGATGTAATCTGCATTATTACCTGCACGTATGCCACGCGATTCGGCAGCCTCTACCATGCCATTAATGCCAATAGTTAAAAATTGTTTGTCCAAACTGATAAAACCAGCGGAATAGACATTCAACATGCCCGCATCCAGATATTCCTCCATCAATCGGCGATAAGCTATTTGATAGGAATGTATTTTTTTCACCTCGGACAAGAGATCGCGACCGTCTTGAATTAATCGATTCATATTAATCGTAATGACATTTATCGAGCCAGTTGCAACACCACCTGCCCCCAAGGTATAAGAAAAGGTGTTATCGCTGATTTCATTGCGCAAACGGCAACAGGATGCAAGTGAATCGGCATTGTCAGATTGGTAAATAAAAAAAGCACTCCCCTGTGCCAAGTGTGAAGCCATTGAAGCTGCAAATACCTGATCTTTGCACTGGCCTTTTTCAGTGAGCATGGCTACTGTCACCACAGGAAAAGTCAAAATGGTTTTGCTACGCTCATCATTAAACCAGGACAGGAAAAATTCTTGTAATGCTTCAACGCTTTTCCATTCTGGCTTGGTGAAATCCGGAAACACAAAGGTGCCAAACATAGAATCAAAATAATATTGATCATAAATCGAAATATTCCAGAAAACGCTTTGATAACCGCGTGCTGCAGCTGGTTGATTTAATGCATAGACTACATGCTGCAGATGGTTGGCAATTTGCTTGGAGTGGGTTTCCAGATAGTTGTCACCATAGTCTTTACGTGCAAAATAGTCGAAATAAGTCAGGAATTCGACTGTGGCAATAGCACCGGCAAATTGTGAACTAACGGCAAATACAAAATTAACAAAGGTACCGCAAAAAGATTCCAGATGTTGCGGCGCTCTTGATTCTCCTCCAAGTTTGGTTAAGCCATCCAACAAAAATGGGTACATAGTGAGCGATGCACAGTAAGGCTTCAGACTGGTTTCGTCATGTACATAGATTTCATGGTTTTCTATTTGACGAATATATTCTTTCGCTAAACCTTCACCAAATAATTCTGAAATTTTTCGGCTTACCTGGGCACGATTTACCTGTACAAAAAAATCTTTCATCATTTCCGCCTCGAGCGTCGCGATATTTTTGTGTGTGACATTGGCGTTAGCATCCATTAACGAGCCATCTGCCGGATTTTTTGCACTTAAATAGTGTTGGATAAATTGTAATTTTTCGTCGAGCTGTTCTTGGCTAAGTCTTAACATGGTGAAGCTCCTATAGTCTTATGTGATTGAAAACGATGATTAAGTGAAGATCCCGTACGCAAATCGATAAATTGTTGATTGGTGATCGGACTGTCCAATCCACCAAGGGACGCAATCCAAGGGCCGGTTTTAATGTAAGTGAGATAAGGCACCAAGTGCCCAGGTGCAGAATCCAAACCGGTATAAAGACAGGTGTGCAAATTATTGTTGCGTGCAATTGCTAAAAAATCTCTGAGCTGCTCGTGCCATTCGCCACCCAAAAACACAACACAACTGATCAGCCCCTCATATTTTTTTAATTGGTGGGAAAAATATTCCTGAGTTAACTGAACGCCCACATCACCATTTCGATATTCACTGGAATGACATCCTTTACAACGAAGCGGACACCCTGAAATGGTAAACGCCAGCGAGGTTTCGCCAGGCACTTCCTGCCAAACAATTTGCTCCTGCACAAAACGAAGGGGCTTATTCATCTTACACCACATATAGTGTTATTTATTGAAAGGGGATCTATATGTTGTGGAGACTATATTTCGCTGAAAATCAAAAGTTGATTTAAATCAAACTTTCTATAGGTCTACCCCATTAGAGGTATGTGACATGCATAGTTAAAACGGAGGGGGACATGAATTGACAATGCCGAAGTGAATGAATGTGCAATATTGTTTATTGATTGATGTGTCGTCAGAACTTCAAAATTAATTAATTTTAATTAATTTTGCCTTTTACCACCTGTGTACCTATTAATAATTACGCGCTACCACTGAATAAGCATAATCCTAAATTTCATTGTTTCGATTAAATTCTGAAACGTAGAATCCTGATCGCTCTACAGATTAAACATAAAATACCTACATCAGGAGTAAAAAAATGAATATGAATAAAGTAAAAAAAGTGGTCATTGCAGGAGGAGGAACCGCCGGGTGGGTTACAGCAACTGCCCTGGCAAAAAAATTAGGAGACCTTTTAGACATTACATTGATCGAGTCCAATAATATAGGAACCATTGGCGTCGGCGAGGCGACTATCCCAACAGCAAAAACATTTCACAGATTAATTGGCATTGATGAACAGGAACTCATGCGTGCTACCAATGCCACATTTAAATTGGGTATTCAATTTGAAAACTGGAGCAATCCAGGAGATGTATATTTTCATTCATTTGGTGCTGTAGGACAAGACAGTTGGCTTGCCGGTTTTCAGCACTTCTGGCTAGAGGGAAAACAAAAAAATATCAGTGGAGAAATCGGCGAATACAGCTTGGAAAATCAAGCAGCACAAAAAGGAAAATTTTCATGTTTGACCGGCATGGATATTAACTACGCTTACCATCTTGATGCATTGTTGTATGCAAAATTTCTAAAAAATATCGCAATTGAAAATGGCGTTAACTACATAGAAGGACGAATAGATCGAGTTACCAGAAATGAGCAAACAGGTTTTATCGAAACTCTTATCCTTGAATCAGGACAAGTAATTGATGGCGATCTTTTTATTGATTGTACCGGGTTTAACGCACTGCTTATTGAACAAACATTGCAAACCGGATTTGAAGACTGGTCTCATTTACTGCCTTGTGATGCAGCCATTGCAGTGCAAACAGAACAAACCCATTCCTCTATTTCACCCTTCACTCGTTCAATTGCACTTGATGCCGGTTGGCGCTGGTGCATTCCATTGCAAAACAGAATGGGCAATGGATATGTGTATTCCAGACGCCATGTGTCTGATGATGAAGCGACTGCGACTTTACTAAAACAAATTGATGGAAAACCTATTAATGAACCCAGAGTCATAACCCATAGACCAGGTGTTCGCCGAAAAGTATGGAATAAAAACTGTGTTGCTATAGGTTTGTCAGGTGGCTTTTTGGAACCGCTGGAATCCACCGGAATCCATCTATTTATGATGGGTGTAGTAAGGCTAATACACTTATTTCCATTTAATGGAATTCATCAATCACTTCAAGATCAATATAATGATCTTACTGTCAGCGAACTCACCAGCATTCGGGATTTTATTATTCTGCACTATCATGCGACACAAAGAGTTGATACCCAGTTTTGGCGTGATTGCAAGCAAAGAGCAATTTCACCAACACTTGCACACCGTATTGATTTATTTAGCCAAAATGCACAGGTGTATCATGGCCCGTATGAATTGTTTAGTGTAAATTCCTGGATGCAAGTGATGTTAGGTCAGGGGATTACACCTAAACACTATCATGATAGCGTCTCGACTATGTCTGATAACAACTTGAATAAATTTTTATCCAGCATTACGCTGCCTATTAATCAAAAAATTGCATCCATGCCAAGTCATAGAGATTTTATTAACCAATACTGTAAGTCCAATTGAAATCGAACTCTGGATAATTTTGCTTAATTACAGCTGTTCTATTATCAACACTGCCAGACAGGTATCATCAGGATTTCATGTCACGAGTCCTGAATACCTGCGCAGGCATAAGCTCTATATAAACGCAATAAACCATCACCAAAATTAGTCGACACAGGGGTATAAATTGAAGTTACCTGTAGCAATCCAATATGTATTATTTTTTATTTGCTTTATCCCTTGGTCTCAGACAGCCACAGCAGAAGATAAGAAGCCAGAAAACAAAAAACCAAAAGATATAAATACCATAATTGCATCGGTCAACCAGCATTGCGGTGCATGCCATAAAGTGCCGTCACCTGCCCTACTCCCAAAACGCGATTGGCCTTACGTTATCAAAATAATGGCAAAATTTTCGCATGAAAAATTCGGTCCTGATCATCTTTCTCAGGATGTGGTCACTGATATTACTGCTTACTACTACGGTAGCAGCTCCACTGAGTTACCCAAGTTACCTTACAATACGCCATACAAAAAAGACCCTATTTTTAATTTAACGGATATAGGTACAAAATCAAAAATTCCTTTTATTGGTCACATCAGTCGAGTCAAAATTTTTCAGGATAATGCCTTCGAGTTTTTGATTAGCGATGCCGAGAAAAAGCAAGTAACACTGGTTACAAAATTAAAAGATGATTGGACGGAAAAAAAGATTGCGGATGTACAAATTCCAATTTATACCCAGGCAGTCGATTACGATGGCGATGGTGATATAGATGTAATAGTGACGGATCTGGGTGAATTCCCACCGTCACAGAAAATGGTAGGCAAAGTATTTCTATTGCGGCAATCAAAAAACGGTCAGTTTGAAAAAGAAATACTGGTCGAAAATATTCCCAGAGCCATAGAAGCCAGAGCACTTGATATAGATGCCGATGGCGATCTGGATCTCGCAGTCGCCGCCTTTGGTGGCAACGAAACCGGTGAAGTGTTTTGGCTGGAAAATCAGGGCAAGAATAAAAATGTCAAACATCTACTTTTGGATTTAAGTGGAGCATTAAATATCACACCGACTGATTTGAACAATGATGGCAAAATGGATTTCGTCAGTTTAATTTCACAGCAACATGAAATGATTATTGCCTTTATCGCTACCGACAATAAACAATTTACACCACAACTGATTTCCCGCGCTCCGCATCCTATGTTCGGATCAACCAGTATGCGATTGACGGATATGGATAAAGATGGTGATCAGGATATTCTGTTAACCAATGGCGATGCCTACGATACCCAAATGGATCCAAAACCCTATCACGGTGTTCAATGGTTGGAAAACACCGGCAGTCTACAATTTGTGTTTCATGAAATCGGACGGTCTTATGGTATTGCCAGTGCAGTGGCGGGCGACGTTGATGGCGACGGCGATATGGATGTTGTTGCGAGCAGTTTCATCAATTTTTGGGAAGATAAAAATCGCAACAGTCTGGTTTGGTTTGAAAATGACGGTAACCAGCGATTTCAACAACATAATCTTGCGACAACTCCGCCTGGCATAGTGTCGTTTGAGCTGGGTGATTTCACCGGCGACGGCAAGCCGGATATAGTCGCTGGAGTTTGTCGATTTGATATTTTGAAAATCCTGATGTCAAACGACGACGAAGCCGTCAAAAATCTTCACCAAAATAAATCACTCGAAACCCGATTTATATTGCTACAAAACATCACTTCCCCCCTCGCTATAACTAGCCCCACTGTCGATCCGGCAGGTAAATCACCTGCCAAATCACAGGAAATACGCTTGCTGTAATCTCGAGTAATAGACTTTCTGGCCAGTTTCAGGGTAGATTCGGCTTTGTGCCCAAAGCGGACACAGGCTTAAGTGATTCGAAGTATCAATCGCTCAAATCCCAACTCCGATTATTGTCAAATATTGTCTATTCATGCTCATAAAAAAGTTAGGTTTGTGAGATTGCTATCGAGTATTAAATGAAGATATCTAGAATCATAATAAAGAAGTTTCGCTCAATAGATGCTGCTGATATTTGGGTAAGCTCAATAAATGCGATAGTAGGACAAAACAATTCAGGCAAATCCTGCATGCTTCGTGCCTTAAATGCGTTTTTTAACTATGACAAAGAGGAGTTGGCATTTGGCTCTGGGGCACACAGCTTTGCGCCAAGAACCATTTCTAAAATTGAGATTCATTTCGATGAAATTGATTCGACTAGAGTTGCAAATAAATTTATTTATAACAACAAAATATTTTGTGAACTTAGTGTTACTTTAAGCGGAAAGGGATGCACGCCTGTGTTCAAGTATAAACAGGGAAAGAGTTGGATCTCAGATGGCGGAGTGATTCAGGAAATAAAAAAACATATAGAATTTATATTGATTCCGCCAAATAGAGATGCAAGCGCACTAGATAGAATGGAGAACAATGTTCTTCAAATGCTTGTAGAAGAAAAAATGAAGGAGGCTACGGAGACTCGTGATAACTATACAGTAAAATTCAAAAAAGCAATTGAGCATCTCGAGTCTGGAGCACTTAAAAAAATTGCTATCGATGCAAAGTCAGAGTTTCCTGTTAACAAGTCCTTAAACTTAAGCATTAAGTATAAAAAGGAAATAAGCTACAAGAATTTTCTGCCAGACGTTGGAATCACAATAGATGAATCAGGGCTTTCACATGCTCTATCTGAATGCGGTTCCGGAATTCAGAGTTTGACTATAATATCGCTCTACAACTTATTGGGTAGAGAACGAGACGAAAACATCATTATTGGTCTTGAAGAGCCGGAAACAAATTTGCATCCACAAGCCCAAAAAGAGTTGATTTCTTATTTTAAAGAGCTGGTAAGTGCACAAAGCATTTTGCAGCTATTTTTTACCACTCACTCGCCAAATATGGTAGACCAAGTCGATCACACAGACATTATTCTATTTAAGAAGCTCGTGGATCAGGCACGCGGATTCAAAAGCGTTGTAAAAAGATTGCCAAAGGACTTTTTTGATAAGCATAATCTTGATGACTTTAAGTATTATCAATTTTATCGCTATAGAAATAGCGATTTCTTTTTCTCAAGTCATGTGGTTGTCACTGAAAGTAAAAATGAAGTTGAAATTATAAAACGAATGGGTAAAACATCAGATTTTGATTATGAAACAAACGGGCTTTCCTATTTGAATTTGGATGGCGTTGATAAGGCAAAATACACAATCCATCTTTTTAAAGAGTTAGATATTCCTTTTTTCTTAATTGTAGATAAGGACTTCTTTTTTCCTTATCTGAACGGAGAGTATGACAATAGCCTAAGCGCCGCTGGATTTCCAATTTATAAAGAAGAGTTCAAAGATGAAGAACTAATTAAGCATTTGATTGGCGATTCACGAGCAAGACAATCTATGCTTCAGCACGTGAATACAAATCACACAGAAATACTGAACGTTCTAGAGCCTTTTGGTATTGTTTCGATGCGCTATAGTTTGGATTTGGACTTGGTGGCAATAGAAAGAGCGCAAGAGAAATATTATCACTTACTAGATATCATAAATGCAGAGCGCACCCCGATGGCTTTAACAACAAAACGAAAGGCCATAAAAAAAATTGCAAGAATAATTGAAGTGTTTGAAGATCTTGAGCCTAAAAACTGGCCCTATTCGTTTTCAAGAATAAAGAAGGTAATGGGTGACATATCAAAAAACCTAAAAGCCAATCGTTAAAGACAAGGACATTATTCTGATTAATTTCCGATCTTGGTCGAAGGTGGTAGTAGTGTCCTAAGCGAAAGTTGGAATGGTAGTGAATTTGTAGGCGGATATCTGCGCCCTAATTACATCTGGCGAAAATTTAGTTAATGAAATGGTTAAGTTACAACATGGAGTCGAAGTATTATCAAAACATTAGCGTTCATTGATGAATCGGGAAACACGGACTTAGATACATCTAAAATGGATGTGTCTAAGTATTTCATCGTGTGTGCCGTGATTATAGATGATGGTCAATTTGATACGTTATGGCATGAAGTTGAGACCATTCGAAAAAAATATTTCCAAAATGGGGAAATTAAATCGAATAGTGTTAAGGATAGAGATGGTCATGCCCGCCGCATAAAAATACTTGAACGTATACTGGAATTGGATTTCAAGTTTTACGCAGTGGCGGTGGAAAAGGATGCTTTAAGGCGTGATGGTGGATTCCAGTATAAAAGGTCATTTTTAAAATTTATAAATGGCCTACTATATAAACAATTGTTTGAAAATTATCCGAGTATTGCTGTTTTCGCTGACGAGCATGGTGGAGATGAATTCAAACTAAGCTTTCAGCAATATATAAAAAAGAACCATAAGCCAGATCTATTTTGGGACTCTGAGTTAAACTTGGTATCAAGTCACGATAATTTATTGGTTCAGCTGGCTGATTTTCTTGTTGGTACGATTGCTAAAGTGTACGAAAGTAAGTCCAATCCGGCTCTCCTGGAGAGTTATAGAGCATTACTTAAGACGAAGGCATTGGATCTAAAAGAATGGCCAACTAAGTATCAGGCATATTTCGAACCCGACAAAACTAGTAAAGAGTATGATCGCTTCATTCACTCTCATGCTCTTTCTAAAGCTGAAATATATATAGAAAAGCACCGGGAATTTAATGACGAAGAAACAAGGCTGCAAGTATGTGTTTTAAGTCATCTGGTGTTCAATAGTCGACTATCGTCCGATGACGGCTATATAGCAACTAAGAGCTTGCTAGAGCATTTAGAAAACTGTGGCTTCAGGGGCGTTTCAGAGCAAGCTATTAGATCCCAGATCGTAGCAAAATTAAGGGATAAGGATGTGATAATAGCCAGCTGTAATCAGGGTTACAAAATACCTAGTAGCTATTCAGATCTCTTTGACTTTGTAGAGCGGGTAAACAGTCTAGTTCTTCCTCTTCTGGAGCGTCTCAATAAAGCCAGGAATAGTTATATAGTAGCCAGTAAAGGTGACGTAGATTTGCTAAAAGGGATTGAGTATCCAGAGTTGGTTGAGTTCTTACACATTCTCAATAAATAATTTAACGAGCCGCAACTGAGCGCGGTGTTAATGTCTGCTCTTGGCCGCTATACGATGCAATTTTCAATTTAAAAATTTTAGGGGAATATGCTAATGAGCAGCATGTATGACAACCCAGCATATAGAGAAGGCATGAGCAGTTACTTTAATAAGGAGGGCAATTACAAAAATCCTTATTCATCTGGAACTCCTGAATATAATGCGTTTGAACGAGGCTGGACGCAGGCTTTAAAACGAAACCCTGATCTAGTAGTCCGTAGAATCCAATATACATACAAACCAAACACTCAAATAAAACCAGTAAAAGACCTGAACTTAAAAAAAGCTAAAGAGGATTATTTAAAAAGCAAAGGCTATTAGTTTAGTTCGCACTACTAACGAGCGACTGTATAGAGGATTCATGAAGTTTACGTTGAAATCGTTTTTCCGCTTATCAAGTTAAATTATTGCCCATCCCCTCCAATGGCCGATGGTTGCCAAACAATCGCACCCAATAACAAGGTCATTGCTTTACTGCGCATCCGTAGGTAAGCGCAGGCCTGAACTGCAACAAATTATTTCAATAACAATATGCGTCTAGCGCCGTTTAATACAATCAAACTAATGATTACACCGATGACCAAATCGGGTAATTGAGATTGGGTCACCGCCACAAGTATCCCTGCCATAATTACACCCGCGTTAGCCAGCACATCATTTGCAGAAAATATCCAGCTCGCTTTCATATGAGCGCCTTTGTTACGCGATTTAAAGATCAATAATAAGCACGTGATGTTAGCCATCAAGGCGACCGCACCAATACCCATCATCAGCGTAGAAACTGGTTCGCTCCCATAGATCGCGCGTCTAATCACCTCAAGTAGAACGCCAAGAGCAAGCGCTACCTGTAGCCAACCGGAAACATGTGCCACTGTGAGCTTTAGTTTTGCGGCCTTGCCGACCGCATACAAGGACGCGCCGTATACAGCGGCATCAGCAAACATATCCAGCGAGTCAGCGATAAGTCCGGTGGATTGCGCCACAATGCCTACGCCGAATTCTATCGCGAACATCATAGCGTTGATGGCCAGTAACCATCGTAATACACGCGCTTCTTGCACCTCACTGGATTGCGTAGCGTACTGAGCTTGCTGAACGGCTTCGTCATCCGCCGACTCAGACGACTCCAACTGAGCGCCGAGCCCAACCGACTTCATGATCTGGGTAACTTTCTCCACTGTATCGCTGTGATACACACGCACCTTGCGATTAGCGAGATCAAATTCAAAAGTAGGTGACTCCTCAACGTTGGCAAACGCAGTGCGAATTAAGTTCTCTTCTGACGGGCAATCCATCTGAGGAACCGTAAAGACGCTCACGTGAGTCACGTCAGCCTGCGCCCTTGATTCCGGCTTTTGCCCAATCGGTCCAGCGTTGTTAGGATTAACTTCAGGCCTGGCTTCAACTCGACTGACATAGACGCCTCCTACAGATTAAAAACGTACTCGAACGCCGCCATTGATCACACGGCCATCCAGCGGTGCATAGATATCCCGGAAAACCGGATCAGCCAAACTACCGGTATAAATATTTTCATAGCGTGTTTGACGGCTGTCCGTGAAATTCTCAAAGTTCAGGAAGGTCGTGACCTGTTCGCTGAGTGTTTTTTCCATCATCAAGCCGAAGGTCCAATAGCTCCTTCCCGGAGTATCGTTTTCCCGATTCTGCTCGCTGAAATAGTAAGCTTCAAAACCCACCCGAAAATCGTCCTCCCGCTCCCACATAACGACTTGGTTAACACGATGCTGTGAGACAAGTGGTAAATCGACGTCACCTGATGCTGTTTCCTTCCTTGCATCAACATAGGTATATCCAAACAAATAACGCAGTTCGCTGAAGCTTAACGTCAAGTTCAATTCTGCGCCGTCCGTTTTAACGGCGGTATCAAGTTGATGGAATCGATAAACCTCACCACTCTCTATGATTTCCAATGCATCATCAATCTGTGTGTAGAACACCAGGAAGTTGGTGCTGAGACTCAGTTCTTCGGATATCTCAAGACGATGATTGATGTCAAAGTTCACGCCTTTAGACGTTTCTCCCTCAAACAGTGCTGGATCTATTGGTTCCAGATTTCTGAAGTGTATTTCTTCTGCTTCGGTGATGAACAAGCTTGGGGTTTTGTAACCGTAACCTCCGCCAATGCGCATCGTGAGGTCGTCCATAGGCAACAGGAGAACGGAGACTCGGGGCAATATGAAGCTACCATAATCCGAATGAGAATCGGCTCGCAGCCCACCTTCGAGCACGACGAGAGATGACAATTCGCGGGTATACTGCCCAAAGGCCCCAACAGTTTCCTCTGAATAATCGTGGTTAAATCCGACTTGGGCTTGATCCTGATCAAACTCCTCGGTGACCGCATTAAGCCCTAAAACCCAGCGTCCATCGCCCTCATCATTCGCTAATGTTAACTCATTAAAAGTGGATGTCTGCTTTCCAGAAAAGATAAAGTCCGGGATTTCCAAACTACGATCAAACACACTATAAGCACTCTTCAGCGTCAGCTTTAGGCCGCTTTCCAGGGCGTGATTCAGGTTAAGGCGGGAATACATTCTTCGAGTATCGTTGGATTCAAAATACTCATCGGACGCTCGACCTTCAACGTAATCAATGCTGCCGCCCAGACGACTTTCATCGATAAATCCTATGCCGATATCCAGGTCGGTGTCGTCAGAGGCGGTATAAAACCATTGCGGTGTGATAGTAACTCGCTCGAACTCCGGGATGGCCGTCAAGCCATTATCAGCAGGATCATAAGCGTCGCCGCGATTGTAACTTCCAAAAAGCGTAAAACCATGCGAGTCCGATTGACGCGAATGAAAGCCGGAAACATCCAAGCCACGGGCAGAGGTTCCGTTTAGCATCAGTGAGGTTTCAGGTGTCTCATCAGGTCGCTTTGAAATCAGGTTTACTAACCCGGCGATAGCTCCCCCACCATAAAGTGTTGAGGAGGCTCCTTTGACGACTTCTACCTGTTGTAAATCCAATGGTGCGATTTGCAGAAGACCAAGGCTACCGGAGAAACCCGAATAGATGGGCAAACCGTCACGAAGCAGTTGTGTATAGCGCCCATCCAAACCCTGGATGCGAATGCTCGAATTAAAGCTGGTGGGAGAAGTTTGCTGTACCTGTATCCCCGTACTCTCGTTAAGCACCATACGGATATCGCCAGGCTTCATATTGGCTTTTTCGTACAGCTCCTCTTCGTCAAGCACTTGCACACGCATCGGCGAGTCGTCGAGTGTAGCCTTCGTGCGTGAGGATATTACGAGAACTTCCTCGATATCATCGTCGTCCGCAGAAGCCATTGGAACATTCATCAAGGTCGCCGCCTGTAACGATGCAAGCAACATTAAACGTAGTGTCTTATTCTTTTTGAAAGGAAGGCGGGTCTGCATGTGTTAATTAGTCCTGGTCTAGTTTATAGCCTGACTATAAACTCTATAGCTACTAGAGAGTCAAGCGAGGTATTCACATGAAAATTGGTGCCCTGGCAAAACAAACGGGCGTATCTGTCCAAACAATTAGATTTTATGAACAGGAAGGGTTGGTATCGGTTTCACAACGAACGGAAGGTAATTATCGGCTATACGATATGGACTCACTACGGCAGTTGGGATTTATCAAACAATGCCGGAATCTGGGGCTCACGCTCGGTGAAATACGTGAGCTGATAAGTTTTCAGGCAATGCCTGAAAAAGCGTGTGAAGAAATAAACCATATCGTCGATACGCATGTACAGGAAGTGGATGCGCGCATTGCTGAGCTCACGGCGTTACGGGAAAAACTGGTCGGTTTACGGACCCAATGCAATAACAATCGAGTCGTTAAAGACTGCGGGATTTTACAGGCGCTAACGAAGTTGGAATAACGCTCGTAGCCTTGAAGGATGACGAACGGCGGGCACCAAGGCGCTATTGACCTTGTACCCGTGAGCATTTGAATTCGATTAATTGTGCGGGTGGGTCATAGACGATGAGACATGCGTAAGGTGCATCATTCCACAGCTGCTCATTTGTACTGACAATTGTTGGAACCGGTGGGTACACGAAAATATTTAACAGCACCAATCCTGCAATAAAGATTGGGATCACTATTCTCCAGCATAGCCTTTCAATCACCATCGCTATCGTCATTAGCAGCCCGACACGATCAGATCCCTCAGGGCTCATGTTTCCTTTGACTTCGACGGGCAGTTTTGAACCAGACAATTTCTTCACAAATATTCCTCACTATCCGCTATCCGAAATGTAGTAAGCCTCGTTTTCGTCAAGGCAGTTGACGCAGAGTAGCTTGTCCTCACGACTTCAAATTTTTCACTTCCCCAAACAAAAATCCCTCTTGTGGGATTTCCTGGTATGGGTGCATTACACAGCTTGGAAGCCGGAAAGTAATTTTGCGTGCGCAAAAATTTGACGGGCGGTGACTAGCGATAGGAGTGATTGGAAAGCAGAGATGGAGGGTTAAAAATAGCGGTCATTCGTATTGTTTAAAGCGAAAATGCCCGGTGGGTTACACCGGGCATTTTTGATCACTCAGTTAACGAATGATCAGGGACAGCAAGGCATATCGCCAGTACAACAGGCAGCGCCAATAACACAGCAGGTAGCTGCCGCAAGTACAATACCTGGAGTCGCCATAGCGGCTAACCCGGCGATTATTTTCATCATTTTCGTTTTCATAAATGCCTCATTGAATAAAGTGGATGATCATTGGTTTGATGTTCATTCAATCGGAGGACGCCATATCACATGAAGTTTCAACGAGAGATAATCGATAAAATAATGGTACTGAAATGGTGCAGTGTCATGCATCTCGACTGAGGTTAGTTCAATTCCAGAGATCGCTTGTGCAAGACAAGGGGAGCAATTCTTTGGTGAGGTCATCATGACGCAGCATGGTGCAGTCTCATCGCAACAGTCATGGCCGGTACCTGCATAGGCGGCATCTGCTATTTGGAAGGTAATAGCAAATATTAAAAGTGCCGTTTTCCAGAACCGTTGGATGTACATTGCCGAACTGGCCTTGGTAAGCGAAGAAGGGACTACGATAGAAGAATTTCAGGCGTCACGCAATGCGTAGTGAGACCATGTGTGAATGCTTAGTACATGTAAGCGTTAATCAAGTCTTACTGAAATCGCTTTTGTTTGGTGACGGTCTGTATTATCTGATTGAGCTGTTTCAACTATTCAGGGGTGTTATAAAGCCGAATAAGCGTGCATATTTTGATGTTATAGGTCCGCTTTTGGCCGAAAACAGCCCCCTGACCAACAGCACATTTAATCAGTTATTTTTAGAAAATATCAAAGGCCCGTATTTCGTTTTTTCATGCGGGCTAGAATAATAAAAATTTTTAAATTTATAGTTTAAGATTGACGGATAACCAGATTTTTTGTGTGTCTTGTGCAAACTGGTCTTGTTGATAGCTTGCTAATTTCAGGTTGGTGCTTAATCTTGTGCTGATGTTATAGGTGTAACTCACATTGATTTCATCGCCATAGTCAATGTCGTTTGCGTCACTAGTGAATTGGTGGTATTGGAAATTGATTGCACCTTTCGGTAATACATACCCTGCCCCCAGCCAGATGTCATTCAAACCATTAGCTGGTGTTGAAAGAAAAATATCGGCAAAGCCATTGAATGCGTGCAAAGTTGCCAGTGGTGTCTGTAGTGCGTTTGTACCATCACCTGACAACAATTCATAACCTGCTTCCAGAGTTGCATTATTCATTTTCCATAACAGATCTATGCGAGAATATTGCTCTGACAAATCTGATAGAGAATCACTGTTGTCGGTTTGTTTTGCATAAGCGAGATGAATCTGTAATTGTTGTTGATCAGTGGGAATAAATTTTCCTTGATAGTCCAACCCTGTGGTTACACTTGAGCGCACCGCCCAATGATCAAATTGGTAGTCATGAACAAATGCGCTTAACTGATGTTGTGTAAATGGATTAATATTAATCAGCAAATTGGAAAATTCACCTGGCTCATCTGCCTTGGTGCCATCGGGACCAAACACACGATTTACATTGTGAAATATGGATAGGTCCAACCCCCATGCTGAGGCTTGATATTGCAAACGTGCACCATCTAGAGTTTGTTCGTTTTGTCGCCAGCCTACGCCACCTAAAAAGCGTTGATTGAGTAAATTAATTCTTTGACGCCCCCAATCAAGATTGGTTTTTTTATTGGTTGTTTGATAACGCAATAATGCCTGATTTAAATCCGAGCCATCAGGATCTGCAACTATTGGATAAGCGGTTTCACCGTTAACGGTAGAATTGTAACTTTGATCACCTAAGACGGTGACATTGTCTAATTCGATCAAACTGGAAAAACCGTAATAGTGTCCAGTTTGTACTAAAAGTCTTGATCGCAACGTAGAAGCCAGTGCATCTTTTGAAAGATTATCCTGATCAACTGCTTCGAGTCTGTATCGAAAATCCAGATTGATTGTTGACTGATCCAATGCCCGTCGCAGCTCATCTGTTGTTGCCAATGTTTGATGTGTCAAGAATGTATTTGTCAAAATTGCAGTCATCAGTAGATAGTTTTTCAATCGCATAATCACCTCTATTCAACTCGCCTATTACTAGTTTTTATCATGGCGTTGATTAGCAACAATATCGAATGATCTTTGTGTATAGCTCCAAATAGGTATAGTCTTCGACAGAAATTCATCTATAGAATTAACACTGAATAAATATCAACGATACTGGAGATAAGTGTGGAAAAATTTTCTGATTTGCTGGACATGGCAAGAGCACAAGCCGATGCTCAACGATTGTTGATGGTGTTTGTATCTATAGATGAAACCGGGGACATTCAGCAGAATGGCGGATACTTAACGCCTGTTATGTGTGTTGATAAAACACCGGATGAGATTGGAAGTTTCGAAACGTTGGTTTCCGAGTCAACTCATACTGGGCAACAATGGGATATAGTTTTTGTTGCTGCCCTTTCGGGAAAGGGTTCAATTGCTCCCTCTAACGAAGAGGCCAATAAACCACTGGACGCTATGATTGCAAAAATCAATATGGGGATGGTGTCGGGGTATCTCGCCTTTAATAAACAAGGCGAAATACTCGAGATGATACCTAACTCTCAATAGTTAGTGATGCCCGCAACTGCCACAACAAGTTTTGTTTTCTGTTGTGGCCTTCTCGGCAAAAGGCTCTTCAACTTTTACAAATAACAAATTGTTTTCAAGATGTATGTGCTCCATTAAATCATGACGCAATTTTTGTAACCCAAGATAGAGTGCTCGCCAGGTATTACACGCGCCTTTAGGATGCTGAATAGCCTGGGTGATACGCTCAAGTTCGGCCAAGGCAGCACCGTGATCATCATGCTCATGACGCATAACACCAATTGGCCCCATTACCATTGAACCTGCACCCTGTTTAATCATAGGGAATAAAATCATTTCTTCTTTTTGCATATGAGATTCCAGCTCTTGTGCCATATGCATTAAATGTGCAGTTAAACCTCTTGGGCAATCAGGATTATCCGCATGAACCCGCTCAACTTTATCAGCAAGACGAATTAATTCAGGTAACTCTTGCCTGTGCACAGCGTGAAAATTTTCCAGAATATAATCAATTAATTCTGGCAGAGGCATAGCATCAGTTGCTGGTGGGTTTTGTTGATCAACCATCGATTGCAATGTTTGCTCAATTCCAACTGGATCCAGATTTTTTTCTTCGGCTGCTTTGCGTAGACTTTTATTACCACCACAACAAAAATCCAACCCATGTTGATGAAATACTGCTGTTGCTCCGGGAATTTTTCTAGCCAATTGACCTAAACTTCTATCAAGTAATTCCATAATAACCTCTCTATCAATTTCTCTAACAATATTTACTGCATTAAGGGTGATGCCGGTACAGAAAAATCGTAACCTTCTATATCCGCTTCACTGATTAATTGTTGAATGTAATGCGCCATCTCTTTACGTTTAACGCGTTCTTGTAAGTAATCGGCAATGCGTTGTTTGCATTCTTCAAACGACTGGGGCTGCCCAGGCGTAATGCGATTGATCTTGACCAAATGAAAACCATATCGACTTTCAATGGGCTGAGAATGTAACCCGAGCGGCAACTGTAAAATTTTACGTTCAAACTCCGGCACTGTTTGACCACGGCTGATCACACCCAAGTCACCCGCTTGATCTTTTGACGGACAAGACGAACAGGTTTTTGCCAAGTCATCAAAGCTATGCCCCAGTTGCAATTTGATCAACAAGGCCTCTGCTTCTTGTTTAACACTAATTCTATCCAGTTCATCCTCAGTGGCAGCCAATAAAATATGTTGCAACTCAATCAAAGGCGAGGAGATAAATTTCTGCGGATTGGAATTAAAATACTGACGGCATTCCTCTTCTGTTGCTTGGGGTATTCGCAACTCTTGTTGCAAGAGTAAATCAACGAATTCTGCAGCATCGGAATCAGGATTTATCGCTGATGTTATGCCGCAGGCCACTGCACGCTGCCGCAATAATTCACCGATAATCAATGCTTCTGCCGCTTTCATCATGGCTTCGCGTTGTGAAGATGCCGGGTGATATTGCATTTCACCCAAGATGCGCTGCTCATTCAGAATTACCTGGTTAACTTGTATCATCTGTTTCTCTCCGTTGATTAACGCCAAGCCTTTTTACGCACAACTTGATAATTGCGACCCAGATATTTCACCGGAACACTGGCAATGTGCACCAATCGACTGAATGGGAACACCACAAACAAACTCATTCCCAAAAACACATGCAATTTATAAATCCAATGCACTGATAAAATAGCGGCTGAGGCTTCCATTGGATCAAATGTGACAATATTTTGTGCCCAACTCATCAGCAACAACATTTCTGCACCATCCGTGTGTTTCGCTGAAACGAAAATAGAAGCCAAGCCCAGAATTAATTGCGCATAAAGTAATAACAAAACCAGTATGTCCATAGTGCTGCTGGTCGCACGAATACGCGGATTAAATAAACGGCGTTTTAATAAAATGGTTAAACCAATAAAACAAATAAAACCAAATACTCCCCCTAACCCCATAGCAATTAATTGTTTGTGATGCGCATGTATTCCCAGTACATGCCACACTTCTACTGGCGTTAATAGACCAACAAAATGCCCTAATAAAACCGTGATAATGCCAACATGAAATAAACGGCTACCTATTGTCAGCTGTTTCTTTTCCAACAGTTGGCTTGAACTGGCTTTCCAGGTGTATTGTTCACGGTCGTAACGAATCCAACTGGCGATAAAACAAATAAACAATGCAATGTAAGGATACAAACCAAATAAAAAAGTATTCAGACTATTCATAACAGCTCCTAAATCGAGGCAGCGGGTTGCAATTTGAGTAGATCCTCAATATTGAGGTATTCAACATGATCGCGGCTTTGTTGTTGGGTTGGTCGATTAATTGCGCTGGAACAGGCATCAGCGTTTTGATTGGCACTGAAGCTGACGGCTTCTTCTTCCCATACTTTATCCAAGGCATCAGGTGTGTAATCCGGTTTTTCTTCGCGAATTTGATGGCTAACATCTTGCAAATTAATGTCCGCCCCCGAAATTTCCAGCAAGCTATGGAAGATGGCGGCATGAGGGTTTTGTCGTTGATCCAAACGGCAGGCAAGCACAGCTAATATAGGTGCAATTTCTTCCAAGCCTATGCGAGCATTTTCTTCGCCCTGAGTTGACAAAAATTCCAAATAAAGCGGTAAATAATCCGGCAATTCTTTTACGCCAATATCCAAACCAGCGTCGCGATATTGTTGCTGCAAATTCACCATGGCTTGACCACGATCACGGGATTCACCATGAATATGCTCAAATAAATGCAAGGATAATGAACGACCACGTTCAAACATCGAATCATAATCAGATTGCAAATCCAGCAGTGAATGATCGGTAAAATGAACCAACAATTGTTTAACGCCTTGTTTACTATTGTTGGACAGTTCGCTGGCTGCCAGATGATTTTTAATCTCGGCAATTAACTCCACCGAATTATCAGTGGGGTAATCCAGTAGTAATGAAAACAGTTTTAATATTGTCATGGCACTACTCCTGAATCGTTACGGGAATGACTTGGCGAACACCTTTAGCTTTGGTGCCAAACAAATTCACGTCGCTATTGCCATCACCACAACCATTACCGAAACTAAAACCGCAACTGCTTTTTAAATCGTAAGCATTTTCAGCATAAGCACGGTGACTGGTAGGCACCACAAATCTATCTTCATAATTAGCAATCGCCATGTAGCGATACATTTCGTTCACTGTGTTGACATCAAGCCCCACTTGTTTCAGCACTGCCAAATCTTCCTCTCCATCAACATGCCTGCTGCGCATAAATGCCCGCATGGCAATCATTCGTTCCAACGCATGAACTACAGGTTTTTCATCGCCCGCTGTTAATAAATTGGCGAGATAACGCAGCGGAATACGCAGTGATTTCAAATCAGGAATTTCACCATTCATACCCACATGCCCTGCTTCTGCTGCATTTTGTATGGGTGAAAGTGGTGGTATGTACCAGACCATAGGCAGCGTTCTGTATTCAGGGTGCAGCGGCAATGCAACTTTCCAATCCACTGCCATTTTATAAACTGGCGAGCCCTGTGCCGCTTCAATCCAGGCTTGAGGAATACCTTCAATTTCTGCTGCGGCTATCACAGCGGGATCATGTGGATCCAGGAAAATATCCAATTGCGTCTGATACAAATCTTTTTCACTGGCGACACTGGCCGCTTCGGCAATTCGATCTGCGTCATAAAGTAAAACACCCAGATAACGAATACGTCCTACACAGGTTTCAGAACAAACTGTGGGCTGACCCGATTCAATACGCGGATAACAGAAGGTACATTTTTCAGATTTTCCACTTTTCCAGTTGTAATAGATTTTTTTGTAGGGGCAACCGGAGACGCACATACGCCAACCGCGACACTTATCCTGATCAATTAATACAATGCCGTCCTCTTCACGCTTATAAATCGCACCTGATGGACAAGAAGCAACACAAGCCGGGTTTAAACAGTGTTCACACAAACGCGGCAAATACATCAAAAATGTTTTTTCAAATTGTCCATATATTTCTTTTTGCACGACATCGTCAAAGTTTTTATCTTTTTTACGCTTTTCAAATTCGGTGCCGAGAATTTCTTCCCAGTTTGGACCCCAATTAATTTTTTCCATTCGCTGGCCACTGATTAGGGAGCGCGGCCTGGCGGTGGGTTGATGCTGACTTGGGCCAGCTGTGTGCAAATGTTGATAATCAAAATCAAAGGGTTCGTAGTAGTCATCAATTTCCGGCAAATCCGGATTCGCAAAAATATTCGCGAGGACTCGCAATTTTCCACCAATACGCGGGGTTAATTTTCCATCGGCACTACGCTGCCAACCCCCCTTCCATTTGTCCTGATTTTCCCACTCTTTGGGGAAACCAATACCGGGTTTGGTTTCAACATTGTTGAACCAGGCATATTCCACACCTTCGCGAGAAGTCCAGACGTTTTTGCAGGTTATTGAACAGGTATGGCAACCGATACACTTGTCCAAATTTAATACCATGCCTATTTGGGCGCGAACTTTCATTTTTTTGCCTCTTCTTGATTCGAGAATTTTTTAGAAAGATTGAATTGTTTTTTATCCACTTCTGCAGAGAATCAGCAGACCTTTATCAAGGTGTATCCAACCAATCCACATCTTTCATTTTTCTCACCACAACAAATTCATCACGGTTACAACCGACAGTGCCGTAATAGTTAAATCCATAAGCCTGTTGCGCGTATCCACCAATCATGTGCGTTGGTTTCATTACCGCACGCGTGACCGAGTTGTGCATGCCACCACGGGTTTTGGTTAAGGCAGAACCCGGCATATTCACGATACGTTCTTGGGCGTGATACATCATGCTCATACCTTGCGGAACGCGTTGTGATACTACGGCGCGCGCCGCAATCGCCCCGTTCACGTTAAACACATCGATCCAATCGTTGTCTTCAATACCGGCATCTTTGGCATCAACTTCACTGATCCAAACAATGGGGCCGCCGCGTGAAAGCGTCAGCATTAATAAATTGTCTGAATAGGTACTGTGAATACCCCACTTCTGATGCGGTGTAATCCAATTCAATACAATTTCTTTATTGCCATTAGGTTGACGATTTTTAACCGGCTCAATCGTTTTTAAATTGACGGGCGGTTTATAACTACAAAGCTGCTCGCCAAAATCACGCATCCATTCATGATCTTGATAAAACTGTTGGCGACCTGTCACCGTTCTCCAGGGAATTAATTCATGAACATTGGTGTAACCTGCGTTGTAAGAAACATGTTCATCTTCAAGACCAGACCAGGTGGGTGCCGAAATAATTTTTCGCGGTTGCGCAACAATATCGCGGAAGCGAATTTTTTCGTCTTCTTTGGGTTTGGCTAGATGCGTATGATCACGACCGGTAATTTTTGAAAGCGCATCCCAGGCTTTAACTGCAACATGGCCGTTAGTTTCCGGTGCCAGCGACAAAATCACTTCGCAGGCATCAATCGCCGTTTCAATTTTGGGTCGCCCTTGATGCACACCTTCATCGGTATGAACATGATTAAGTTTTGCAAGAAATTCGACTTCTTCTTTGGTGTCCCACTTAATGCCTTTGCCGCCATTGCCCAATTTTTCCAGCAAGGGGCCAAGCGATGTAAAACGTTTGTAAGTGTTCGGGTAATCACGTTCAACAACTACCATATTCGGCATGGTTACACCGGGTATTGCATCGCACTCCCCTTTCCACCAGGCTTTTACACCAAAAGGTTGTGCTAACTCTTCCGGCGTGTCGTGCATCATGGGTTGGGTGACAAAATCTTTTTCAACACCTAAATGTTTTCCACAGAGATTGGAAAATTCTTTGGCTATGCCTTTAAAAATATCCCAATCGCTACGCGATTCCCAAACCGGATCAATCGCTTTAGTTAGAGGATGAATAAACGGATGCATATCCGATGTATTCATATCATCTTTTTCGTACCAGGTTGCGGTTGGCAACACTATGTCGGAATACAAACAGGTAGTGGACATTCTGAAATCCAGTGTCACCAGCAAATCGACTTTGCCTTCCACTGCTTGCTCATGCCATGTAATGTCTTCCGGTTTTTTGCCATCGGGTCCCAAATCTTTTCCTAACAAACCGTGTTTAGTACCCAGCAAATGTCGCAACATATATTCATGGCCTTTGCCACTGGAACCCAATAAATTGGAGCGCCAAATAAACATATTGCGTGGAAAATTTTGCGGTGAGTCAGGGTCCTGACAGGCAAACTGCAATCGGCCGGAAGTTAATTCATCGACTACATATTGTTTGGGATCTTTCCCAACCGCTGCTGCGGCAGCAACAATATGCAACGGATTGGTTGCAAGTTGTGGAGCAGATGGCAACCAGCCCATACGTTCAGCGCGTGAATTAAAATCAATAATACTGCCAGACCATTTTTCTTTATTGGCAAGTGGCGACACCACTTCGCTCATATCCAATTTTTCATAGCGCCATTGATTGGCGTGATTATAAAAAAATGAAGTGCCGTTCATTTGACGAGGCGGACGTTGCCAATCCAAAGCAAATGCCAGAGGCACCCAACCATTTTGTGGCCGCAATTTTTCTTGCCCAACATAGTGCGCCCAGCCACCGCCACTTTGACCCACGCAACCACACATCATCAGCATGTTAATCAAGCTGCGATAGTTCATATCCATGTTGTACCAATGGTTGAGTGCAGCCCCTACAATCACCATCGAACGGCCATGCGTTTTATCAGCAGTTCGCGCAAATTCCCGCGCAACACGAATCACATCTTCACGTTTTACGCCGGTAATTTTTTCTTGCCATGCGGGTGTGTAAGGTGCGTCATCGTCGAAACTCTTGGCAACATTTGCATCACCCAATCCATTGTCAACACCATAGTGAGCCACCATTAAATCGAATACGCTAGCGACCCATTGGGTTTCACCGTTCGCCAGCATAATTTTTCGCGCTGGAACTTTTCGTAATTGAATATCTGTGTGTTCTGTGTGTTCAAAATAGCCGTACTCATGCTCCCTTCCACCAAAATAAGGAAAGGCAACATCCAGAACTTCGTCGCAATGATTTTTTAACGAAAGATGTAAATCAACTTCATTGCCATTCACGCCATCGCGCTGCTCCAAATTCCATTTGCCACTTTGCCCCCAACGATAACCGATCGAACCATTATGGCTAATCAGTTCATTGGTTTTTGCATTAATTGAAATTGTTTTCCATTCCGGATTATTTTGTTGCTGCAAGTTATCAATTAAATCTGATGCACGTAAAAAACGCCCCTGAGTTAAATGCTCGCCGTTTTTTTCCAGCATCACCAACACTGGCATATCGGTGTATTGTTTGATGTAGCGAGTGAAATATTCACTGGGTTGATCGATGTGAAATTCTTTCAAGATCACATGACCAAAGGCCATGCCTAATGCAGCATCGGTTCCTTGCTTGGGTGATAACCAGGTGTCGCCAAATTTTGATGCCTCGGAATAATCCGATGTAATGACACAAGTTTTGGTGCCTTTGTAACGAACTTCCGATAAAAAATGTGCGTCGGGTGTACGTGTTTGCGGAACATTTGAACCCCAAACGATGATGTAATTAGAGTTGTACCAATCCGCCGATTCAGGCACGTCGGTTTGCTCACCCCAAACCTGAGGTGATGATGGCGGTAAATCACAATACCAATCATAAAAACTTAAACAGTTGCCACCAATTAACGAGAGGTAACGTGAACCTGCGGCATAAGACACCATCGACATAGCCGGTATGGGAGAGAAACCACTGATGCGATCGGGACCGTATCGTTTCGCTGTATAGATATTGGCGGCAGCAATAATTTCATTCACTTCGCCCCAATTGGCGCGCACAAAACCACCCAAACCACGACGTGATTTGTATTGTTGCGCACGCACAGGATCTTCCACAATCGATTCCCAGGCTTCGACTGGATCGCAATATTCCTGGCGCGCTTCTCGCCAAAGCTCAACCAATGCTTGACGTATTTTCGGATACTTCAATCGGTTGGCGCTGTAGATATACCAGGAATAACTAGCGCCTCTTGGGCAACCACGTGGTTCGTGATTGGGTAAATCGGGACGTGTACGAGGATAATCAGTCTGCTGAGTTTCCCAAGTGATCAATCCATCTTTAACATAAATTTTCCAACTACATGAACCAGTGCAATTCACACCGTGAGTTGAACGCACTATTTTGTCGTGCTGCCAACGTTGGCGGTAACCTTGTTCCCATGTGCGATCTTCATCGGTGGTGACACCATGTCCTTCTGCAAAGGGCTCCTGACGCTTTTTAAAAAATCGTAATTTATCAAGTAAATGACTCATGCTATTGCCGCTCCTCAGATTCACTTCAGTATTAGCATTGACGAATGAATACTGCGCTTTCATAAGCGGCTTGCCAACTGAGCCAAAATGCACGCAAATGCCCCATCTACCTCTTTAGGAGTAGCAAGAATAAA
>CBFGPN010000006.1:0-55835 GCA_965650675.1 uncultured Cellvibrio sp.
ATGTTCTCTTTTTGTCTGTGAGTGTGCACTATATCCGGTTTCAAATGACGTATATTGGCCAGGATTTTTAAGAATAAACTGAAGCTGTTGTAAGTAGATTCGGCAAGTATGATGACATCCACGTTGGATTGCCTTAACCTGTCGGCCAGTTCGCCATCATTGAAAAGGATAACTTTGGTCTCATATTTTGTAGATAAGCGTGAGAGTAATGTGTGGATTTGTGCTTCTGCGCCAGCCCATAAGTCTCCCGAAGCAATGTGAAGTATTCGCATTTATTCTTTTCTCTTGCTGTAACATTCTGTGGTGTCATTTTATCTGTTACCTTGGCCCTTTTAAAGGTTGTCACAGTATTTGAAAAAGCTTGGCAGTAATTATGTTGAATGAGGAAGAATCAGTGAAATACGCCTTTGTTCTTTTGTTAGGTCCTGGACAAACTGAAATGGACCGACTTGTGGATCTGATAAGGTCCCTGAATGCGAATCAGCCCGATTTAAAAGATAATGCTTATTTTGTTGCAGTAAATGATGGAAATAATCTTCTCGATCAGTTGGATATATATCGAAATTCGTTTAATCAATTTTATCTAATTGAAAATCCGTTGTTTGGAAAATCCAAAATTCTGTTTGATCGCCATGTGTCAGGAATGATCGCAGGGTTCGAATTTGTTGCCAAACAACTCAAAGTCGATTTTGTTATCAAATTGGATACGGATGTCTTATGTATAAATTCCTTTTCAGAAAGACTTGAGCGCTATTTTTCAGATCACCCTGATGTTGGTATCGCAGGAACCTATCTTACATGGCCAGCGGGATTGTCGAGAAAAGATACTTTTGTTGATTGGGCTTCGCGTATTGAAAATGTACATAAAAAGCCCTTCATTAAGAATCTTGCGATCGCAATTGTGACTGGAAAATGGTCCTCTATTCCATGTCATTTTTTGAGGAAAAAGATATTTAAATCTGCAATTGATTATGGCTATCAGTACGGTCAACATGTTATGGGTGGATCTTATGCTGTGTCAGCTAAATTAATCGATCAGTGGTATGCCAGAGGATATCTGCAATACCCGGAACTTTTTGAACGAAGTTATTTGGGTGAAGATACAGCAATTTCATTGTTGGTGTTTGCTGCCGGTTATCAATTGGGTTGTTTTAATGCAAAAGGAGAAGTGTTTGGTGTCTGGTATCGGCAGCCTGAAAAATCACCGCGTGAATTGTATGAAATGGGATATGCATTGATTCACAGTATTAAGGATCAAGACGCCCAGCGAGAAATGCAGTTGCGCAACAGCTACCGATTATTGCATCAGCCTGTTGGAAACTAATATAAAAGACCTATGTCAGGCATTTACTAAAAGAATGTTTTTTTATGAACAAACATAAACTTTTGCTCTGTTTACCCGATTGCCCATTTCCCGTCAGACGAAATGGGCTCTCCATTCGATGGGCGCCATTAATTCAACATTTCAGTAAAACTTTCGATATTGATTTGCTTGTTATTTCTCCTGCGGTAATAAGCAACGAAGATCTGGAAGCGTGTAAAGAGTTTTGTATAACAGTAAATAACTATGTGAAAAAAAGCAGTGTTCGCGTACCGGTAGTTACCAAAATATATACAAGATTGATTTCATTTGTTCCAGGGACTACGCCATTTGATTTTGTTTACTACAATCAATGGGAGTTAAATGATTTTTTTAAAAAACATTACGCTTCTATGCATTATGATTTGATCATTGCAGTCTCCAAAACTTTTGTGCCGATGATACGTCAGTTTGCGTCCTATAAAAGACTTACTCTGGATGTGATTGATTCGTCATATGCTTTGAAATTGAGAGAAGCGAAAAGCATCGTTGATCAAATAGATGCATGGTTGATTAGGTTCTGGGAGCAGAAAATGCTACGAAGTGTAGACTGCTCCAGTTTTATTTCAGTTCTTGATCGGGAGCTAAGTTGCGGTACTCATATTGATTCCGATAGGGTATTGGTTATACCTAACGGTGTTTATTTAAATGATTTGGATCTTGATAATCGAATTGATTTTGGTGGGCCAACGATTGGGTTTTTAGGTAACATGAGCTATGGCCCTAATATTCAGGCCGCTCTTCGCTTATATAAGTTGTACAAAAAAGTCCAGGATTCTCTACCCAATCTTAAGATGGTTGTTATTGGACGCGATCCGGTTGCTGATATTTCTGAATTGAGCGCTGACGCCGGAGTTATCGTTACCGGGACGATCGATAATATAGGGCCATATGTCAATAGTATTGATTTGTTTGTTTTTGGTATGCAAATTGGAAGCGGCCAACAAAATAAACTTCTTGATGCTATGGCTGCAAAAAAACCAGTCATTACCACTACCCTGGGTAATAGTGGTGTTAATGCGGTCGATAGGCAGAGTGTCGTAATTGCTGATACTGATCAGGAAATTGAAAGCGCTATTCTGGAATTGATGCAGTCGATTGAAAAAAGAAAATACATTGGTGAGCAAGGATATAAATTTGTTATGCAAACATATTCCTGGGATGAGATTTTTAAGAAGTTTGACATGAGTATTTTTTCAGTGAATTAATTCAGGCTATACAGAAGTTCCGTTTCCGGTTTATTTGTGTTGAGTGCTAACTTGTGAGTTACTGCTATAGGTTTGGAGAATAAAATGCTGCTCTTTTTGTTTTGGATTCTTGCGATTGCGTCAGTTTATAGCTATTTCATCTACCCTCTCATTTTAATTCTGGTAAAAAAATATCGCGGCAGTAAAAATATTTCAGCTGCAGAGTTGGATCCTCAATCAGCGCCTGCTATCTCGTTGATTGTGACTGCCTACAATGAAGAGCGGCGTATTCGGGAAAAAATTGAGAACAGCCTATCGCTTGATTATGACAAGCGTAAGTTGGAGATTATTGTCGCATCCGATTGTTCGGATGATTTGACTGACGACATAGTGCAGGAATACGCCGATAAAGGTATTAAATTGGTTCGGGCGCAGGAGCGGCTCGGAAAAGAGAATGCTCAGTTAACTGCAATCAGGGAAGCAAAAGGTGAGATATTGATTTTCTCTGATACTGCGACACAAATTCCTGAAGACGCTTTGTGGAAAATGGTAGGTTATTTTTCAGATCCGGAAATTGGGGCAGTTTCCAGTGAAGACCGATTCATTAGCAAAGATGGTTCGGTAGCGGGTGAAGGGGCTTATGTAAAATATGAAATGTGGTTGCGTCGTCAGGAATCGGAATTGTCCGGATTGGTGGGTTTGAGTGGATCTTTTTTTGCCGCGCGAAAAACGATTTGTCAGGAGTGGGATATACATTCACCCAGTGATTTTAATACTGCGTTAAATGCTGCCAAGGCAGGATTGCGAGCAATCAGTGCCAGCGATGTTTTGGGTTTTTATACGGATTTACAAGATCCCGCCAAAGAATACCAAAGAAAAATTCGTACCGTTATTCGCGGCATGACGGGCTTGTCCCGTCATGCTGAAGTGATGAGCCTTGCCAAGTTTGGTTTTTTTGCAGTGCAGGTTATTTCCCACAAATTAATGCGTTGGTTGTCACCGTTATTTTTTATCGCCTTCTTTTTAATTTCAGCGATGTTAGCTAACGATGGTGTCTTTTACGGTTTGATTTTTATTGCGCAGCTGGCATTTTATGGTGTGGCATTAGTCGCGCATTTTTTACCGGGTTTGCGACGCTTGGCGTTGGTCAAACTGGTTTATTTTTTTGTTCAGGTACACGTTGCATTATTTGATGCAGCCCTGAAGTTTTTGGCGGGACAGAGAATGACAACATGGAAGCCTTCCGCGCGTTAATTCGCGGTGATTTATCACCGGCTGGAAATCCCGTATTGATCAAGACTGCTGATCCGGTTGAGCAGTTGTTTGATCATAGTGATTACACCATTTCCTGGCTCGATTCCGGCACTTCAGCCTTGGCCTTGGCGTTAATGGATTGCAAGCTTCGTGCAGATTCTGTATCTAATCCGCAAGTGATTATCCCGGGTTATTGTTGCCCTGATCTGGTTGCTGCCGCCCTTTATGCAGGTGTTGAGCCTTTGGTTGTTGATATTGGTGAAGATGATCCCGGTTACGATTTAATGCAATTGGCAGATGCGATTGGCGACAGGGTAATTGCTATTATTGCGGTGAATTTTTTGGGCGTGAAAGAAAATCTGGATGCAATCCGGAAATTGATTACGCAGCGAAATATAAAAATAATTGAAGATAATGCGCAGTGGTTTCCTGAAAATGCCGGACAAACATTCAACTCTGATTATGTGATCTTTTCTTTTGGCCGGGGAAAACCCGTGAGCTTGTTGACAGGCGGTGCCTTGCTTGCAAAAACAGCACTAATTAATTCGGTCCAGCAACAAAATACCTCTGCGTCGGCGTTTAAATATCAACTTAAAGTCAGAGCTTATAACTTTCTTTTGAACCCCCTGGCTTATTATTGTTTAAATCGCATGCCTTTTATTCATTTGGGGGAAACAAGACTGGATTTGCATCAACACATCAATCCTATGTTGGTAACAGCTCGGAAATTGCTGGCTGTAAATCTGCAGGCACATTATCAACGCAGTGAAAAAATTGCAGACGACTACCAGCAGTGGTTTGTCGGGATACAACATCTATCGGGAGTTAATACTGAGCGTAAAGGAAGATTGTTACGTTATCCTTTGTTGTTAAAAAACCAATCGCAGCGTGATGATATTTTTGGTCAATTACATGCTGCCGGATTGGGTGCCTCCTTGATGTATAAACAGGAATTGAATCATATAGAAGGTGTGGCCGATAAAATAATGATTCATTCTCCGCTCCTGAATGCGCGATCCTTTTCCCGACGATTACTGACCCTGCCTGTGCATCAATATGTTGATAGCAACAGATCGGAAATAATAAAGAAGATAATATTTTCCTGCTTGAATTAAGTTTTGAAATTATTTACCAGATAGCATCAAGTTTTTGCATGGCAATCAATTCTTGTTTGCAGTCTGATTGGCATTTACTTTGAGCGACCCACAAGCCGAAGTAAGGTTGATTGAATAATCTGGCTGGTATTTGTAATAACTTGGCCTCGTAATAATCGGGGGTGCTGAATGATCCCACCTGAAATTTATGAATCAACAACACCTTTGTTTGATTATTTCGGGCTTCCAGAATTTCTGCATGGCTTTGGGTAATTCCGGTTGCTTTTTCCAATGATCGCCAATGCACAGGGTTATATAAACTACCGATAAACGGCACTATTTTTTCCTGTTTGTTTTTAGGAGTTGATACTGACAAGTTGAGATCAATCGCAATATTGTCCAATAGAATTCTTTGCTTGTAGTGGTGATCCGCGAGCGGTAATTGGATTTGGAGTTCGGGTTCTGCTGGTTGTTGATTATCGACAAAAGGGGATTTAATCGGGTTATTGGTTGTGTCAAAAGGTGTGGCGAAATAGATGGCCGGCCCGGTGAGTGCCGTAACAAAAAATATCCATGACCCGTTTGTTTGAATGCCCAGCGGCGGCCAGTTTTTTGGGTATTGGCGACAAGCCAATAATGCTGGAAATAAAATACAAACAAATAATGTCCAGCCAAAAAATTCGTGGTCGCGCACAAGACTGTGTTGCATTTCAGTGTAATAACCTATCAACACAATAATGATAATCCGCAACCAGTTGGTGAACAGGCCAAGTAAGGCGGCGACAATAAAAATACTGATTTTTGTTTTTAAGCTGTAGGGATTAATCAGGCAAAGTAAATAGGCAATCAATAATGAAATGATGAAATAACGCAAGCCGGAACAACCATCGGCAATCACAATCGTTCCCCATGGCGTCATGAACTGATTATCCTGAATGTGCAATGTCAAATCGGTATAACCAAGCACCAACGCAACGACTTTGCTGCTCAGTGTTACCAAAATTTCAGTGAGTATAGTCCATATAGGTAAAGCAAAAATAAACAGTGTTAGCAAGGGAATCAATGCTATTGCAACGCGCCATCCAAAAAAACCGGCTATCAACAATCCGTAATTATTGAGTGCGAAAATATAACCGGGAAGTTGCAAATTACCCAATTGCGTAAAACACCAGGCGACCGAATTCAATAGCAAAGCAATAGATAAAATCCAGGTTGGGGAGTGAGTATTGATCTGGATGTAAAAATCTTGTCGCCAGATAAAAAAGATAAATAAAGCGAGGCAAGCAAATCCATGACTCAAGGCTTGATCCCATTTTTGCCATTCATGAATCAGTGTGATGCTGCTGGGATAGGTAATGGCTGCACAGAACAACAGCAGCAGCAGAATCAGTAGATTATTTTTCTTTTGGGAGAGTGTTAAAAATGACATGGGGCACCTGTTCAGATGCCCCATTATAGTCAAACAGGATTATTGGTAGCGTTTTAATTAACAGTAACGAAACTGCTGTATAGCCCGGCTACGTCAAAGACAGCTATTTCAACAGTCATGGTATCAACATAGTTACTCAGGCTGTAACTGGTAGTGGAGTTTCCGTTTATTTTGTAAATGGTATAGGTTGAGCTGCCCTCAGTGCGCACCCTGATGTCATAGCCACCGATTTCATCCAGTTCCAGATAGTTACCATTTTCCCTTTGTGTCGGGTGCGACCATTGAATGGTGACCGCTTTGGCTGCTGTGCTTGATGCTGTGGAAGATGAACTTCGGGAACTCGATGAGCTTCTGGAGCTTGATCTGGATATAGACGAACTTCTTGAACTGGATGATATGGAAGAACTTCTGCTTGAACTTCTTGAGCTGGATATAGATGAGCTTCTTGAGCTGGATATCACAGCCTGGCTTGAGCTGGTCACTATAACTACAGGAGTTGAACTGGCCGCGACTGATATAGCGGTAGAGCTGCTGACAACCGCGACTACAGACGCTGTGCTGGAGCTGGATCTGCTGGAAGATTGAGCCTGCCGGGAGCTGGATACAGAACTGGTCTCGACTGTAATGGTGCTGCTATTCACCGATACATCGGGTTTTTCGTTAACGGTTGGATCGTCGATTGACTGCGAGCCGCAAGCAGTCAACAAACTGGTAATCAACAGAATCTGGATAGACTTACTTAACATAATTGACACCGTGATACATCTGCGAGTGTGAAAAACATAACCACATGAGGGTTCGTTATCTTGCCAACGAACTATGTGTGAACCTGAATCTATGTTTAGCAGTTATAAATTTTATTACGCGGATTCTGCAGTATTTCTTTCAGAATTTTCGATTGGTTCATCACAAATGTGATAGGTTCGACAAAATCACTGTGCAAGTTATATGCGTTTTGGTTATGAGGTATGCGGCGCCTGGGTTCAGGTGCCGTCTTTGGCATCATTTTCATTGAGTTCGCTGGCCAGTGGCATATCAAATTTCTTGAGCAAATCGTAAAGGGTGGGTCTCGTAATACCCAATAATTTGGCCGCTGAAGAAAAGTTGTTGTCGGTCATGCTTAATGCCCTTAACAAGGCATTGCGTTCCGCTTCCTGCCGTACATGGCGAAGATTCAGTGACAAATCCCCGGCCTCTTCCAAACCAAGGTCATCGCGCGTGATGTATTTACCCTCCGCCATAATCACTGCGCGTTTTATTTTGTTTTCCATTTCACGAATATTGCCCGGCCAGTCGTAATTTTCGATGGCCGCCAGAGCATCGGGTGTAAAGCCGGTTAATTGTTGACTGTATTCTTTGGCGAATCGCAATTTGAAATGGCGAGCCAGAAGCACCCGGTCGCCGATACGATTGCGCAAAGGTGGGATATTGATGGTCATCTCGCAGATACGGTAGAACAAATCTTCCCGGAATTTTCCATCCTTCACCATGGCTTCCAGATTTTTGTTGGTAGCGCAAATTACCCGTACATCAACAATGATTTCCTGCCTGCCGCCGACCCGTTCAATAACGCGCTGTTGTAAAAAACGCAGCAGCTTCGCTTGAAGATTAAGTGGCATATCGCCGATTTCATCGAGAAAGAGCGTGCCTTCATTTGCGGTTTCCACTTTTCCCAGTGTGGTTTTATTGGCACCGGTGAAAGCTCCTTTTTCATAGCCAAAAAGTTCGCTTTCGATAAGATTCTCGGGGACGGCCGCACAGTTGATCGCCACAAACCGTTTATTTTTTCGCGGGCTGAGATTGTGAATAGCACGTGCCAACACTTCTTTGCCTGTACCGCTTTCACCCAACAGGGTACAGGTCACATTGGTAGGGGATATTTTTTCCAATTGACGACAAATTTTTAGCATCACACTGTCGTTGGTGATCAATCCTTCCAGCGGTTCCTGTTGTGAAAATTGCAAGCGTCGATTGACGTCTTCCAATTCAAAAATATGGAAGGCGCGCTGAACAATTAAATCCAGTGTGCCTGGATCTACCGGCTTTTGGCAAAAATCATAAGCGCCCATAGCGACTGCACGAATGGCATTTTCCTGATCAGTTTTGCCAGTCATGACGATAATTTTGGTGTTGGGGGATATGCGCAAAATTTCCTGAATACATTTGAATCCCTCATCCACACCATCAGGATCCGGCGGTAACCCCAGGTCCTGAATGACCACCTGGGCTTCATGCAGACGTAACGCAGTAATCGCCTCCTGACGATTATCAGCAAACACAGTTTCAAATTGATCAAAATGCCAACGCAACTGACTTTTGAGTCCCCGATCATCTTCGATTATTAGCAAGGTGGGTTTTTGATTGCTCATGTCTTGTTATTCCTGTAGCAATGGAAGGCTCATGGTAACTGTAGTTCCTTGATTGGGTTCGCTAACAACATTCAACGTGCCACCCAATTCACCAATGTATTCTTTTGAAAGATAGGCACCAATACCCATTCCTTTGCCTGATTTGGTGGTCTCAAAAGGTTTAAAAAGTCTATTGTGAATAAAATCCCAATCCATACCGGAACCATTGTCCTCTATCGATATTTGAACGCGATCATTAATGACGCGGAGTGTAACATGAACCTTGCCGTTTTCCGGCGTTGCTTCTTGTGCATTTTTCAGGAAGTGGGCAATCGTCATAACCAATCTCACCGGGTCGCCAATCACAATGCGTGAGGTTGTTTCTATATCTGTTGTGATTTGTGGTTTCCCCTGAATGCATTCCTCCAGTGCACTCATCATCACTTCATCAATTGGAACCAGTGTGATTGAGTCGGGTTCATCACGCCGCAATTTTTTTAACAGGTTATTCATGCGTGTAACTGAATGGCTTATGGTGTTGATCACGTCATCAACAAATTCAGGATTGTCTTTGTGTCTTTCCGCATTTCTCACAAGCAATGCCTGTTGTGCCATGAGGTTATTCAAATCGTGCACAATAAATGCAACCAGTTTGTTGTAAGTATCAAATTGTTTTCGCTCGGCCAGTTGTTCTTCCTGATGATGCCTTTTCAAATAACTGGCAATTTGCCGGCCGATTGTTTTTAACAAATCAAGGTCTTCCCACGTCAGGGATTCATTACTTAAGGGTTTGGTCAATGCAATAAAGCCGATTAATTCTTCGGCGACAATTAACGGAAATATTAACCACAGATCGGGAATGTTTTTAGTCCAATGTGGCAAGACTTCATTGTGTTGGCTATGGGCGTGATCATCGTTACTGTCGGGAATAAATACCCAATCAGATTCAATAAACGCACGGCAGAACGGGCTGTTTACGGGCTCTTCCTGCAACTCCACAAAGTTGGGTAAATTGGCTCGATAAACCGGCTCATAAAATCCCTGTTTCAATAACCATATGGCGCCACTTGGCGCTTTGGTGACAGATGCAACAGCAAAAAACGCTCGCTGGTTAACGTCACCAACAGAGGCCGGTTCTGCAAGATAATTAATCAGGCGCAACCATTCGCTGCGATAGTCGTACTTATAGCGGAACAGATGCTTATTGATAAGAACGGACAGTCTGGCACGAATTCGACTGGAAATGAAAACGGTGGCGATCAGGATAACCGCAATAGCCAGCACGAAGGTATAAAAAACGGTGCCCCAGTTGCCACCGTAAAGTTTGACGTAGTAGCCGCCGAGTGACAAAAAGGCCACTATAAAACCGGCCAGAATGAGCGATGTGGTGTAAAGCGCAATAGGCCGTGAAATAGTCAATCGGGCGGGTCGGTCTTTTTGCTGGAATAAAAGTAAACCACCGAGGGTCATCAACAAACAGGTGGTTATTGAAATGGCGGCACGTGATTGCCAAAGGAGTGAGTCAACCCCGTTGAAAATTAATGCGTGGGTATATAAATAAATATCAAATAAAAAAATGGCTAACAGATTCATGCACAGGAGTTTTATCTGCCGATCATTTTCAGCCGCATAACGGTAGAGTTGTTCTACAGAAACCAGTGCATTAATTGAAAGTGCCAATGCCAGCCAGACAAATAGTTGTGTCGCCGGAAATCCGATATAGGTCAGTGCGATGCCGAAAAGTGTGATTGGCCAGCCACCGTAAAATAAAATATTCAGGCTTTTGGGCATGTTATTTGACGCAAGGTCGCGCCGGATAAACAAACCGATAAAGAAAATCCAGGCATTGAAATGTAAAAATTCAATGGCGTAGAGAAGGCCGGGTGAGATGTCCCCGGAGTAATAATGCATGGCGATTAAAAACAGGTTCAGGCTGTGTATTGACGATGCGCCAGCGAGTACCCAGGTATTTTGTTTGGAAAAATATTGGAAGCAATAAGCAAGGGTGAGCAGTAAGGCGACTATGGATGCACCCAAATATGCAAGGAAAGTAACGCTTTGATATTCCATGAATCATCTCGAATTTTAATTTTGGAGGCTAGAATATCAGTAGATTGTGGTAGATCAAATTCAGTATTAACGATGGCTTTATGATGCGGCTAACCCGCTTTGGTTAAATCTCGCTATAATGCGCCCCGCTTGGTTTGGGCTAAACTTTTTAAGAGGAAATTTCTGTGAAACTATTGAAAACCCTGGTGCAATCCTTCCTGTTGGCAACCATTCTGGTTGGTAGTGCAATTGCGAGCGATCAGGCTGACGATGTGAAATCGCGAATTGCACCTGTCGGTAAGACCTGTATGTCAGGTGATGATTGTGCGGCGGCTCCGGTTGCGGTTGCCTCAGGCCCCAAGACAGGCAAAGAGGTTTTTGAGAGCTTTTGTACAACCTGCCATACCGCTGGTGTGTTGAATGCCCCCAAATTGGGTAATGCAGCTGATTGGGCACCGCGAGTGGCGAAAGGTAAAGAGACGCTTTACAAACATGCACTTGAAGGATTCAACAGTATGCCTGCAAAAGGTATGTGTTCCGCTTGTAGTGATGATGAGATCAAAGGCGCTGTGGATTACATGGCCAAGTAAAATTTAAATGTCTGACTGACGGCGCCTTGTGTGCCGTTTTTTTTGAACCCGATGTAAATTATTTAAGAAGAATCTACTTTTCCCCCTATCAGTTTGTCCGTTGTCGTATAAATAAACCCGGTCATCATTTTGATACTGAATCAAAAGGTTTGTGAAATACCAACCTGCCATAAATGATCTAGGCTTGATGTTAATTGGCTTTCCTGAAATCAGGTTGAGTTCCATTTTTACATCATCAATCACTATGGCAAGGATACAAATTTTGCAAAATTCGAACTCATTTATGTGTTTGCAGAATGGTGCAATATGCTAGTTAATCGACAGTCTCGCCACATCGCTGCCTGGCTGTTGTGTTTATTGCCAATCGCCTCCCATGCAGATGATTATCTGGAAATGGATTTGGAAGAATTGTTGGCGGTGACGGTGAAAGGCTCCACTCTGCGCGATGAATCTCTCAAAACTGTGCCGTCATCGGTGACAGTATTTACCCGGCAGCAATTGGACGCGCTGGGTCTGGATTACCTGCATGAATTGATTAATCTGGTGCCAGGTTTTCAAACCACACGCGGTGCCGATAGCCCGATTAATTACACTTACAGCGCACGTGGTCGCCGTTTGGGTGTTCGCGCCCGGGAAATATTACTGGTGGTTGATGGCCGGGTATTTTCCGATCCGCGCTCCAGTGGTGCTGATAGTGCGGTGAGTCTTTTCCCTCTATCGAATATTGAGCGGATTGAAATTATTCGTGGGCCAGGTTCAGCTATTTATGGTTCGGGCGCATTTACTGGTGTGATCAATATTATCAGTCGTCGCAACCAGCAACGTTTTGCTGTAGCAGTAGGGAGTGAAGAGCGGCGTAAAGCCGATATCAATACATCGCAGCTGTTGGGTAATGTGAAATTGGATTTTTATGCGCACGCTTATGAAGATAATGGACAGGATTATCGGTTGACCTCAGTTGTGCAACCAGACACTGATGATCCGCGTCAGGATGTTCTGTTGGATCTTGAGTTAGGTTATGAAAATACCAAAGTAAAATTATTTAACTCAAAACAACAAGGGGAAAATTTCTACACGCTGGAAAAAGTAAATAATGATTTTAATGAATACACTACCCGTTACCGAAACTTGCAGATAGAGCAGGGACTAAAGCCCGCCGATAATTGGGATTCCAAATTATCCTTGGGTTATTCAAAATCCTCGCAACTTTTTCATGGTGTTCTGGTGCCTGCCGGTAATCTGCAAACCATCAGTCAACCGGCCAGTGCACAACCTATGTTGGCAAAAGTATTGTTGGCGGGTGAGGTTTATGGCGCATCGCTGGCGAATGATTTAACGCTCAGTGATATCAGCAGTTTGCAGTTTGGTGTGGAGTGGCGGCATGAACGTGAAACCGATGCCAAAGCAGACACCAACTATGATTTGGGGCAATTAGCGCTGCGGGATTACCCCATCACCTATTACGGTGATTTTGATCAATCGTTCAAAGTGGGTACCCAGGCTTCAAGAAAAACCAGCGGCATTTACAGCCAATTCCTGCACGATTTGACCGAAACCACACGCCTCACTCTGGGGGCTCGTTATGATTATTATCAGTCCATAGGTGAACATGTCAGCCCGCGAATTGCGTTGGTGCATCAGCTGGATAAAAACCAAACTTTGAAATTACTATACGGCGAAGCTTTTCGTGCGCCCAGCATGGCAGAGACAGGGCTGCTGAATAATCCGGTGGTGGTGGGAAATCCTGATCTGAATAACGAACTTGTCAAAACACTGGAGCTTATGTGGTTGGGTAATTGGCACAGCATCTCCATGGCCGCCACTGTTTATCACAATCGCTACGAGAACCCTATAGTGGGTGGAGTAATAGGTACTACCAGAACCTATCTTAACGACTCGGATGATAGTAATTCTGGCTGTGGCATGAGGATCGACTGGCAAGCGACATCACAATGGTTGTTACGAGTGAATTACACTCATATGAAAGATCTGCCGGATTCCGCCTTCCGCGAAGCCACGGATCTGGGAATATTCACGTTGAACTTCAACCAAAATAAATGGAATTGGAATTTATCAGCCAATTATCAAGCAGAGCGCCGCTACCTGCTCACCCAAACCCAGCGAGCTACATTGGACTCTCATTGGATTGCCAGCAGCAAATTACGTTATCAATTCAACGATTCCATCAACATAAGCCTGGCAGTAAAAAATCTTTTCGATAAAAACTATTCCAACCCAACTCAGGGAACCGGTATTCGCGATGGTATTCCCAATCGCGGTCGAGAGTGGGCATTGGGGGTGGAGCAAGAGTTTTGATTCTCAATCAAACATATTCAACAAAGTGCTAATTGTTTCGCTGCCCTTTGCCTGATTTTTTTCCGGTGTCAATTCGCCGAAACCTTCGCGTTCAATATGCTCTTGTGGTAATTCATCCAGAAAACGGCTGGGGGTAGTGTCGATGATTTCGCCGTATTGTTTGCGTTTGGCGGCGAAGGTCATGCTGAGTGTGCGTTGTGCGCGGGTGATACCAACGTAAGCGAGTCTTCTTTCTTCTTCGATATTGTTATCGTCTATGCTGTTGCGGTGTGGAAGTAAATCCTCTTCCATGCCGACTAAAAATACATGCGGAAATTCCAATCCTTTTGATGCGTGTAATGTCATTAATTGCACGGCGTCGGTGTTGTCTTCTTCGGCTTGTTGTTCCAATAAATCGCGCAGAACTAATTTACCGATGGCGGATTCAATTGATGCATCATCATCCTGATCTTCCTGTCGTTGTAATGTTTTGGCGAGTGATTCGATTAGATAGTTAACATTCTCCATTCGTTTTTCAGCTGCCTTACTGCTGCTGGAATTTTGATGTAACCAGCCTTCATAATCCATGTCGTTAATCATTTCACGAATTGCAGCAATAGCGTCACTTTCAAAACATAAGCGGGTAACACGCTCAATCCAACGCACAAAACCCGATAATCGTTCATAGTTTTTTTCCGGTACACGCGATTGCAATCCCAGTTCGCTGATTGCACTGAATAAACTCATGTGTCGCTCACCAGCATACTGGCCCAGTGCTTCGAGGGTGCTGGTGCCGATTTGTCGGCGAGGAGTGTTGATGATGCGCAAAAAAGCATTGTCATCATCGGGATTAATCAATAAACGTAAATAAGCCATAACATCTTTAATTTCCGTTTTGGAAAAAAATGATGAGCCGCCGCTTAATTTGTAACTGATCTGGTGTTGCTGTAATTTCATTTCCAATAAGCGCGATTGGTGATTGCCTCGATACAAAATCGCAAAATCTCGAAATTGATAATTAAAACGTAATTTTTGCGTGAGTATTTCGGTGGCGACTCGTTCGGCTTCTGCATCTTCATTGGCGCATCGAATTAAACGCAGTGGGTCACCCAGCCCCATTTCGCTCCAGAGTGCTTTATTAAATTCATGTGGATTATTGGCGATTAATTGGTTAGCGGCACGCAATATGCGACTGGTTGAACGATAGTTTTGTTCAAGTTTGATTACTTCCAGTTGTGGATAATCCTGTTTCAGTAATGACATGTTTTCCGGGCGTGCACCGCGCCAGGCGTAAATTGATTGGTCGTCATCGCCGACCACTGTCAAAGCTCCGCGTGCACCGACTAACAATTTGACCAATAAATATTGGCTGGAATTGGTGTCTTGATATTCATCCACTAACAGATAACGAATTTTCTTTTGCCAGTGCAATAAAATATCTGCATGAGTTTGGAAAAGTTGCACCGGAATTAAAATTAAATCATCAAAATCAACGGCGTTGTAAGCTTTCAATGCTTGCGCGTAAGCTTTATAAATAATCGCAATTTTTTGGTCACCTTCTGAGTTGGCAAAAGATTCCGCCTGATGTGGCAGCACCAAATCGTTTTTCCATTGGGAAATTTGTTGCTGCACCTGATTGAGTAAATCCGAATCCTGATCGCCTTCGCGAAACAGTAATTCTTTTAACAAGCTGCGCGCATCTTCTGCATCAAAAATGGAAAAGCCGGGTTTAAAACCCAAGTGTTTATGTTCGCGTCGAATAATATTCAAACCCAGATTGTGAAAGGTGGACACAATCAAACCCTTGCTGGCATCACCACGCAAAAGTTGGCTGACACGTTCTTTCATTTCACGTGCGGCTTTGTTGGTAAAGGTCAGTGCAGCGATATGACGTGCAGGTATGTTGCACTCTTTGATGAGGTAAGCAATTTTGCGTGTGATTACGCTGGTTTTGCCGCTGCCCGCGCCTGCCAGAACCAGACAGGGGCCATCAATATAAAGCATGGCCTGGCGTTGACGGGAATTGAGCTGAGTCACAAGCAAACCCTGTGGTTATGGTGGGCGGCGATTCTAGCAGCCCGGGTTTAAAAATCTAAGCGATTTTTTTACCATTTGGCTTGATGGATGATCAGACTAGGCTATAACTCATGAGCGGTGTTTGGATTTTTAATGCGCCCAATTGATATAACAACAAGGATCAAATAAGGATTTAAAAAAACATGACTTCCACTAAACTGATTTTTTTCAAATCTGTAAGGGGAAATAATTTCCTTGAGTGATAATGTTCGAGTGCTTTTCATCGACCCCGAGCAGGGCGAGTATCTGTTGGTTGCCGAATTGTTGTCGCATATTCGTCATGTGGATTACGATTTGGTCTGGTGTCATTCTCTGGTAAAAGCTTTGCCGCTTTTATTATCTGATGAATTTGATGTGGCATTGGTCGATTATTATTGGGGACAGGATTCGGCACGCGATTTGTTAAATGTCACACGTATACAAGCTTGCAAAACACCGATTGTCATAATGACGGATGAAATAGAAAAACAGGTGGCAGAAGATGCTATTCGTGTGGGGGCAGCTGATTATTTAATAAAAGATCAAATTGATGCTCCATTGCTGGAGCGAACCCTGCGTTATGCCATTGAACGCAAAACCATGGAACAGCATCTTGCGCGTCTGGCACATTATGATTCGTTAACCGATATTCCCAATCGTATTCTTTTTCGTGATCGACTTGAGCATGCCATTTTGTTAGCTGAGCGCGATACCACCAATTTTTGTTTGATGTTTATTGATTTAAATGGTTTCAAACAGGTTAACGATAATTTTGGACATGATGCTGGTGATGAGATTATTAAAGTCTGCGCCCAGCGGTTGAATAATTGTTTGCGACGAAGTGATTCTGTCGCCCGTATGGGTGGCGATGAATTTACTTTGTTATTGCAAAATACAGATAACAATCGTGATGTTGCCTTGATTGCTGAAAAAGTAATTCAAGCTATATCCCAACCCACCATTATCAAAGGATATGAAGTGGTTGTCGGTTGCAGCATAGGTATTGCCATTTACCCACAAGCGGGTCGCGATGCAGAAAGTTTATTCAAACATGCAGACATGGCGATGTATAAAGCCAAGCAGGATTCAGACAGCAATTATCAATTTTTTACAGAATCCATGAATAAAGATGTCAAACGACAATTACGAATGGAGGCGGATTTGCGTTTGGCATTAAAAAAACAACAATTTATTCTGCATTATCAACCGCGAATCGACGTTACAACAGGTAAATTGGTCGCAGTAGAGGCGCTGTTGCGTTGGAACAAACCGGGAGTTGGTTTAATTAATGCCAGTGAATTTATTGCAACGGCTGAAGAAACGGGCGTTATTACTGCAATTGGCTACTGGGTGATTCGACAGGCTTGTCATGATTTGAAACGTTTGCAATCTGTCGTCGGCTATCAGGTAATGATGGCGATTAATTTATCGCTTAAACAGTTTCGCGATGAGAATCTGGTGCACCATGTTGCCAGTATTTTTAATGAGTTTGCTATTAATCCCGGAGATATTGAATTTGAAATTACGGAAACAGCGTTTTCTGAAAATCTTGACCTGATTACACTGTGTATGAAGCCCTTGGCTTATTTTGGCGTTAATTTTTTGCTGGATGATTTTGGTTCTGGTCATTCATCGCTATTGCATTTGCAACGGTTGCCCATGAGCAGTGTGAAAATTGATTTGAATTATTTGATTGAATTAAATCGTAGTTTGGTCGATCGTCGTCTGGTTGCAGCGACAATAGCGTTTGCCCAGCATTTGGGCAAACAGTTGGTTATTGAAGGCGTTGAAACACAACATCAACTTGAATGGTTGGTCAGTCTGGGGTGTGATCAAATGCAAGGGCATTTATTTTCAGAAGCGAAAGAACTGGATGTGGTATTGCAATACCATGCGTCACACAATCTGCAAGCGCCAGTTGATTAACTGATTTGCCTGTCTAATGTTCGATAACTTAATGCCTCTGAAATTTCAGTTAATGTAATCTGTTCTTTTTCTGCCATATCAGCCAGAGTGCGTGAAAGTTTTAGCACTCGATGTAATGCGCGTGTAGATAAGCCTAACTTTTCAATCGCTTGTTCTAAAAATTGTGAGTCCTGGGAACTAATGACGCAATAGATATCCAATTCGGATGCATTGAGTTGATGATTGATTTTACCCTGGCGTTGCAGTTGTATTTGCCTCACTTTTTTAACGCGTTCACGAATAACTTTACTCGATTCATTTTGTTGTTGTTTGGAAAGTAATTCACCTTGTTTTAGTGCGCGTACAGGAACGTGCATATCGATGCGATCCAACAATGGCCCCGATAATCTGTCGCGATAGCGGCGAATTTGTTCGGAAGTACATCGGCATCGGCTGTTATCACTGCCGTGATAACCACAGGGACAAGGATTCATCGCAGCGATCAATTGAAATTTTGCGGGATAACAAGCTTGCGCACGTGCACGTGAAATTCGTATCTCACCGTTCTCCAATGGTTCACGTAACACTTCCAGCACTTTGCGTTGAAATTCGGGAAGTTCATCTAAAAATAAAACGCCTGAATGTGCGAGAGAGATTTCTCCAGGTTTCGGATTTGATCCGCCGCCCACTAATGCAGCCGCAGAACTTGTATGGTGCGGAGCACGAAATGGGCGTTGTCCCAGAGCCAATTGACTCTCTGCAGACGCTACAGAATAAATTGCTGCCACATCCAACATTTCTCTTTCGGTTAACACAGGCAGTAATCCAGCCAAGCGACTGGCTAACATGGTTTTTCCTGTACCCGGCGGTCCGTAGAGCAAAAGATTGTGTCCGCCCGATGCACAAATTTCCAGCGCACGTTTTGCGTGTGATTGGCCTTTTACATCGGCAATATCCAATCCTCCTTCTTGTGCAACAGGTTTGGTGGGGATTTGTTGGTGTAAAAATTCACGGCCATGTAAATGCGCGCATACTTGTAATAAAGAATCCGCTGCATAAACACGGGTTTGGCTACCCATTGCGGCTTCTACTGCATTATTTCGACTGATAATCAACGCACGGTTTGCATCGCAAGCAGCAAGTGATGCGGGCAGTGCAGCATTGACTGCACGCAATTCGCCTGACAGTGCCAGCTCACCTAAAAATTCTGTTTGCTGAAGGCTTTCCAGCGGTATTTGTCCTGATGCGGCCAAAATTCCCAAAGCAATTGCCAAATCATAACGTCCACCCTCTTTGGGTAAATCAGCAGGTGCGAGATTAACGGTGATGCGTCGTGCAGGAAATTCGAGATAGGAATTTAAAATCGCACTGCGAACACGATCTTTGCTTTCTTTCACTGCGGCTTCGGGTAAACCGACTATGGATAAAGCAGGCAAGCCATTTGAGAGATGAACTTCAACTGTGACCAGCGGAGCTTCAATACCGAGTTTTGCGCGGGAATAAACAATAGCGAGAGACATATTTTTTTGCATCCTTGTAAATGAGTGAAACATCCAGTGGCGTGAACTATACCTGAGCAGGTTTGAATTGCCAATTACGAAGGGCGCATCATCAAGTTCTACATCTTAAGGGCGACTTTTTTCCAGTTCAGCCAATTTTTTTTCCAGGGCTTCCAGCCTGCTCCTGGTTCTTTGCAATACAGCGGTTTGTGCATCGAATTGATCGCGGGTGACCAGATTCAGCCGTGAAGCCGCTGATTCAATAAGGTGTTTCAAATCCTGTCGGGAGATCAATTCTTCTTTGGGAAAATGCTGTTGCACTTGTTCCAGTAATTCTTTGATTGGGGAAACCATGATCTTTTCTCTGAAAAAAATGTCACTTTGTGAGTCGTTGCTGCTGACTATATCAGCTGTTGATTTGATTTGCCTGAATTGATTTTCCCTGCAAAAGTGCAAAATTTTCTGGAATAACCCCGGTATTTTTCTTTCCTGATCCATAAAAACTGCTGTTTGCATCATTATGGTGCTGTTAGTTTTGTTGTGTGTTCTTAATTGGTGCCCGCTTTTCTTTTGTTAGGGGTATTCGTTCTATCCAATCGCCTGAAAAATATCTAACCATCTGTTTCTAAATGTTTTTTTTATATTGGCCTGCCTTGTGCAATTTTCCCCGGGCAAATAGTTCGAGGATTTAGACGTCTTTATTTTTTAAGTGATGTTTGAATTCTGGAGTTTTCGATATTCCACATGTTCGTATGTGGTGATTTTTTCAGGAGAAGCCAATGAAATTGGTAACAGCGATTATTAAACCCTTTAAGTTGGATGTGGTGCGTGAAGCCCTGTCTGAGATTGGGATCAACGGTATGACGGTCACTGAAGTTAAGGGCTTCGGTCGTCAAAAAGGCCATTCCGAATTGTACCGGGGGGCAGAATATGTCGTTGATTTTTTGCCAAAAACAAAAGTTGAAATTGCAGTCTCTGACGCTGAGGTAGATAAGGTAGTTGAAGCAATTACCAAAGCGGCCAATAGCGGCAAAATCGGTGATGGAAAGATTTTTGTGTCTGGATTGGAACAGGTGGTGCGGATTCGTACGGGTGATACCGGCGATCAGGCACTTTAACAATAACGAAATCTATCTATTAGTAGCAGTTGATTAATCACCTTAGGAGTCATCCCGTGAAAAAATTGATCTCAATGGGCACCAAACTTGCCCCGCTAGCAACGCTGGCAGTTTTATCTTTAGCCTCTGGACAGCTTTTTGCGCAGGAGGCTGCTGAAGCTGCCGCTGCACCGGCAGCACCCAGTTTTGATAAGGGTGATATAGCCTGGATGATGACCAGTACCTTGTTGGTTCTGTTCATGGTTTTGCCGGGTTTGGCACTTTTTTACGGCGGTATGGTTCGTGCCAAAAACGTCCTGTCTTTGGGCATGCAAATTTTTGTCACCTTCTGTCTGATCAGTATTTTGTGGGCGATTTATGGTTACTCACTGGCATTCACTGCAGGTGGCAGCCTGGGAGAATTTATAGGTGGTTTTGATCGCCTGTTTTTAAAAGGCATGCTGGATGATGCTGGCAACCTCACGGCAGCCGCCACTTTCAGCAAAGGTATTTATATCCCTGAATATCTTTATGCTGTATTCCAAATGACTTTCGCCGCTCTGACACCGTGCTTGATCGTAGGTGCTTTTGCCGAGCGTATGAAGTTTTCCGCAGTGCTGTTGTTCATGGTCTTGTGGTTCACTTTCGCTTACTTGCCAATTGCACACATGGTGTGGTTCTGGGCGGGTCCTGATGCTTACACCACTGCTGAAGCAGCCGCAGCCGCTACTGCGGGCGCAGGATTCCTGTTCCAACACGGCGCACTGGATTTTGCTGGCGGTACGGTAGTACATATCAACGCTGGTATTGCGGGCTTGGTAGGCTGTTTGTTGATCGGTAAACGTAAAGGTTTTGGTAATCAATCATTGGCTCCACACAATGTTCCTTTCACTATGATTGGTGCTGCGTTGCTCTGGGTGGGTTGGTTCGGTTTCAACGTAGGTTCAAACCTCGAAGCTAACGCTTTCGCTGCGCAAGTGTTTATCAATACTTTCGTTGCAACAGCTGCTGCGGTATTGGCCTGGACTTTCGGTGAGTGGCTGCTGCGTGGTAAACCTACGATGTTAGGTGCTGCTTCGGGAGCAATTGCTGGCTTGGTTGCGATTACCCCGGCTTGTGGATGGGTAGGACCTATGGGTGCCATCATTATTGGTTTATTGGGCGGTTTCATCTGTATGCTGGCTGTGCTGAAACTGAAAGCGGCTTTGGGTTATGACGATTCATTGGACGTCTTTGGTGTTCACTGTGTTGGCGGGATCATAGGTGCGATTCTGACAGGTGTATTCAATAGCCCTGATCTGGGTGGTACCGGTATATATGATTATGTGACAGGTACTTGGGGATATGCTGGTATGGGTACCCAGGTATGGGCTCAAACCAAAGGCGTGTTAATTACTATTCTTTGGTCTGGTGTTGTCTCCTTTGTGGCTTACAAACTGGTTGATATCATCATCGGTCTGCGTGTAACAGAAGAAGTGGAAACTGAAGGTTTGGATACAGCCGAGCATGGTGAGCGCGGTTACCACATGTAATCCTGATTTCTCCCCCGGGCAACGGGGGAGACTTTATGTGGTTTAGACAAATAGGATATTTGCCATAGAATAGAGAGCGATGACAGGTGCTTTTGACAAACCGAAAGTGTATCTTTAGTCCTTATTGAAATGTTCATCCATTCGACAATAACGCAGGAAACTACAATGAAACTCATTACCGCTGTCGTAAAACCATTCAAACTTGATGATGTCCGCACCGCACTTTCCGACGTGGGTGTGACGGGCATGACTGTGACAGAAGTCAAAGGTTTTGGCCGTCAAAAAGGTCATACCGAATTGTATCGCGGGGCAGAATATGTTGTTGATTTTCTACCCAAAGTTAAAATCGAATTAGCCGTTGATGATTCAATGGTTGAGCGAGCCGTTGAAGCGATTACCAAGGCAGCTCATACAGGTAAAATCGGCGATGGGAAAATATTTATTTCATCATTGGATGAGATAATTCGAATTCGTACCGGTGATACCGGGCCGGCAGCTGTTTAAATATGCTGCATCAAAAAAAACGCTGCCATGAGCAGCGTTTTTTTTGCGGATAATTTGCTTGCAAGAAAAATTATTACTAGAATTCCCAACATTGGGTGCGAACTTGAATAATGAATTCAAAGAAGCTGAATCGGTAATAACGTGTTCCAGGTGACAATATGAGTGATGAAGATTCTATCAACGATGAATTGGAAGATTCCCCGATTGAAGGAGAGGAAGAGGTTGATGATGTAGAGGATGCGGTTGATGGAGCAGATGATGCGGGTTTTTCTGCATCACCAGCGACTAAAGTGGCCGATGAAATTGAAGCCATGGAAGATTTCAGTATCGCTTCCCGTCAAAAAGCCCGTGATGAATTGGAAGCGCAAATAGCAGAATTTTTGGCAAGAGGTGGAAAAATTTCCCAAGTGGAACCCAATGTGACAGCCGATCCCCCTAAAAAACCTACTTCCGACTACGGCGGCCGACCGATTTGATATTTTAAAAATAGCCTCCTTGTGAGGCTATTTTTTTGGTCGATTTTTTGAATCCAGTTAGATTAGAATGGTTGCGCTTTGACTTTGCGCCGCATGGTACGGTTAATGCTTATCGATTGTTGAATTCATATTGATATCAATAATTTTTTGTGAATTACAACGATATTGATGATGAAATTTCTCTGGGTTAGTTCAACCCGATTAATCAACTAACAGAGGATTGACTTATGTTTCTCGCTCTTGTTTTTACTTTCATGCAGATCAGTTACCTGATATCTCATCAAGGAGTCAGCAAATGTTAACGGGTTTTGTTGCGCTTTATTTGATCCTTTCTATCGGTATAGGTATTTACGCGGCCACCAAAGTTCACAATGCCAAAGATTACATTACTGCGGGCAGAAGCTTGCCCATGGGTATTGTTATCGCAATGGTGTTTGCTACCTGGTTTGGTGCAGAAACAGTGTTGGGTGTGCCTGGAACTTTTATTGAATCCAATCTGGGTGGGCTGATTTCAGATCCATTCGGTGCATCATTTTGTTTGATATTTTTTGGATTAATTTTTGCGCGTCCACTGTATCGAAAAAATTTGCTGACACTGGGTGATTTTTATCGCGACAAATTCAGCAAGCCAGTAGAAATAGCGGTGTCGATTGCAATTGCTCTTTCATATCTGGGTTGGGTATCTGCACAAATTACTGCTTTGGGTTTAACTTTTAATGTATTAACTGGCGGCGATATCAGTATGGCTATGGGCATAGTGATTGGAGCCAGTGTGGTGCTTTTATATACCCTGTTTGGTGGTATGTGGTCGGTAGCACTGACTACCGTTGTGCAAATGACGGTGATTGTTATAGGTTTGTTGTGGATTGCATTTTTGATGTCTGATGAAACCCAGGGTGTTATGCCTGTCATCCAGCATGCAGCGGAGGCTGGCAAGTTTGAGTTTTGGCCTGCACTGGAATGGGCGGCGATCATCACATTTGTTGCGGGTTTTTTAACGCTTGGATTCGGTTCCATACCGCAACAAGACGTTTTCCAGCGTGTGAATTCATCAAAAAATGAAACAGTGGCTGTTTGGGGTACAACGATTGGCGGCATAGCTTATTTTTTCTTTGCGGCAGTGCCTATTTATCTTGCCTACTCTGCGACCATGATCGATCCGCAGCTGGCAGCACAAGTGGGAGCCGAAGATACGCAAAAAGTATTGCCAACATTTGTTTTGAATCACATGCCGGTTTATGCACAGGTTATTTTCTTTGGTGCACTCTTGTCCGTCATCATGAGTACTGCCAGTGGTACATTACTTGCGCCGTCGGTTACGCTCTCGGAAAACGTTATCAAAGAGTTGTTGCCAAATGGAAAAAATATGAATGACAAACAATTCCTGATGTTGATGCGAATTGTTGTAGTGTCGTTTACTGTGCTGGTGACGGGTTATGCGCTTTATTCCTTGCAACATGAAACCTCTATACATGCGATGGTTGAAAACGCGTACAAGGTGACCCTGGTGATGGCACTGGTACCTTTATTCGCCGGTTTATTCTGGAAAAAAGCCAGTAATTTTGGTGCTGCCAGCTCAATTATTGCCGGTTTGCTGGTGTGGTTGCCTTTGGAGTTTTTTGGTAGTCCGGAGTCTGCAAATGCAACAATCAGTTTTATTGCCGAGCAGGATATAGCGCATTTTGCCGGGTTTATTGTCGCAGCAATCGCCATGGTAGTGGGTAGTTTGGCAAAACCAGCGGTTAAATCTGTTTGATTTTTTCACAGGGGCAAGTGATCAATCACTTGCCCCTGTGCCTCTTGTTGGAGTTCAAGTGTTATGATTCGCACTTTGCCAACTCCAAGTGTTTGATTTTATGTCTGAAGCGCCAACTTTACGCATTGCCACCCGAAAGAGTCCGTTGGCTCTTTGGCAAGCGGAATATGTCAAAGAAAAACTTGAAATATTTCATCCGCAACTCAAGGTTGAATTACTGCCTCTTACCAGTCGTGGAGATAAAATTCTTGATGTCCCTTTAGCAAAAGTGGGCGGCAAGGGTTTATTTGTTAAAGAATTGGAGCAAGCTCTTTTGTCGGGTGAAGCCGACATTGCAGTGCACTCTATGAAAGATGTGCCCATGGAATTTCCTGAGGGTTTGGGGCTGGCGGTAATTTGCCCGCGTGAAGACGCACGTGATGCGTTTGTTTCCAATCAATTTCAATTGTTGGATGATTTGCCGCACGGCAGTGTAGTGGGTACGTCCAGTTTGCGCAGGCAGTGTCAAATATTGGCGCAAAGACCTGATCTGCAAATTAAATTTTTGCGCGGTAATGTGCAAACGCGATTACAAAAATTGGATGATGGCGAATATCACGCCATTATTTTGGCTGCGGCAGGATTGATTCGTTTACAGCTTGATCATCGTATTAAAAGTTTTTTAACGCCCGAACAAAGTTTGCCAGCCGGCGGACAAGGTGCGGTCGGTATTGAATGCCGGATAAATGATGTCAATACCATTGCGTTGTTACAGCCATTACATCATCCATTGACGGCCGAACAAGTCACGGCAGAGCGTGCAATGAATCGCCGTTTGCAAGGTGGATGTCAGGTACCCATTGCAGGTTACGCCATACATGAATCAGATACGTTATGGTTGCGTGGTTTGGTCGGTGATCCTGATGGCAGCTTGTTGCTGAAAGATGAAATATCAGGCAAACCTGAAGACGCAGAATCAATGGGCATCGCTCTGGCAGATCGTTTGTTAGCTGCAGGTGCTGATAAAATCCTTGCAAAAGTTTATGCCGAATAAATCCGCAACAGTAATCATCACCCGCCCGCAAAAACAGGCAAAGATTTGGGCAGAAAGATTGAAGTTGGAAAATATTCAATCACAGATTATTTCGTTGTTGGAGATTAAATCGTTTCAAAACGAAGTAGAGGAAACAGATTTGGTAAGATCCATTAAAAATTGTGTGTTGGATCTTGATCTGTTTCAAAAAATTATTTTTGTGAGCCAGAATGCAGTTGAACAGGGCATGGAGTGGATAGATGCCTACTGGCCGCAAATACCGGAAGGTATTGATTTTTTTGCGATTGGTGAAACAACTGCTAATTTATTGCGCAGTTATGGCGTTACAGTTCAGGATCTTGCTGTTTCAACAAACGGTGATATGACCAGTGAAAGTTTGTTGAGCGCTGATGGATTACAACAAATCGTCAATCAAAAAATATTGATTGTACGGGGTGTTGGCGGGCGAGGGCATTTAGCCGAAGGTTTGATACAACGGGGTGCCCTTGTCAAATACTGTGAAGTTTATAAAAGACAAATTCCTGATGCTGCAAAAGAGGAATTAATTAAGTGGTTGGAAAATATTAACAGTGATTCCGGCAGTTATTTATTGGTATTTCATAGTGGGGAATCCCTGCAAAATTTTCAGCAGCTATTAACAGGTTTAACAAAAGAGGTATCGGCAAATCTGCATCAGATATTGGATAAAACCGGTGTTCTGGTTCCCAGTAAAAGATTGGAAGTAGAAGTCATCAATCTTGGTTTCAAACACTGCGTGGTTGCTGCCAATGCAACAGACGATGCTATGACACATGCCGTTAAACAATATTTTTGGAGCAACTAGCGTGACAGAAAACAATACAGAACTTAATTCATTACCTGCTGCATCAAAGAATGTAGGGCAATCAACATTAATCTGGTTGTGTATGTTGGTGTTGTTTATTGCAATTGTTGCTGGAATGAGTTTTGTGTATCGCCAATATTCTTTGCAGCAAAACATGTTGTCTGACATGGAAGAACAGTTGGAAAATAAAATGGCTACCCTGTCGCTCGAACATGATGTGTTGGCAAAAGAGGTTGAGCAGCAGTTAGTCAGTCAACAAGCACAAGTACAACAAGGTTTGGATGACATGGCTGCGCGTGTGGATAGCAATGCGACCAAGTTATTAGCCTTGTCCAGTGTAAACAGGGATGATTGGAAGTTGGCTGAAATTGGGTATTTATTACGCATGGCTGATTACAGGGTGCTGATTGAAAAAGACAATCTGAACGCATTGGCGTTGGCACAATCTGCCGATGAAATTTTGCGTTCTTTGGATCAAACCGGTCTGCAACAAATACGCAAGATATTGGCCGAAGAAATAACAGTGATGAAATTGGCAGGGCGTGTTGATCGTGAGGGAATCTACATGCGACTGGCTGCATTGGCCAATCAAATAGAAGCAATACCTTTTGTACAGCCTTTGGGTGAAGAGAATGTGCAAGAAAATACAGATGCTCCTGAAGTCGATAAAACAATAAAGCAAAAAATGCAGGATTTTTTTCACGGTGCATTACGCAAATTGCAATCCTATGTTCGCGTAAGGGATCACGGTAGAGCGATTAATGCTATTTTGCCGCCAGCAGAACAAGTTTATTTGCAACAGAATTTACGTCAAATGTTGGAGCAAGCACAGGCAGCAATGTTGCGCGGCGAAGATAAAATTTATAAAGATGTATTAGTGAAAGCGCAAAATTGGATCAATCAGTATTATGAGTTAAACGAACAATCGAAAATTATTCTGGACGAATTACATTTGCTGGAGCAACAAAATATTGCGCCTGATTATAATAATTTTGAAAACAGTCGCTCAGCTTTGAATGACTATATTCTTCGTCAGCAACAAGCGGCCGTTCGTCGGGGAGTGCGCTAATGAAGAGACGATTGTTTAAAGCGCTGTTGTTGTTAGTAATACTGGCCATTTTAATTGCGTTATTGTGGCAAGGTGATGGTTATTTGTTAATTGCTTACGGTACTTTTACCGTTGAGATGACACTCTGGGTTGCTGCGATCACTCTGGTTTTGATTTGGCTGGCGATTAAGGCTGTTAAGTGGTTGTTAAGTGGAAGTGTAGAACTGGCTCGTTATTTCCGGGAATTGTTTTTGTTCGGAAGTGTCGAGCGCGCGCAAAAACGCGCTGCTACAGGAATGGTAAATTTTTTAATGGGCGATTGGTTTGAGGGGCGTAAAAAATTAGTGCGCACAGTCACCAAAGTAGAATATCCATTAGCTAATTATATTGCTGCTGCACGTTGCTGTTTTGAAATGGGCGATGAAACAGAGGCTTTCCGTTTGTTGGATCAAGCAAGAGCAGAAAGTGACAGTGAATTACCTGTGTCCCTGATCAAAGCCAGAATGTTGTTGGAAAAAGGTAAAGTGGATAAAGCGTTGGAAATTATAAAACCTTTACAAATCAGTATGCCCCGACACGCTGCTATTCTGGATTTGTTGCATCATGTTTATTTGGCGCAGGAAAACTGGGTCGCCTTGCGCGATTTATTTCCGCATTTACGCAAAGCCAAGGTTTTGTCCAATCAGGAAGTGGAAGAGCTGGAAGTTAAATTGGCGATAGAATCGTTGAAGGTTGCATCTCTGGATAGTCAGAAAATGCTGGTTGCCAATCGATTGTCACATTTGCAGTCTGTTTGGTCAGGTTTTGCGCGATGGGTTCAAAAAAATCCCCAGGTTGTTTATGGTTACGCACAGGCATTGGTTGAAAACCGTTTGGATGATGAAGCGGAAATTATTTTGCGTAAGTCCCTCTCATCACATTGGCATAGAGCCTCTGTTGATTTATATGGTCGATTGCAAGTAGTGGAAGTTCATCGACAGCTCAAAACGCTGGAGTCCTGGAAATCCGAACATGAAAGAGATGCTGTGTTGTTACTGGCGATAGGACGAAATTATTTGCGGCACCAACAATTTGATTTGGCCAGAGATTATTTTAATCGTAGCATCCTTGCACAAAAAACACTGGATGCATTGCTTGAAATGGCAAGATTGCTTGAGCATCTGGGCGATCATAAGCGTAGCGCTGAATATTACGAGCAAACCCTTTCATTGGCTCAAACCCCTTTGTCATAAAAAACGTGAACAGGATTTTTTCAAAACGTAATTTTATTTTATTGTTAATTACGTCCTGCTTGTTTTTGGTCGGCCTGTTTTTTTGGCCACTGCCAAAAAGCATTAAATCAATCCCTTATTCATCAATACTTTTTTCCAACGATGGCAAAATATTGGCGGCAAATATAGCCGCCGATTATCAATGGCGATTTGAATCTACACAGGATTTACCGCAAAAGTACCAACAGAGTTTGCTGTTGTTTGAAGACCGGTATTTTTACTCGCACCCTGGTGTTAATCCTCTGGCGATATTGCGTGCGGCAAAAAATAATTTTTCCCAAGGCTATGTGACCAGTGGTGGTAGTACTATTACCATGCAGCTGGCGCGTTTGTTATTGCAGCAGGACGCGGTTCTTGCGGGGAAGTCAAAAAATAACAAAAGAGGTTTTTACAAAAAAGTGCTGGAAGCACTATTGGCGATTAAATTGGAATTGCATTACAGCAAGAATGAAATTTTAATTTTGTATGCCAATCATGCGCCCTTTGGCGGGAATATTGTTGGCATATCGGCTGCCTCATGGCGATATTTTGGGCGTGCCGTTGAAGAGCTTTCCTGGGCGGAGGCGGCGCTTTTGGCGGTGTTACCCAATAGTCCATCGATGATGCATTTGGGACGACAGCGCGACAATTTGTTAAACAAGCGTAATCGACTGCTAAAAAAAATGCTGGATAATAATATTATTTCGCAAACTGATTACACACTCGCTTTGCTCGAATCTTTACCGGAAAAACCCAAAAGTTGGAAACAGTTGGCGCCGCATTTATTGACTCATTTGCAACAGACTTATCCTGATCAGCATAATTTTCATTCGACTATAGATTACACCGCACAACTGGATGCGATGCGAATTGTGGAGCAACATTCCCGGCGTTTGGCGAATGATGGTGTGAATAATATTGCATTGGTTGTTATCGATAACCAGTTACAAAAAACACTGGCTTATGTAGGCAATCATGCTTGGGAAAATAAAGCAATTTATTCACCGCAGGTTGATATTATCCAGCGACCCCGCTCAACGGGCAGTATTTTAAAACCTGTTTTATATGCCTTGATGTTGCAAGAAGGAAAGTTGTCCCCGAATAGTTTGTTGCCTGATATACCGACATTATTTTCTGGATACAGCCCTGAAAATTATGATCGACAATATCGCGGTGCTGTACCCGCACATTTTGCTTTGGCGCAGTCTTTGAATATTCCTGCTGTTTATATGTTGCGTGATTACGGCATTCCGCATTTTTATGAAAAATTAAAACTCATGGGCATTAGCAGTTTGTTTCGCCCGGCAGATGATTATGGTCTTACATTAATTCTGGGTGGTGCGGAGGCCAGCTTGTGGGAATTAACCAGTGTTTATGCGCGTATGGTAGCCACTGCCAGATCGGGAAAAGCAGTGAAAGAAGAGCATCCGCAATTATTAATTGCACCCCACCCCAACCCTCCCCTTGGCAAGGGGAGGGAGTCAAGTTCCTCCCCCTCGATAACTGCTCCGGGCGTGATTCTATCTCCTGCATCCATGCAGTCGTTACCAAGGGATAGGTTAGGAGGGAGTGAAACTCCAGGAATAAAAAATATTATTCAACAAGGTGCTGCATGGTTAACGCTGCAAGCATTAATAGAAGTCACTCGCCCCGGGAGTGATGCACACTGGCGTGATTTTACCAGCAGTCAATTGATTGCCTGGAAAACGGGCACCAGTTATGGGCTTAGAGATGCGTGGGCTATTGGCAGTAACGGACGTTACACAGTTGGCGTTTGGGCCGGTAATGCCGGTGGTGAGCCTGCAACATTTTTGAGTGGCCAGATAACATCAGCGCCTGTTTTATTTGACATGTTTAATGCGCTGAAAAAAGTCAGTTGGTTTGAAAAACCGGAACATAGTTTAAAAACAATTCTGGTATGTAAGGACGATGGTTATCTGTCAGGTAACCAATGTGATGCACAGGAAATGCAAATTCCCAAGGAGAGCCATTTTGATAAGGTCACGCCATATCATCGTGCCATACATTTGGATGCGGAAGAAAAATTTCGTGTGCATAGTGAGTGTGAATCGGTCAGTAATATGAAATTGGCACAATGGTTTGTGTTACCTCCTGCCCAGGAGTTTTATTGGAAACAACAGCAAGGTAATTATCGATCATTACCTCCATGGCGCGCGGATTGTGTGCAAAAAGCCATGGCCTATGACAACGATCAGCCGATGGAAATTGTTTATCCCTATTCAACCAGTCGAATTTATATTCCTGTCGATTTAAATGGGCGACTGGGACGAGTAGTAATAAAAGCTGTGCACCGTAATCCTGATGCGTCTATTTATTGGCACATTGATGATCAATACCTGGGTGAAACAAAAGTCTTCCATGATAAAACCCTGTTGCTGGAGCCGGGGCAGCATCGCATTACCTTGCTGGATAAAGGCGGGCATCAAATTACCCGTGTATTTACGATATTAAGTCGTGAATAAACGATAATAAGTGCGTCTCTATTATTACGTTTTTCTTTCTTTTGACAGAATTGATTCGAATTACAATAAAACTTAACAAATCAATTTCTATTTCTACACTAAAATTAATTAAGTGCGTTTTGCACAGAGCTTACCGTTGTTATGCCTGCGAAGACAGGAATCCTGCGGGCAGGTTCGCACCCCAATGTACAATTAATTTGAAAACTCGCCGGAGTTTTTTTGAAAGCATCTCCTCTTCTGATTCGCAGCATTTTATTGTTGGCCATTCCCGTTGCATTACAAATGTTGATGCAATCGCTTCTGGGTATGGCTGACGTACTTATGGTGGGGCATTTGGGTACTGTTGCAGTTGCTGCTGTGGGTTTGGCAGCAAAAATCCATTTTTTAATGTTGGTATTAATGAGTGGGTTGGCAACAGGTGCCAGCGTATTGATTGCACAATATTTTGGTGCGAAAGACACACAGAGCTGCCAGAAAATTTTTGCAGTGACTATGTTAGTGAGTACACTGACCATCTTGCCGTTTTTTGTTGCCTTTGGATTTTCTTCTTATTGGGTAAGCTGGATTAATCCTGACAAAGAAGTGGTGCGTCTGGCAGCAAGTTATTTAATCATTACTGCACCAGTACTTTTATTCACTCAATGGATTGTGATTTATGAAGCTTCTTTACGTGCAATGGGGCACACGACCATGCCATTGGTCGCGGGGATATTGGCAGCAGTTGTTAATATCATTATGAATTATGTGCTGATTAATGGTCATTGGGGATTTCCAGCTTTGGGCGTTGCCGGTGCAGCCTGGGCTACTTTAATTGCACGTTGTTTACAGATTTTGTTGATTGTGAGTTGGGTATATTTTTCAAAACAAATTTTCGCACTGCATTTTTCACAATGGCGACAGGCAAAAGATAAACAACACATTCGTCGTTATCTGCAATTCTCATCTCCTTTGGTAGCAAACTATGCGATCTGGGCTGTTGGTAATTCCCTTTATCATTTGGTGACAGGATTTGCTGGTACACAAGCACTTGCAGTAATGGGCGTGATAGTGCCGGTTGAAAGTGCTTTCTTTGCATTATTTGTCGGATTGGCTAACGCATCCGCAGTGTTGGTTGGCAGGGAGTTAGGTGCAGGCAATATGCAAGCGGCTTGGGATCTACATAAATTTTTTGATCGATTGACTTATATATTGCTGGTTATGTTCTGTGTATCTTTATGGTTTTTGCGTCCGCAGATTATTGGCCTGTTTGACCAGTTGGATGAAGAATCAAAACAATTATTAATGCAAACATTAAATATTTTTTGCCTGTTGGTGTTTTTAAAAATTATCAATATGATTCGTATAATCGGTGTTTTACGGGCAGGTGGCGATAACAAATTTACCTTGATTACTGACACAGTAGTGATGTGGGGGTTTGGTATTCCAATTTATGTCGCTGCTGTATTTTTTGGGAATTTTTCATTTGTGTATTTATATTTATTAATGTATTTGGAAGATGCGCTGAAATTTATTCCAGTGATCAGGCGTGTTGTCAGTCGTAAATGGATGAATAATCTGACAACACCTTGATCAATATTTTGTACTGAATCCTATTGGGTTAGTACAAAATATTTCCCTGACAATTCTGTAGTCCCATCCGGAACCAAATCCTGCCATTTTGTGATGTAACCATCTTTATTGTTGCTCAAAGAAAATAATGTACCATCAGGGCTATAGACGGCAATGCCCAAGGGGTTGGTTGTTGAACCATTGGCATAACTTTTAAAAGCAATTGAAACAGAATCACCGGATTTTTTTGGCGAACAGATTATCTGCTCATCAGTTTGCAGGCCGACAATTCCCAACAAACACTTATCATCTGTAATTGTCAGTGTGTACTCGATGAAGCTGGAAATACCTCCGGCACCCTCGCCAACCTCATGCTCATAAAAATAAATACCACGCCAATCTACATTAGCGGCATTATTACAGCCTGCGAATAACATCAATAATGGGAGGAGACAAAACTGCAGAAATTGTTTATTCATAATTTATCCTTTATAAGTTTTGGTTAAGCCTTTGTTGTACATGGCGCGAACTTTTACCGAAATTTCAGCGGGCGTAATAATTCCATCTTTATCAGCATCAAACCCGGAGTTTTGTTCGTAAGTTTTTTTACCTTTTGTGAACAGAGCAGAGTTTGCATCTTTGCCAACTGCAGCAGGGTACAAAATGGACAAGTAAACATCTTCCAATGTTCTGATGGGTTTGTTCGTTAGTTTGAAATATTTTTCCACATAATCCAATTGCACAACAGCATCCATTTTTGCAAGGGCTTCAACAGTAGTGCCCAGATGTTTTGCTGTGGATGGCATGAACTGGATCAAACCCGTAGCGCCGCTACCTGCCGCATTTTTAATAGAAGGGCTAAAAGTACCTCCGGTTTCAAACGCCATGCACGCCATCAAATAATCAGGTGAAACACCCATGCCGGCCGCAATTTTGATGACCTTTTGTTTGAATGCATCTGTTACCTTGGCGCCCCAGGCAATTTCATTCGTAGATGAAGCAGGTTCTGTGTCGAGTTCAACGCTGTATTTAGGTTTTTTCGGTGTATCAAAACAGTAGAAGTGTGTGGTGAGAAAAGTGGGGGTTCCTTTTGCGTAACGGCTTAATACGGCCCATGTTTTTCCCCCGGCATCAATCAATCCGTCAGGGAATTGAAATCCCATGACTTCATGCTGAAAAAATTCAATTCTCTCGATAGTCTTTGGGCCGATAATTCCATCTGCATCCAAAAGCCTATAGGGTGTGCGAACTGCACGATTGAGTAGTTCCTGAACGGCAAAAACATCTGTCTTCAGGTTCTTCCCTTTTTTTCCAACCGATGAACTAATAGCCATAGATTCTATCCCTTGTCAGTTTGTGAAATGAAGTTGGCAATTTTAGCGAGGGTATTTGGTTACAGGCAAGGTAAGTCTGATAAACAATGTCAGCGTTGTTAACTACTTATTATTTATTCAAGTCGCAGTATAAATTTCTCTTGCAGGAATGATGAAGAATTGGACAAAGATAGATTTGTCCAAAATTCTCTATGAACGTAAGAATTTTTATTGTTTGCGTACATCACTGACAAATGTCGGTAGGCTCCATGCGCCACCGGCAGCTACCAGTTTGCACATGCCGGAAGTTGTTATTTCGCTTTGCACAAAATTTTTGCCGTCCCACACCCAGGAGTCAAAAGACATACAGTCACCGTATCCGCGACCTTTGTGTGATTTGGAAATAACTCCCTTCTCGTAGTAATCTCCTGAATCAGTAACAATCACTGCATTATGTGGCGCCTGTTGATTGATAACCCAATAACCATAACCTGTATTGTAAGCACCCTGCCAGCATCTTGCCGATACTAACCATTTCGTCGCCGTCAGCTGGTAAGCATCGAATTCCGTATATTCATTTTCAAAGAAATCATTGCAATCATCTTTGTTAATGGATTTTTTTAAAGCGGTAATTAATATCGCTTGCTCAGCATCGCCAGGTTTTTTATCGATAGTAGCTGCCGCAAAAATAACAGGCGCTGGCAATGCAGGTAATACATGCTTGTCATCTTTAGGGCCTTTTTTCACCAAGGCACTTTTTGTGTCCAGTCGCCCTTGAAAATCATCCATTTTTAACAATATTGCCGCTGCTCCCTGATCTGATAGATGCCATGTTTGCGATTCGCTGATAAATTGAATATCACTAGTTTGTAACAAAGCTTTAAGTAAGGCCTTAACTTGTAATTCTGATAATTGAATAACTGAACTATTTGGATCAATGCTGATAATTCCAATAGATTTATTATTAATTTTCATCGTAACCGATGAGGGCAAAGCAGCTTCTGTTTCACCAATCATTAATTCTCCGAGTACCGGTTGCTGCGCACCTGCTTGGCGAGTTAATAAAGCAGAAATCGTCAGCTCATCGTCATCGCTTTGATAGCCAGCTGCTCTGCAAGTGCGGGTATTATCACAAGCAACCTCCCAATCACCATGCTCAAAATGAATGCCGGGGATTGTTTCGGCAATCGCACAATGCATTGAAATAAAACTTAAAATACCCGGCAGCAGTAGTGGGATTTTCATTGATATTTCCTGTTGTTAATTGCTCAATTTGTCCCGAAACATAAAAAACACGGCACCTAATAAACAAAGCCCGGCCCACAGATAATCCCACTTCAATGGTTCTTTTAAATAAAATAATGCGAAAGGAACGAAAACACTGAGGGTGATAACTTCTTGCAGAATTTTTAATTGACCGACGGACATAACGGTATAGCCAATTCGATTGGCAGGAACCTGTAATAAATATTCGAAGAGGGCGATGCCCCAGCTGACGAAAGCGGCGATTATCCAGGGTTTGTGGTTAAGCTCTTTCAGGTGCGCGTACCAAGCGAAGGTCATAAAAATATTGCTGCAAAATAGTAAACCTATGGCGATGAGTGATGCCTGCATCAGGTTTTCTCCTGTTCCATTTTTTTACCGACGAAATAACTGGAAATGCTGCTGAGAATCATGGCAGCTAATAACAGCCACAGGAATTGTTGTATTAATGGATCGCTAAACAGCTGGCTGTGCACATCGAAGTAAAGGCGTTTGATATCAATCGAAAAAGTGTGCATTAACATTTTATTCATTATTGATTGTGTTATTGAGATTAAACGTACCATCAGCAGAATCAGTATGATGGCTGTCGGAATAATAAAAACCAGTGCGCGTCGTTTTTTACCAAGTACCCATAAACCTGCGCCGGGAAATATCAGTAATGAGAAAATGAATGCACGTGTAGATGGTTTCATGATTATTCTTCCACTAATTGTTCAAGCCGATAAAACCCGTTTTGATTGTCACTTAATAGATCCACAGCAAAAGGTAAAGTTTCCTCCATGGCTTTCCATAATGTCCAGGGGGGATTGATGGCTATTATGCCGCTGGCGGTCATACCGGATTCTGGTGAATCCGGGGCAATTGCCAATTCATAAAGTTGAATATTGCGAATACCGGATTTAATCAATGATTTTTCCATTTCGTCAATTCGTGAGCGCAATACAACCGGATACCAGAGTAAATAGGTACCTGTTGCAAAACGTTTATGTGCTTTGATCAGGTTTGCCACTACGGATTGGTAATCTTGTTTTACCTCATAAGAGGGGTCGATCAATACCAGTGCACGTCTGTCCGGTGGCGGTAGCAGGGATAACAAAGATTGCATTCCGTCTTCATTGAGCGTGTGTACATTTTTTTGCGGTCGAAACAGATGTTGCAATGAACGAAAATCGGCAGGATGCAACTCATGCAGGAAAAGTTGGTCTATCTTGCGTAAAAATGCTTGTGCTAGCAGGGGCGACCCGGGATACAAATGCTGATCCTGATGGTGTAGTGCGGACACTTGTTTGGTGTAGGCTGACAATGTATCCGGTAAGGAGTTTGTTTGCCAAAGGCGACCTATACCGCCAGCAAATTCCGAATTTTTTCGTGCTTCAGAAGAATTCAGTGAATAGATGCCAGCACCTGCGTGAGTGTCTATAATGCGTAAACTTTTTGGTTTTTGCGTCATATACTCAAGGCAATGAATGTAGATGCTGTGTTTTAGCAAATCTGCAAAATTGCCTGCGTGAAAACTGTGGCGATAGCTTAGCATTGAGTTGCTCGATGATTGCGGATGTGTGTGCATTATAACAAGCTGGTTTTCTACTACTACTTAAAATCCAACTTTAATTTGAGAATCTGAATTGATCGTTAATCGTTGTATTTGTTTGTTGGCATTATTGAGCTGCATCAGCGGGTCAGTTTTGGCGGCAACACCTGAGATCAATATTCGAGGTGGAATTGCTTCGCTACGTGAAAATATTTTGCACAGACTGAGTATAACGGAAGAAAAATGCAAAGCCCCCGCGTGGCGATTGAATACCCATCTGGATGCAGCAGAAGCCGAAATTGAGCAGGCAGCCAAAGCGCTGGGATATTATCGTTTAACCTTCGAATCAAAATTAATGCGCAATAATGATTGCTGGTCTCTGGATATTCAGCTGACACCCGGCGAGCCTGTTCGTGTTAAAGAATTGCGAATTGATATTATGGGCGACGGTCGACTGGACCCCGTGTTTCAAAATCTTTACGACAAACCCGGCATCAAAATAGGCAGTCGCTTCCATCATGGAAAATATGAAAGCCTGAAGGCGCGGTTTGAATCATTGGCAACTGCCAGAGGATATTTTGATGCGCAATTCGCATTGGCACGTGTGCTGATTAATGAATCAGAAAATTCAGCAGTTATCGAACTGACCTATGACACAGGCAAGCGCTACCGTCTTGGGAAAATTGAAATAGAACAAGATACCTTGCATGACGAATTTGTTCAGCGTTATTTAACAATTCGTCCTGATGATGACTACGATACAGACAAACTACTTGAAACCAAAAATTTATACAATGCCAGCAATTATTTTGGTTCTACCAATATCACGCCCAATCTGGAAGATAAAAAAGATCAGCAAGTTGATATTCATATCAAATTGGATAAACGCAAGCGTCATGAATATTCTCTGGGTGGTGGATATGCCACCGATACCGGGCCCAGAGTGTTATTAGGTTTCGAAGATAGATATATCAATAAAAGCGGTCATTTTTTTAATGCGGATGTGTCTGCATCGGAAACCAAAAAAGAAGCTCAGGCTGTATATACAATTCCTCTGCAGAAACCGGCATTTGAATTTTTAAAAATATCGACAGGTTATGAAAAGGAAGAAACTGAATCCAGCTTTAGCCGAAAAAAAACCATTGGTACCAGCTACACCTATTATCAAAAAACCAAATGGCTGCAAACCTATGCCATTACTTTTGAACATGAAGATTCTATTGTGGGCGATCAGCCTCTGATAATTACTGATTTAATCATTCCATCATGGACTATATCGCGTATCAAAACCGGAGCGGCAGCTTATCCATTGCAGGGGTGGTCATTGATGTCGCGCGTATCCGGTTCACCCAGTTCGTTAGGTTCTGATTTCAGTTTTGTACAGTGGGATACTCGCTTGAAACATATTTGGGGTGGAGATTATGGGCGATTAATTTTACGCGGGCATTTGGGGATAACTGAAACGGTTGATTTTGATGAGTTGCCAGCATCGGTGCGTTATTTTACCGGTGGTGATGCCAGTGTGCGTGGTTATGATTATGAATCTCTTGGTGCTACTGAAAAAAATGCGGAAGGGGACGATATAGTGATAGGAGGTAAAAATCTGATCGTAAGCTCAATTGAATATGACCATCCTGTTGGTGAAAGTAATTGGGTACTGGCTGCGTTTTACGATCATGGCAACTCATCAAACGATTTTAATTTTGATATTAAACGCGGAGCGGGTGTTGGTGTGCGATGGATTTCACCGATTGGCCCTGTTCGTGTTGATTTTGCGAGAGCATTGGACGACGAAAAATCCTGGGCCATTCATATCACTATGGGGCCGGATTTGTAATGTGGCGCAAGATCAAGAAAATATTTTTTTATTCACTGGCGACCATTATTATTTTAATGGCCACCCTGGTCACCCTGATTGAAACCCAAACGGGTAGCCGTTTGGTGGTGCAATATCTTGCGCGTACTTTGGGTGTTGAATTAGGTAATATTAGCGGTAATCTTCGCAAAGGACTGGATATAGAGTGGATTCAATATCAAACTGAAAAAGAAAATATTTATGCAGGCAATGTCAGTTTTCGCTGGAATTCCATGGCATTGTTTTATACCGCGGTATCGATTGAATCTTTATCAATTGATCAATTAAAAATTCAATTGCCGGAAAGTCAGAATAATAACTCACAACCTTTTTCCAATTGGCCAAGCCTGGGTTTGCCGCTGCGGGTAGAGCTTAAAAAATTCCAATTGCACAATATTGAATATGCACAGGGAGATTATCGTGATCAATGGCGCAGCTTCAGTGGATCACTCAGTTTGGGGACTTTTCATTTGCGTTATGCACTGCTTAAATTGATTCATGAAAAATACCAATTGGAATTACATGGACATTCGGATCTGGATTACCCCTATACAACATCAGCCAATTTGCAATGGCAGTTTGATGCTGACACGCATTATTCCGGAAAAACCAAATTAACCGGTAGCATTAAAAAATTGGTCACAGAAACACAGATGCTGTCACCTGTAAAAGCGACAGCCAATATTCTATTGCCGTTGGTGAATGCTAAAAAGGAATTGCAATCGCAACCTGAATTACAGGTTGATCTTGCAATAGAAAAAGAACATTTGCCTGAAGTTTGGTGGATTGCTGGAAAAACGTCGCCGATTCTGGATTTAAAAATGCAGGCGAAGGGAAACTGGCTGGATTATTCAGGCCAAATAACAGGCAACATGATGCTGGAAGGATATCCAGCGGTTGATTTGGTATTGAAAGCGAATGGTAATTTGCAACAAATTGCGATTGAGTCTTTTGATGCATCTGAATTGCGTACGGAAGAGATGGAAAAACCGGTTTCCCGTTTGAATGTTAGTGGCAGTGTGCAATGGAGCCCGGTGCTGAATTGGAATTTGCAAGCCAGTGCCAATTCTTTTGATGCAGCTCTTTTGGTTGAGAATTGGCCGACCAATATCAGTGCCAGTTTTCATTCAGAAGGCGAAAAAAAACAGGACTATTGGTTGTGGAAAATTGATGAGTTAAATGCAGAGGGAGCAGTGCGCGATCTGGCATTTTCAATGCAGGGAAATTTACATCAAAATCAAAATGAATGGCGCAGCAATGGATTGCGAATGATTTGGGGCGCTAACCGTATTGATGTTAACGGTTATCTTGCGAATGAATCAAAAGTGGAGTGGAACCTGCGCGCTCCCATGTTGCATCAAATCGATAATGATATTTCCGGAAGCCTGATCACCAAAGGCAATATATCCGGTTCCTGGTCATTGCCTGAAATTACCTTGGAAGCCACAGGCAGTGAACTGTCATGGAAGAAATTTTCACTTGATAATTTGCAGATGAATGTGACACCGATAACGAATAACGAAACGAATAAATCTCCAGTTGGATTTACTGTATTAGATGATACCAATTCAATGAAATCTGAACTTGAACGACAAGTGGTGAATCAGCATTATCGGATGGAGTTGGTGGCCAAAAAGCTGCGTGTAAATCAGGAAAGTTTTAAATCAATAACGATTTCCGGTGAAGGCAGTTTGTCAAATCATAAATTGAATGCGGGCATCCGTCATGATCGATTGGGGAAATTGGATGTGGGTTTGATCGGAGGTTTGCTGCAAGAAGAATGGGTTGGTCAATTGCAATCTATGGCAGTCAAGATTAAAAAGGTTCCCAAATGGTGGCTCAGTTCCAGACAAGCTATAAGAATTAATCAAAATAAAATTGCATTACAACCTGTCTGTTTTACAACGCGCAGTAACCAGACAGCGATTATTGATCAATCAACCGTAATTGCTGAAGATGCACCGGCAGGCGCTCCTTTTTTTACCAATGCAACTCCTGTGAAAATCCGGAATCCACAGTTGCAGGGTCATAATCCACATCCCCATTCAGCTATTCAAATTTTACATGCGCCTGAACTTTGTATTGATCTTGATTGGCAACAAACAACAGGTTTGGCGATGAATATTGATGTGAATGCGGTTCCCTTGCGACAATTTTATTCGCTCTTCAAGCCGGAAGTTTTTTTTGCGGGTGTTATGGATGGTTATATCCGTATTAAAAGTCCACAGCTTGATCTGGCATCAACCCAGGCGGATGTGCAATTGAAAACGGGTGATGCTGAATTGCGTTATCAATATGAAGGCGGTGCGACAGAAGTTTATCCCTGGCGCTCTGCCAGTATTTCTTCGCGACTTTATCAGGAAAACTTAAGTTCAGAATTAAAAATGGATTGGGCAGATTTTGGTTTTATTGGCATGGACAATCAATGGCAGCTAACGGGTACGTCATCCATAAAAGGCAAATTGCAAGCCGAATTTCGCAATCTTGAACCATTGGAAACCTTGCTGCCGTTTACGGACAACGTAAAAGGCCAGTTAAATGCCAATTTACAATGGCAAGGGAATTTGGTTCAGCCACAAATTTCCGGTGCAATAAAATTGGAACAGGCATCAGCCAGAATTCCCAAATTAGGCGTGTCGCTGGACAAAATCGGGTTCGTTATTTCGGCAGACAATTCCAGTGAAATTAATATTGATATGCTGGCTGAAGCGGGTAAAGGGCAATTAAATTTACAGGGAAAATTAACCAATCCGTTACAACCGGATTGGTTGTTGTCGGCCGATTTAAATGGAAAAAATTTCCAGATTATTAATTTGCCCAGCATGAAAGCACGTTTGAATCCGGCTATTAATTTAACAGCGAATGCACAAGTAATTAAACTCACGGGCGAAGCGGAAGTTCCGCAATTGATTGCCAACATAAAAACCTTGCCACAATCGGCCGTGCAGTTGTCAGATGATGTGGTGGTTGTGGATGAAAAGTCTTTGGAGTTAAATCAATCAAAAGCTAGCATTCCCCTGCGTGCAAATTTGCGTCTTAAATTGGGTGATGAAGTAAAGTTTGCAGGATTTGGATTGGATAGCCAATTGACTGGTGATGTTAAATTAATAAAAGAACCTCTGCGTCCATGGCTTACCAATGGTTTTGTGGGTGTAAAAGAAGGGAGTTATCAAGCTTATGGGCAAACATTGACGATTGAACGCGGGCGATTAATTTTTCAGGGCGACTATGAAAATCCAGGGTTGGATATCAATGCGTATCGTAATATAGATGACGAAAAAAATACTAAGGTGATTTTACAAATTGCCGGTAGTTTACAGCGCCCGCAAGCCAAAGTATTTTCGGAGCCGGCAAGTTCCGATAGTGATGCCATGATGATGTTATTAACGGGTAAGCCCTTATCAGAAGCGTCAAAGGCTGATGCTTCGATGTTGATAGCGGCCCTGGGGGGCATGGGCGTTGAACGCAGTCAGGGCATTACCCAGGAGGTTGCTCAGTTTTTTGGTGTGGATGAGGTCGCGATAAAATCCGAAAAAGGTATTGATCAAAGCCAATTATGGGTGGGTAAATATGTAACCCCCAAAATCCTGGTGCGTTATGTGGTAGGGTTATTTGATCAGGCATTCAGTTTGGGTGTTGTTTACCGACTGACTGACAAAGTCAGAATTGAAGCAGAATCAGGCGAAACCCAAAGTGTCGATATGATTTATAAAATAGAGCGTTAATGTTTGAAAATTCTGTTTCATCCAAAAGCATCAATCGATTTAATGATGCGTTATATATCAATAACAACGAGGTCAACAAAATGCATATAAAAATTAATTTTTCATGTTTATGGTTATTTCTCTGTTGCAGTTTTATTGCAGCACCGGCGTTTGCTGATAATGCTTGGGAAACATCAACCGGCTGGTGGAATGCAACAGATATTCCCGCATTTGATCGCAAGCAAATCAAGAAACAATTGCCGCTGATTAAAGTGAAAGGAAACCAGTTTGTCACAGCGTCGGGACAAGAAGTTGTGTTTCGTGGTGCCAGCGTCGCTGATCCTGACAAAATAAAAACCAACAAAAAATTTACCAAAAATCATTTTGCTGTTTTAAAAAGCTGGGGTGCCAATGTGGTGCGCATTCCAGTACATCCCACAGCATGGCGTAAACACGGTAAAGCAAAATATCTGGCAATGCTGGATCAAATTGTTGTTTGGGCTAACGATTTGGAAATCTATGTGATTTTGGATTGGCATTCGATTGGCAATTTAAAATCTGAAATGTTCCAGAATCCATCCTATTACACTACTGCAGGAGAAACCTACGATTTCTGGCGTACTGTTTCCGAGCGATATGCTGGTATTCATGTTGTTGCTTTTTACGAATTATATAATGAGCCCACTGTGTTTAATGGGCGATTGGGTGTTGTTTCCTGGGAAGAATGGAAAAAAATAAACGAAGAAATGATCACCATAGTACAAGCACATAATCCCAATGCAATTTGTCTGGTTGCCGGATTTAACTGGGCTTACGATTTAACACCTATTGCCAAAACACCCATCGAAAAACAAAATATTGCGTATGTCAGCCATCCATATCCCATGAAAGTCGGTGCGCCCTATGAAAAAAATTGGGATAGGGATTTTGGATTTGCTGCTGATAAATATCCTGTTTTTGCAACCGAAATTGGCTACCAATTGGCGACCGATAAAGGTGCGCACATTCCGGTAATTGATGATGGCAGTTATGGCAAACGCATTACCGATTATTTCGGTGCGAAAAAAATCTCCTGGGTAGCCTGGGTCTTTGATCCTGACTGGTCACCACAAATGATTAAAGATTGGAGCTATGAACCTACCATGCAGGGAAAACATTTCCGCGAAGTCATGTTGAAAGAAAATAAACCGATTCAGTAATTGAATTTGACTAAAAAATGCCTGATTTAATCAGGCATTTTTTATATCTGAATGGCGAGCTTTACCCAAAAACACTAAAGAAATAATCAGCCCCAGAAAACCGCCCGCATAACTGCAATTATGAATATAGGCCACGCGAATGAACGACACACCGTCAACAACGCCATAATAGTGAACTCTGTGTTGCCACTTTTGAGGATCGGGCGGAATTAATGTGCCGTAGACATAAGCTGCAACGCCGAACAATAATCCGCACATAAAAATGATCAGGAATCCTGAGAAAATCTTTTTTCTTGCCAGGGTATAGGGAGAAACATCAACAAATCGGCGCGCTAAAAACCATCCCGCCAACAAGCCTACCCACCAGGTAGCCATAAAGCCAATTGTACTCACAAAAACTTGATCACCAAGCCCAAAGTTTGCGTAAGCAAATTGCTTGAATTTTAGTTTGGTGAAATATTCAGGAGAGATTGAATAAGTAATCTGGTCATGTAATACACCATAACTTCCCGCAATTAATGCACCTGAAAGAGCAAACTTCATTAAGAATAAAATATCGGCTTTGTTGAGGTTGGGTGCAAGATAATTCATCATTATTAAATCAATTCCGCAAAAGTCTCTTTCGCTGCTTTCAAGGTTTGCTCTATATCTTTTTCAGTGTGCGCTGATGACATAAAGCCCGCTTCGTAAGAAGCGGGAGCCAGATAAACGCCGCGTTTTAATAAGCCGTGAAAGAATTGATTGAAGCGTGGAATGTTGCAAGCCATAACTTGTTTGAAGTTGGTGATTTTCTTTTCTTCGGTGAAGAAGAAACCAAACATGCTGCCGACATGATTGGTGGTGAAAGGTATGTTGGCGTCGTTAGCCAATTTTTGTAAACCGTTCACTAAATCGGTAGTACGTTGACTCAGGTTTTTATAAAAATCTTTTTGTTCCAATAGTTCCAGTGTTTTTAATCCTGCAGCCATAGCAACCGGATTTCCTGATAAAGTTCCCGCCTGATAAACAGGGCCTGAAGGCGCGATCATTTGCATTACATCGCGTCTGCCACCAAATGCACCGACGGGCATGCCACCACCTATTACTTTTCCCAAGGTGGTGATGTCGGCGCGAATATTATAAAACCCCTGGGCACCTGTGTGGCTCACACGAAAACCTGTCATGACTTCATCGAGGATTAACAAGCTGCCGTATTGATCGCAGACTTCACGCAGTGTTTCCAAAAATCCTGCAACTGGCGGAACACAATTCATATTGCCGACAACCGGTTCAACAATAATGCAAGCAATTTGGTCGCCATGTTGTGCAAAACAATCGCGCACTTGTTGTGCATTGTTGTAATCGAGGGTGATGGTGTGATCCGCCAATACTTTGGGAACGCCGGGAGAACTTGGAACACCTAAAGTTAATGCACCAGAGCCAGCTTTAATTAATAAAGAATCGGAGTGGCCGTGATAACAGCCTTCGAATTTAATAATTTTATCGCGCGAGGTAAACGCTCTTGCCAAACGAATTGCACTCATTGTTGCTTCAGTGCCTGAGCTGACAAAGCGAACCATATCCATGCCCGGCATTAATGAACATAATTTTTGTGCCAGTGTGGTTTCGCGTTCAGTGGGTGCACCAAAACTTAATCCATTTTTGGCAGCATCAATAACGGCCTGAATAACTTCGGGATGCGCATGACCCAGCACCATAGGTCCCCAACTTTGCACATAATCAATATATTGTTTGCCATCGGCATCCCATACATAAGCACCCTGTGCTTTTTCAAAAAAAACCGGTGTGCCGCCAACTGCGCGAAACGCACGAACGGGTGAATTTACGCCGCCGGGAATATGTTGTTGGGCTTGAGCAAATAATTCTTCTGAGCGAGTCATGGTGGCGTCCATTATAAAGTTTTTGAAAATACGATTATACAAAAGTAATGATAGGCTTTTACAGGTAGGAGATATTCCTTCCTCCCATTTTTTCTGCAACTCCGTGTATTTTAAGAGCCACAAAAAAATCTTTGGGTTTATGTATGCCAAGAAGTTTATATTTTGTTTCCATGTATTCATCGCTTAAGTAACAAAAAATTTCTGCTCGTACATAATCCACGCAGTTATTGTGGGAATTGTCCCCTTGGATTGTGTCAAAAAGTTGGTAGTTGGCACGAATAGGTTTGTTGAGATCGGATTCAGAAAGTGGTTTGTTCGGAATATCAAAAATCAACGAGTTTCGGGGATTTCCATAACGTTTGATATCATCATTAAAAGATGACAGTTTTCCTTGATATTGGATCACCGGGAGAACAAGGCCAGGTTTTATCCCGGGAACATTTGTACGGGATGCGGGTTTGTTATTTTTATCCATTATGCGTTTACCAGGTTTGGTTTTATCTGGCTCAAATGAAACATGGGGACGCGTTCCAATTTGGATTGCTATATGGCCCACATCAGATTCCCATAGATAAATTTTCACTTTTAAAGATTTTATGATTAAGCTCATAGAGGTGTTTCCTTGAAGGGTTTTCTTTTGAATTGTATTTTATTCAAATAGCGATTGCAGTGTTGTTACTTAAAATTAAGAAATAATTCAGTATTTTGCGTGATTTCGCTTGAAGAAAACAACGCATGACACACTGCCAAAATATCTGCGCCAGCATTCTGTACAGACTTGGCATTCTCCGGTGTAATTCCTCCAATGGCCACGATTTTTATTGATGGAAATTGTTGTCTGGCTTGTTGTAACAAATTGAGGTCTGCTACGTGCGCATCCGGTTTTGTATTGGACGAAAAAAAACGCCCGAAGGCAATATAACTGGCACCGTCGTCAATGGCTTTTTTTGCCAGTTCCAATGAGTTGTGGCAGGTGACACCGATGATGGCATCTTTGCCGAGCAGCTTGCGTGCTGTCTGTACATCACCATCTGTTTGCCCCAGATGGACGCCATGAGCACCGATTTTTTTTGCCAGTGCAGCATCATCATTAATGATTAATGACGCGTTATATGATTGACAAATTTTCAGCAAACGGGCGGATTCATCAAAACGCTTTTTTTCATCCTGTGATTTATCGCGATACTGTACCCAGCGACAACCGGCTTTCAAGGTTGATTCGACACCGGAAAATAATTTTTCGCCGGGTAATAAAATGGAGTCAGTAATGGCGTACAACATAATTAAAAAGGTTTTACCACAACTAAAATCACTATACCAAATAACATCAGTACTGGGATTTCATTGAAAACTCGAAAAAACTTATGCGACTTGTTACAGCGATCATCGCGCAATTGTTTGAAGTAGGCGATACAGGCATGGTGATAAATGGTGAGTAAAACTACCAGTGACAATTTACACCAGTACCAGATCTGTGTGGAATAATAATCCCAGTTAAGATAACTCATCCAGACACCAAAAATATAAGCAGCAATCATGGAAGGGTTGCCAATCACACGTAATAATTTTGCTTCCATGATTTTGAATCTATCGCGACTGATCTGGTCTTCGCTCATGCTGTGATATACAAACAAGCGTGGCAAGTAAAAAATGGCTGCCATCCAGGTGATCACAGCAATAATATGCAGGGCTTTGATCCACAAAAACATGATTTAAATCCTGTAGTAATTGTCTATTTTATTGCGACTGATAATCCCGAGCGGTTGGTGATTGTCTGTCAGTGATTCAACCCAGAGGGCATCTACCTGATGGTGATTCATTAATTGTAATGCTTCATACAAATTGGCATCGGCTGAAATGCGGACAAGATCATAACGTCGCGCCGGTATTTCATGCAGATTGATATTTTCTTCATGCGATATGTTTTGTAAATAAAGATGCAGGTCAGCAGGGTGCAATAATTGATTGACATCGCGCAATAAAATCCAATGTGGATGATGATTCAATAATTGATTGGCAGTTTCCAGTGTTAATTCATTTGGTGCTTCAACCAGATGTCTGTCCATCAATCCACGAACCCCTGTATGTGATAACAATTGTTCGGTAATTTCGGGGCTGCGAAATTTTCCCTGAATTCGCAACACATGTTGAAACAAACCATCGCAACGGAATAACCAGCGTGTTGTTAAACAAGCCGCAATCACTACCAGCATGCTGGGAAAAATAATATTCGGGTTATAGGTGAGCTCAAGAATTGCCATCATTGCAGCAAGTGGTGCATTCAGCGTTGCACCCATCATGGCGCCCATACCCAAAATCACGTAAAAGCCTATGGCACTGGCAGAGTCCGGGATCAATATTTGTGCTGTTATGCCTACAGCACCACCCACGCAAGCACCGATAAAAAGTAATGGGCCTACAACACCGCCTGGCATCCCAACACCGAGGCTGACAGACGTTGTGAGGAGTTTGACCAGTGCGATGATTAACAGGAGTGAAAGCCCGATTTCACCGGTCATTGCACTGCTGATGGTGTCGTATCCAACACCCATAATTTGCGGGATAAAAATGGCACAGCAGGCGGTGAGTAGCCCTGCCAGCGTAAACCGTAACGCAATTGCGCGATTCAATGCCCAGTGACAACTCATGCTATGCAGGCGTATGTAGGCAGCTGCGAATACAGCAACGACTAATCCAACCAGCACCATCATCGGTAATTCCTGTAAATCCCCCATTACCGATTGGGCGTTGATAAAGGCAATTTCCGTCCCGAATGCCATGCGGGTCATAGTGGCACCTGCCACCGCTGCCAGAGTTACCGGGATGAAGCCGGTAATGCTGTAGCGCATGACGACAACCTCCATCGCAAAAATGACACCGGCCATAGGCGTGTTGAAACAGGCCGCAATTGCAGCCGCGACACCACAACCGGCAAGCGGGCGCAGGCTGTTAGTGGGTAGCTTCAGCCATTGTCCTAGCAGACTGCCACTGCCTGCACCCAGATGGACTGCCGGGCCTTCGCGCCCTACGGATTGCCCGCTAAGCAAACACAAAGCACCGCCAAAAAATTGCGTGACAAAATTTCCCAAAGGCATACGCCCCTGATGGTTTTGCAGTCTGTCCATTACATGGCCGATACCAGCCGCATGATGGCGTTTATCCACCCTTTGCAGAATTAATCCAAGCAACACTGCGCCTGAAAAAGGCAAGACAAAATGTAACCATGAACTCACAGCTTCAAAGTTTTCAAAATCCCCTGGCAGGAAATAACCCAGGGGCAGTTCAACTGCCCAGCGGAACAGGACGATTACACCGCCCGCCAATACCCCTGTGATCAACCCCAACAAGGTTAACAAGGGGAGAGAATCAATCGAGGCCATCTGGTCGCGAATAAATTCAGTGTGGCGATTCAGTCGGGTGCTGATGCTTTTGGGTGAGGGCTCAGAAGACACTCGGGATTACCTGTTTTTATCGGCTGCAGGAAAGAGGCAGCTTTTACTTTCGATTTATGGTTAAGGCTTTTATGATAGCTCTCTTTCGTTGACTCAGGCGCTTACCATACCCAGAGTCTATCCTTGAAGCAAACTTGAATATTGATGGAGGTTTGGTGTGATCAAAGCAGGTATCGTTGGTGCGACAGGTTACACAGGCGTGGAATTGTTACGTTTGTTGGCTAATCATCCCCATGTTGACGTGAGTGTGATTACTTCACGCGCAGAAGCCGGAATAAAAGTCGCTGATATTTACCCCAACCTGCGCGGTCATATTGATCTGGCGTTTGTTGAGCCGGATGTTGATCAATTATCCAAATTGGATGTAGTTTTTTTCGCCACCCCTCATGGAGTGGCACAAAGCATGATGCCGGCTTTGATGAAAACCAATACCCGTATTATCGATCTTTCGGCGGATTTCAGAATTCGCGATGTGCCTTTATGGGAGAAGTGGTATCACCAGCCGCACGCAGCACCGGATTTGGTTGAACAGGCAGTTTATGGATTGCCGGAAGTGAATCGTGCGGCCATTAAAAATGCAAAATTAATTGCATGTCCCGGTTGTTATCCCACTGCAACCCAATTGGGTTTTATTCCTTTGCTGGAAAATAATCTGGTGGACCCTGCACGGTTGATTGCCAATGCTGCCAGCGGAGCCAGCGGTGCTGGCCGTCAGGCAAAAATTGATAATTTATTGATGGAAATCAGCGATAGTTTTAAAGCTTATGGTGTTGCCGGGCACAGGCATTTACCGGAAATTGAACAGGGTTTACGCGATGTACAACCTAAAGGTGTGGCGCCGGTTAATTTAACGTTTGTCCCGCATTTGTTGCCAATTATTCGTGGAATACACGCCACGCTGTATGCCAATTTGCTGGACGCAAATTCAGTTCCGGATTTGCAATCACTCTATGAAAAACGTTATGCCAACGAACCTTTTGTCGATGTGTTGCCCGCTGGGGAATTGCCGCAAACACGCAGTGTAAAAGGCTCGAATGTGTGCCGCATTTCGGTATTGCGTCCGCAATCGCGCGATACGGTTGTGGTATTGTCGGTCATCGATAATCTCACCAAAGGCGCATCGGGGCAGGCAGTACAAAATATGAATATTATGTTTGGGTTTGATGAAAAAGCCGGACTGGATATTGTTGCACTCTTGCCATAGATGGCCTCATGCAATAGATCTTAAAAAATTGAAGAAACATAACAAGACAGGGTTATAACAATGCAAAACGTCAAACCTACAACCGTACATCGCATGAAAGTGGTTCCCCATCGCCCGATTAAAACCATGATAAACAGGGCGATGATTCTATTGTTAGTCCTCGCAATCGTATTGGCAGTTCGTCAATACACAATTTTTGATGAGAGAAAAACCTTGTTGTCACCAGAGCAAGCCAGTGAGTTGCGTGCAGAAATGGAAGGCTTGAGAACAGCAAATCAAGCATATCAGGAACAGCTGACACATTTTCAGGTGACAGCAGATGTGGATCATCAGGCGACAGAATCTGTGCGCAAACAAGTGTTGCAACAACAAGAGAAAATCGGTGAGCTTGAACGGAGTATTGCTGTGTACCGCATGATGTTGGCGCGCGATTACCGAAATCCAAAAGGTATTAATATTGGCGCATTTTCCGTTGTGTCGGGTGAACAAGAAAATTTATTTCATCTAAAATTAGCCATACAAAAATTGTCAGAAGGAGAGGATGATTTTGAAGGCGAATTACGTTGGTTAATTGTTGGACGTGAAGCAGGTAAAGAGAAAAAATATCCTTTACATCAGTTAGCTGTAATCAAGGAGAATGAGTCTGCGCTCACAGAAATTATTCCATTGAGCTTTAAAATTTTCCAAAATATTGAGGTAGATGTCATGCTCCCTCAAGGATTTGCTCCAAACCGTATCGAACTGCAAGTGACATCACCCAAACGCGATGCCACACGTGTCGATGGCCAAGTGGAATGGCCCAAAGCTCCACCTACATCAACTTCCAACACATAGGCAAAAAAATGGCATTTTCAAATACTCACACCCTGATTTCCCGCACAACTCATATCAAAGGCGATGTGTCCTTTTCCGGTGAATTGCAGTTGGAGGGAAAGGTGATTGGTAATCTTTTTGCTGATGGTGAAAAAGATGCCCGTCTGGTGATTGCGGATACAGGTGTGGTAGAGGGCGATATTCGTGTTCCGGTAGTGATAGTGAACGGCACGGTAACCGGGAATGTCTATTCCAGCAAGCAACTGGAAATGGCCGCTAAGGGAGTAGTCAAAGGTTCGGTTCATTATCATTCTATCCAGATGGTAAAAGGTGCGCAGGTGAACGGCAGCATGGTTAGCACCCAGACAGATACCAAATCAGTTGATCTTGGCAATAAGAAAAAGCTCGCTGAGCCGGTTCCTGGCTGATTTAATAGTTGACTGTTTTACTCAGGCTTGAAGATAATCCTCTTCAAGTCATTCGTTTTACGGAGTTGTCATGGTTGGTGGTGCTGAAGTTTATATTCCTCAGGTTATGCAGGTCACCGATTCTGCTGTGGCTAAAGTTCGCAGTTTAATTGAGGAAGAAGATAACCCGGATTTAAAATTGCGAGTCTATGTCACCGGTGGTGGTTGTTCCGGGTTCCAATATGGTTTTACCTTCGATGAAGCACTGGCTGAAGATGATTCGGTTGTTGAAAAAGACGGGATTAAAGTTGTTGTCGATGCAATGAGTTATCCCTACCTGGTTGGTGCCCGGGTTGATTACGAAGAAGGCTTACAGGGTTCGAAATTTGTGGTTCAAAATCCGAATGCATCCAGCACCTGTGGTTGTGGGTCTTCGTTCTCGATTTAACCTCCGAAATAAATTGCCCCTAAAACACTCGTGCTTTTAGCTCCTGTGACTGTACAAATGTTCCCGGTTTTATTGTGCATACGTTGGTAGGCTAGCCAGGCAAATGCCATGGCTTCTATCCATCGTGGATTTATATCTAATGCGGCTGTTGAGCTGACTGGATGGGGTGATAATAAACTTTGCAAACGTTGTATCAGCAATTGATTGAATGCGCCGCCACCGCAAATAAAAATTTCTTTTTGATCTGCGCTTAATTGTTGAATGGAATCTGCAATACTTTTGGCTGTAAGTTCGACGAGTGTGCGCTGTACATCAACCGGCGAAATAAATCCTTCAATCTTTTCCAAATGGTCGCGCAGCCAACTCAAATTAAACATTTCCCTGCCGGTGCTTTTTGGGTGAGTTCGCTGAAAAAAATCCTCTGCCAATAATAAATTTAATAGAGTTTGATTCAATTTTCCTTGCGCGGCCCAATCGCCATTTGAATCAAAACGTTGTTGCAAATGTTGCTGAATCCATTCATCCAATAACACATTACCTGGCCCTGTATCGAAACCGATTACTGATTGCTGCTGCGATGTTGGTAGCCAGGTAATATTCGCCATGCCGCCAATATTCACTATAGCCCGATCAATTTTATTGCTGGAAAAAATTGCTTGATGAAATGCCGGGACCAGCGGTGCTCCTTGTCCACCTGCCGCCATATCCCTTCGACGAAAGTCGGCGACTGTGGTGATACCTGTATGGGCAGCGATAATATTGGGGTCGCCAATTTGCAAGGTAAACGGGTATTTCCCGCAAGGTCTGTGCCTTACAGTTTGACCGTGGCTGCCTATAGCAGCTATCTGCTGAGCGGGTATTCGGGTTTTATCCAAAAGCTCCAGTACGGCTTCAGCAAAAGCATTTCCCAGTCTTTGATCCAGCTCTCCTAATTGGTCAATTGAGGCGTTTTGAGATGGGTCGGCGAGACGATGAATTTCTTTTTGCAGTTCGCTGGAAATGGGTTTGGAGTGGCTGGATAAAAGACTGATTCGGGGGTGAGTGTTAATCAACGTCAGGTCAATTGCATCAGCACTGGTACCTGACATTATGCCGATATAGTAAGTGGATTCAGGGTTCATATTAGTGAACTGGTGATTGGGTTTCCGTCATGGCCAGTTGTGACGCGCCCAGCTGGTTCAGCTTTGCCAAAAGAGGTCCGGTGGTTGCTGTGAACAGAGCCATTTCACTTTGTGCAATACCTGTTGATTTGGGTAGCGGCACGGTCACCGGATTTCTGACCTGGCCATTCATATGAAATTCGTAATGCAAATGAGGTCCTGAAGCCAAGCCGGTTGATCCTACATAACCTATCACATCCCCTTGACTGACCTTGCTGCCAACCCTCATTCCTTTTGCGAAACCATTCATGTGCCCATAAAGTGTTTGGATACCTTGACCATGCTGCACCACAATACAATTTCCATATCCGCCTTTTCTGCCTGCAAAAGAAATTTTTCCATTACCGGTTGCACGAATAGGAGTTCCGCGAGCGGCAGCATAATCAGTTCCTTTGTGCGCACGAATAATATGTAGAACGGGATGTTTTCGGCTCAAACTAAAGTGTGAGCTGATGCGGGCAAACTCAATGGGGGAACGCAAAAAGGCTTTATGCATCCCTTTTCCATCGGGACTGTAGTAATTGGTATTGCCTTCTTTGTCGGTGTAACGAACTGCTTTGTATGTTTTCCCTGCGTTGGTGAATTCGGCAGCCAGAATCTTCCCGGTGCCAATCATTTTGTCTTCAAGATACAACTCTTCATACATAACTTTGAATGAATCGCCTTTTTGGATATCAAGAGCAAAATCTATATCCCAGCCAAAAATATTGGCGAGATCCATGGTTAAACTATTGGGAATTCCAGCTCTTTTCCCTGCCATAAACAACGAGCTGGTGATTGAGGCCTGGTGGAAAGTGAGTTTTGAGTCGGGCTTTAAACTCAGCTTCTCGGTCAAAAAGGTTTTCCCTTCCGTGCGGGTAAAACTGAGGTTGTCCAGCTGATTGATGGAATATTTGAGGCCTTGTAATTTTCCTTCCTCAACTAGAAAAGACAGTGTTTGTCCTGGGCGAATTCGTCGTAAATCTTTGGCTTCAGGTGCATTGCTGGTCAATTCGTAAATATCTTTATCATTAAGACCTGCACGGCGAAACAGGATCGACAGGTTGTCACCAGTCTGGATTTGATATTCTTTCCATTGTGGGCCTACCGGTAGTGCAGGTTCTGCTGTGTGGTGCTCGATGAATTGTGTTTCTACGTCTTGACGAATTTCGGGAAGTATCTGTGCTTGGGGAAAAATCTCGGTTTGTACGGGTATCTCGATGGGTTTGGGAGTTGCCGTTTCATCCGGCATCAAAAAGGTTACGGACAATAGCAAAACAACCAGAACAGCCGAAGCAATCAAATGACGGCGAGGCATGGATGTTAGAACAAGCGCGCGCAAACTACTGTAAGGATGACCCTTCTTCGGCATTATTGACCACACAATAATTATTTATTGGTAAAAGATAAAAGGCATTTATAGCAGAAAATCAACGAGTTAACAGCCCAAACTTAAACAAACTCTTAAGTTAACCCGGTTGCCGCTTGAAAACGATGGGTTTTGAGGTATCTTTGCCGCCTTTTGTTCCCGACCGAAATAACTTTTTGCTTGAGGCAGGTTTATGTCCGCATCCACAATAGACAAACAATTTCTGGATGAATTGGAATCGAGGGGGTTGATTGCGCAAACCACTGGGGGTGATGCGTTCGCTCAACATTTGGCTTCTGGTTCACGCACCCTCTACTGTGGCTTTGATCCCACGGCGGATAGTCTGCATATCGGCAGTCTGGTCCCTCTATTAATGTTGAAGCGTTTTCAGTTGGCGGGTCATAAGCCAATAGCGCTTGTAGGCGGGGCAACAGGATTAATTGGCGACCCCAGTTTTAAAGCACAAGAACGAAAGCTCAATACGCCGGATGTGGTTGCCAGCTGGGTTGATAAGCTCCGGAGTCAGGTCAGTCGATTTATTGATTTCAATTGCGGCGAAAACGCGGCTGAAGTTGTCAACAATCTGGATTGGGTTGGCAATATGAATGTGCTCGATTTTTTGCGTAATGTAGGCAAGCATTTTTCTGTCAACAACATGATCAACAAGGAATCTGTCAAGCAGCGAATTGAGCGTGAGGGTGAAGGAATTTCGTTTACTGAATTTACTTATATGTTGTTGCAGTCTTACGATTTTGCCGAGCTCTATCAGCGTAACCAATGCACCTTGCAAATTGGCGGCAGTGATCAGTGGGGTAATATTACTGGCGGTATAGATTTAACCCGTCGCCTGCATTCTGCTCAGGTATTCGGTTTGACTATGCCATTAGTAACCAAGGCTGATGGAACCAAATTTGGCAAAACCGAATCCGGCACTATCTGGCTGGATGCGAAAAAAACATCCCCTTACGCCTTCTATCAATTCTGGTTGTCGACCGCTGACGCAGATGTTTATAAGTTTCTTCGTTATTTTACCTTTTTGTCGGTAGAGCGAATTGCGCAAATCGAAGCGGAAGACAAGGCATCTCAATCCAAGCCTCAGGCGCAGTCAGTATTGGCAGAAGAAATGACGCGACTGGTGCACGGTGATACGGGGCTTGATGCCGCCAAGCGTATAACTCAGGCGCTATTTAGTGATGATATTTCATCGCTCACTGAAGCGGACTATTTGCAGTTGCAGCAAGACGGCTTGCCGTCTTCACAGCTGCAAAGGTCCGGGTTTGATCTTCCTCTGACGCAAATTCTGGTTGATGCGGGCATGGCTGAGTCTGGAAAACAGATTAAAGATGCATTGGCTCGCAGTGCGGTTTTTGTGAATGGTGTGGCCAAATCAATGGATGACAATATGAAATCCGCTGAGGTCTTTGCGGCGTCTGCGGCAGTGTTTAATCGTTTTTATCTGGTTAAGTTGGGTAAGAAAAAGTATCACTTGGTTGAGGTGGTGTGATTTTTCACCTGTTTGTTTGCTAACTGGTCAAATCCTGACTATTTTCAAAATCTTTTCAAAAATAAGTTGCAGCGAAAAGGCGATCTTCGTATAGTGCGCGCCCTCACCAAGGGGGCCTTGAAAAAGGGTTTGCGAG
>CBFGPN010000007.1:0-52684 GCA_965650675.1 uncultured Cellvibrio sp.
CAGAGTCAAAGATTAGGACAGGAAGTATCATCATGATCGCGGTACTGGCAACTGCCAATACAACCGCGGTAAAAACGAAAGACGGAAATTCTTCCCTTCCTTGCTTAAACCAAATTACACTCAAAGCTCCGTGCACATTTAGTCCAGCGAATGCTGCGAAAAGTGTTACCAATAACGAAAAATTTACTACACTAGAGTATTCCGTGGGCGTAAGAACTCTGGTCAGAAGTGGCAAAAGCAGAAACGGCACTGCAGCTGTTGCAATATTGGCAAAAGTGTAAATCAGTCCTGATTTTAAGAAGGTTGGCTTACCATTACTCACCCGAATCTCCATCTTTAGAAATTCGATTATAAATCGTAAGGAGCCTGGCAGCATTACACGCGGGAGAGAAATTTTCTTCTGCCAATTTGGCCGCGCATTTTCCCATTCTCACGATCTCTTTCGGGTTTTCCACAAAAAATAGAATCGCTGCTGCCAACTTTTCCGGATCTTTTGCAGGAATTGCAATGCCGGTTTCGTAGTCAATTAGGGTGTCAGATTTAGGATGCGTAACGCAAACAATACTTGGTACTGCAGAGAAAGCAGCTTCAAATACAGGTCGGCCTGGTGCGTCATAATGTGATGGAAAACAAACTACATCTATCATTTCGTAAACGGGCTGTATATCTGTTGTAGCCCCAAGCAAATGGAAACTACTTTGTAGTTCATATGATGCTATTTTTTCAGTTAAATTTTTGCGAACGTCTTGAGCTAATCCTAATAACTCAAGAACCCACTGCTTAAAGCCTACAAATCTATTTGCATCACCACCCACAATGACAAAATCTACATTCTTATTCTTGCTCAAAACAATTCTCGCTGCTTCCAGCAAATCATAAAGACCTTTAGAGACTTGAAGATTCCCAACAAAACCAATCTTAACTGTGTGAGATCTCAATGCATTTAACTTTTGCAGCATAGACAGGTCAGGATTTTTCGATGGCTGAGACGTAAACGAGTTTTGAACAACGTCAACATTCATATCTTTAGGCAACGTAGCTCGAGTGTTTTCATTGATAGCAATTATTGCATCTGCATATTTCAATAATGCCCAATTAATATACTTGCATCTAATGGATTTTTCGTCTTCTCGCTGGAGAGATCGCACATGTATCACCAAAGGAACTTTAAACATCCATTTCGCAAGTAGACCTGGAATAATTTCCGTAATTTCATTTACATGTATTAAATCAATGCTGTTACCCCATTTTTTTTTTGCTTTCCTCAAACTTAAAAACATGAATGGAATATGAAACACTTCGCGCAATAAAACAATCCAACGAAGTTTTCTGTAGTAACTGTAGCGAGTATTATCAAATCTCGTAAGTCCGACAGTGGTCATAATATCTTTCGCCACAGTACTATAAAAATCTGACGCTGTTCCCCTAGCGACGAGAAAGTAAGCATTGACTGATTTTCCACTCAATACCTTTACCGCCTCAAACAAACTTCTTGAAGCCCCACCAAAAGGTCCAACACCGTCAAGATACAAAACATTTAGCATTCACAATTACTCCAAACAGGTTAACCGCTCTAATTTTTGTCCACTCTTATAGGACAACATATCGACAGGTCCTGGCTCTCGAGTCAGAATCTCGGCGTTCAAATGATATATATCTCCAGTATGTTTACATTTCCAAGTACCAATCCCTGACAAAGGCAGATCTATTTTCTCACCAAATGCACTTACCCAGCCAATATGTCTCGCGGGGGAACCGATCATTAAACTCCAATCCAAGGTGTTTTTTGTAAGCGTTGAGCCTGCCGCAAGAAAAGTCCCCTCTCCGATCGTGAGACCCGGTACAACTGTTGAGTTCGCTCCCAACGTGACGCCTTTTCGAACTAAGGTTTTTTTGAAAACACCTCTTCTATTTACATTTGCTCTTGGAAATCCAATGTGAGTAAACACCATAAAAGGTGCACAAAATACAAAGTCTTCAAGTTCTACATGAGAAAAAACCGAAACTGAATTTCCAAGTCGACATGCATTACCCACAATTGCAGAATTTCCAACATACACATTTTGACCGAGGTTACAATTTTCACCAATCACAGCCTTCCCTTCCACATGAGCAAAATGCCAAATCGAAGTAAAATCACCAACTACAGCTCCTTCATCAACTATTGCGCTATCATGAATGAATATCACTTAATCCTCCCCCAAGAAAAATATGCCAAGCTATGACACCAATATCGGAACACATGTGTATAAAAACTTATTTGAAAAATATTTTGACTTCACCATTGTAGAAATCCAAACCGACCTAAGTTAGCAAGCAGACACGCATCGTTTTCAAATCAAGCAATCACTTAAATAGGTGAGCCTTTTCTAAACTATCTAACTGCACTATAAAAACACCATTTACCTCGTCAACAACAAACAATCGGCGATTTTGGCTATCGAGCACCATTCCTGCGGGCTTTGCATGAGGCCAAATATCTCGGTATCGACCTAGAAAATCTATAAACCATCGCGGGCCAAAATTAGTAAAAACCAATTCTTTGGTTAGATCTAAATTGACAGAAGTTATACTTGCTTCACTTATTGGATTAACAACCGCAATTTCTATTCGACTGCTAAGAACAAAGACGCGTTCCCCGTCAGTATCCAGCACCAAATCTGTTGCCCAATTCACACCTGAAGCTAAATTTTCGCGTGCTCCATTAATTAGATTAACGGCAATTAGCGAGCCAGTATCATAATCTGAAATTATGACTCGTTCATTTGTTTGATCAAGAATCATATCAGTAGGATTCATAAACTCAGTACCATTATCTGAGTTCAAGATATTGGAAATAATTGTACGGACACCATTATCCAAACTTACTGCGATCACAGAGTTTGAATCTACTACTAATATACGGTTGTTGGAACTATCCAGCACTAAAGCTTGCGGATTAATCAATAAATTAGCATCATCTGGAATACCTTGCGCTGAAACTATTCTGTGTGAACCATTACTGAGATCAATTTCAAGTACCGCTCGCGATCCAGAATCCGTTACAAATAATTTGTTATTTGTGGCGTCCAGTACAAGATCGGTTGGCGTAATTATATTGCTAATGTTTGGAAAGAGAACACTACTCGCTCCTGTATTTAAATCTACGCCAACCAAGCCCTTATGGTGTTTATCAATCCAAAGTAGCTGACTGGTCAATTCATTTAGAACAAGACCCTCTGGTTCGTAATAGAAAGATTGCTGACGTTCAGGATGCTCTGGAGGAATTCGTGTTGTATATCGGCGTACAACAATATGGGCAACGTTGATTCCATCAACATCAATTTGAAGTGTGTTGTAGCCAATAACCAACGGAACAGTTGCTTTCCAATTGGCAAAATTATCAAGAGTAGTTGCAGCAACGCCATTTACGGTTAAAAGCCCTATGTCTTTGTCTGTGCTGTCAATACTTCCATAAATTGTAATGTTATCTTCGCCAACCATTGATATAGTAGTAGGATAATTAATTACAACATTAACTTCGTTTGCAATGCTACTACTGGAGTTTGAAGTTGAGTAAATGCTACTTGAAGTTGATTCTGTGCTGCTTACGGAGCTCTCGCTATTGCCAAGGCTGGTATTGGAGCTTAGGCTACTGGACGACACATTGCTGTTGTTTCCACCACATGCAGAAAATAATGATACTGCAACCATAATAGTGAGTTTGTAGACAACAGATTTAATTGCTCTATGATCAAACATAGAAAAGCTCCTTGTCAAAATGGTGCGGATTCTAGTGAAAATACTTTCTTAATTCATCAATAACTCTATCCAAATCTTTATCAGACATATTTGAACTGGATGGCAGGCAAATACCCGATTGAAAAAGCCTGTCAGAAACGGAACTTTGTCCATGAGTAAAGTAATTATACTTGCTGTAAAATGGCTGCAAATGCATTGGCTTCCACAAGGGGCGAGCTTCAATTAAATTTGAGTATAATTTATTTATAACTTCTAATGCTCTGCCTTCTCGCTCGGCCCCTTTAATACACATAGCCGAAAGCCAATGCGTGGAGTAACTCCACTCAGGCTCTGGCATCCACTCAATTGAATTAACATCAGATAGTCCCTCCCTATATCTCGCAAAAATTGATCTGCGTGAATTGACTCTTTCTTCAAGAACTTTCAATTGCCCCCGGCCAACACCTGCCAGTATATTACTCATCCGATAATTAAAACCAAGCTCAGAGTGTTGGTAATAGGGTGCAGGATCTCGCGCTTGAGTTGCAAGAAATCTCGCTTTTTCAATATAATCCTTATTATTAGAAACCAACATCCCGCCGCCAGACGTGGTAATTATTTTATTGCCATTAAAAGAATAAATTCCTAAATCTCCAAATGTACCACTCGATTTACCTTTGTATTTTGCCCCCAAAGATTCAGCGGCATCTTCAATCACAGGAACGGAATACTTTTTACAAATCCCAATCAGTACATCCATGTCTGCACTTTGACCATATAAATTTACAACTATCACAGCCTTTGGAAGTTTATTTTGCTTTTTAGCCCAATCAAATGCTTTTTCGAGAGCAATAGGAGACATATTCCAACTCTCGTCATCGGAATCGATAAATACAGGCTCGGCATTTTGATAGATAATTGGGTTAGCACTGGCTGCAAATGTGAGAGTAGAACAAAACACTAAATCACCTACACCAACTCCTAGCAATCGTAGCGCTAAATGTATTGCCGCAGTCCCGGAACTAAGCGCAGCCGCATGTTTTACACCAACTAACTCAGCGATCTCCTTTTCAAAAGCGTCGACGTTGGGCCCAAGAGGAGCAATCCAATTAGTGCGAAATGCTTCATCAACAAATTCTTTTTCAAAATCGCCCATGTGAGGAGTCGACAGTAAAATCTGCCCATCGATCTCTTTGCGATCCAAAATTGCTACTGCTTGCCCCAATCGATTAACGACCGGCAAATGACTAATAACATTTTGATTCATCAAATTCAACGCATCACGGCGCGATGTACCTTCTGGGACAACACGAGAATTTATCTTTGGAAGAGACTCTAAGGTATCGTCAATCTGAGCCCCCGAAAGAAACAATCGCCGAATATCTCCATCAGTGACAGTTCTCTCAAACTTGCCGTCCTCACCCACTAGTAAAAGCAGTCCTAATGCAGTTTTATCTAACATTGACAAAGCAGTGCGAAGACTCATTTTACGATTAACAGAAATATCTCTGATATCTACCACGTTAACTCCTAGTTTTTAATATTGCGGGAACTCCAACACGAGTTTCTCCCGAATTAACATTTTCAGTAACCACAGCACCAGCACCAATAATTGCATGGTCTCCAATTGTTATACCTGGAAGAACGTTAGCGCCAGCACCAATAAGTACGTGAGAGCCTATAGTTACGCCACCAGCGAGTGTTGCATTAGGGGCCACATGTGAAAAATTACCTACAACACAGTCATGATCAACAATGGCTCCGTGATTAACAATCGTGCATTGCCCTATCACTGAGTTAGCGGCTATAACTGCTTTTGCCGCCACAAAAACACCTTCATAAATTTTTGAAAACTGAGATATTGATGCCATTGGATGCAGGATAGTGCGTGGAGTAGCATTTATTTTTTTTAATTCAACAAATAAATTTTCTCTCGCCTCACTGTTTCCAATTGCCAAATGAAATAGCTGTTCGCTCATATCGTTTGATATTGCCGGAACTTGAACACGACATCCCAAAAACATTGTGTCACGAAGAGAATCTGAACCGTCTGTTACACGGATGCTGTCTTTTAGAAAGCCATTAAGAAATATCGCATCAAGAACGACTTTTCCGTGGCCACCAGCACCGACCAAAAATAATAATTTAGTATGCATTTGTTTTATAAAGTACGTACTTATCAAGTGGAAGCCTACCTAACAAGGCTAAAATTTTAGTGGTAGTTTTTCCATCACCATACACATTCACAGAATCATATCGTCTATGATTTAACGCACTATCAATGGCGATCTCTATATCTTTACTATTTAAGCCAACGTCAATTGTATTTATATTTCGCTCGCGTAGGTTTTGACGCAAGCCAACATTAATAACCGGAATCCCAAATGAAGCAGCCTCAATTATTCCTGCACTTGAATTTCCGATCATAAGATCTGCGGCAGCCATCCAAGAAGCAAATTTCTCTCGAGGAAAGTGGGTTACAACTCTAACAAAATTATTACCCTTAAAAGCTTCCAATACTTTTAGAATCTCAACACTTCCAGCATCCGAATTCGGCCTCAACGCAATTACTTGCACATTTCTGTTTATTAAAGAATTTAAAATGCTGGTCGCAGCTTCACCAGCCAAATCAGCTTCTTGCAAAACAGGATGAAAAACCAATAATGACACCGGCTTATTTAAATCCAATTGCAGCTCATTAAATAATTCTTCACGATCGTAGGTTACCAATTTTTTCAGTCCGTCCAAGCCTGGCGCACCCGTAATATAAATATTTTGCTTTAGTTCACCCATTTTAATAAGGCGGTCATGCGCCTCCAAAGTGGAAACAAAGTGAAAATGTGAAAGCTTACTGATCGCATGACGTACAGGCTCATCAACAGTACCTGAACGCTCACCACCATGAATATGTACTACCGGAATATTCAAATGAATTGCTGCAAGTGCAGCGGCGAGCATTTCCCCTCTATCACCTAAAATCATTAACATGTCAGGTTTAATTTCTTCTAAAGCAGAAACACAGCCATCAAGAATCTTCGCTATATTATGAGCCATCTCAGAGCCCGTCATTGTTTCAATCGGAACTGGAATTTCAGCGGCAACATTTAAACCAGCCGCTTTAATTTCGTTGATGGTATTCCCAAACTTTGCCGAGAGGTGCATACCTGTAGCAATTATCGTCAACGAAAAAGATGGACTATCATTAATCGCACACAATGCCGACTTCATCAAACCAAAGTCAGCGCGGGTACCTGACAAATAGCAAATTTTACGGACGTCTTGCATCATTTCAAATCCGACCATTGCAAGGTAGAACCACCTTCAATATTTTTTTGCAATTGGCGACCAATTACCTTGTGTAAATCCATTGGAGGTATGCCATTTCCTGGTCTAAGTAGTTGCACATCCCTCTCACTTATCGTTTGGCCAATTTTCATGTCACCTATCAAAGTAACACTTCTTCTAACAAGAGCACGAATCGGCAACTCACTTTCACTGGGTTGTTTAACCGGCGAGCCCAAGGCTTTTTCAACGTCACGAATTTGCGAGATTAGTGCACTTAATTCTGATGGTTCTAGAGATGCTTTTTGGTCAGGCCCCGGTAGATTGCGATCTAATGTAAAATGTTTTTCAATTACCGTTGCGCCCATTGCAACCGCCGCGGTAGAGACGGTAATTCCCAAAGTATGATCGGAATATCCTACTGGGAGCCCCGTTTTCTCTCTAATTGTATTCATTGCTCTCAAATTGACATCTTCTAAAGCCGCAGGATAATTCGAAGTGCAATGCAGTATTGTGAGAATTGAATCAAGTGGAGCATTAAATGTACTCAACTCCCTTTCTCGCTTGATAACATTTACTGCGTCAACAATTTCATCTAAAGTCGCCATTCCAGTTGACAAAATAATGGGTAGATTTTTTTTTGCTAAAAAGGATAAAAATGGATGATTTGTAATTTCACCTGAAGGAACTTTGATATGTTTCATTCCAATGCTTACCAGAAAATTGGCAGCTTCTTCATCAAAGGGTGTAGACATAAATTCAATATTTAATTCTTCGCATCGCTTAACAAGCTTAAGATGCAGCTCCTCTGACATTTCCAACTTTTTAAGCATTGAATACTGATCACCTGAACCAGTTGCATCTTTTTGGTATTCGGCTTTGGCAGCACCTTTTTGAACAAGTTTGTCTGCCGAAAACGTTTGAAATTTTACGGCATCAGCTCCGCACTTCTTTGCTGTCTCTACAAGTTGTAAAGCAAGCTCTTCACTTCCATTATGATTAACCCCAGCTTCCGCTATAAAAAATGTCTTCATTTATTATCTGTCCAATCAAAAATTAAAAAACTCCAACTCATCTATCGAACCAAAAAATTACGCTCAAAATAACAAATCACAGTTTTACTATATTCAACTTAAAACTCTCTAGAAAGCACCAACTTGATTGCATATTAAAACTAATCCAATCCATATATGGCAGCACACAATCTCATCGAACGAACCGATTCTTCAAGCGAAGCCAGATCAGTTTGTTTCCCATCCAGAGCATCAATCAGCTGCTCTGCTTGATAATGCAAACCAGGTTTAAATTGACTATCAATTTCATCGGGGGAAATGGGCAAGGATTTACGTTCACCACGACATTGTACCGACAGAAACTCAAGCGGCCGCATTTCCACACGCACACCAGAATTGGTAACGGAAACCGACCAAGGGCCTGGCCCATCCCAAACGGCCTGATACACACCTACATCACCACTTGAAAAATGTATGGTAGAGACAACGAAACCAGGACTATCTTGATTCCAGGGCAAGGTGGACTCTACATTAACAACATCACCACGCCCAAAGAGGGACAAATAATCAATTAAATGTATAGAATTTGCGTACATGAAATTACGTACGACTGCCTCTGGAGTTCTGTACTCTCTTGCAGCAACCATATCTTGTTGATCGGTGATTGAGATCAACCTCACACCATCATGTTGCTGCACCTTTTCAAGAGCTTGTCGCGTGGAGGAATATGAACGCCGATTTAACGCCACAAATGCTCGAGTATTTGTGCCGCATGCTGCAGTTAAAATTTTCTCTGCCTCTTTCAAGTCAATACCAACAGGTTTTTCAAGAAAACATAACCACGGATAATTAAAACACTCCATGCACACATTTAACATCGAGAGTTCGTTCACTGCTACCACAACGAGATCAGCTCGTGTCTGATCATACATTTCTGCAATATTGCCAAACACTTTTGTCTGAAAATTTATCGCCAACTCTTCAGCACGCAAAACGGTACGACTACAAATACCTACAATTTCAACATTTTCCAATGATGCAAATGCTCTAGCATGTTCGCGAGCCATGTATCCAGCGCCAACAATTGCAACTTTCCATTTCTTCATTTTGTTAATCCGCCTAAGCCCATTTATATTTATGACTTGGATTCTCTTGTGCTCCGCCAACTAAGATCTCTGCTCCGCCTTTTGCATTTGAATAGTGTGCAGCAACAAGACAATTAATTACATAGGCACCAACATTTCCATCTGGGAAATCACTGCCTCTAATCATAGCAAGCCACAATTCCATAGTTGGTGCGACCGTATCGGTAGGTTCGACTGTAAAGTTGGAAACATCAGCAGGCATACCGTATCGAGAGGTCGATACATTTCGATGCTCTTCTTTACGAACAGAAGCACGAATATCACCAGTAATTTCGTCAACTGATATTTGTCCATTGCGACAAATAAAAACTAACTGCAAACCATGCCCAGCAGCAGCAGAAAAATCTATATACAAGGAAACCCCAAGGTCATTTTGGGCGAGGACTCGGCCAGAACAATCTTTAAACTCGGGCCCTCGCGGATTCTCAAGTTCAACAGCTTCAAACCAAGCTCTTAATTTGGAGATATATGAGTCAGTGATGTATCTAAACATTTCAAAGTAGTGACTCGCATTCATTGCCAATCCAAAATTCGATCCTGCAACTATAACACTCGACAAAGGACCAAGCTCTTTGGAAGAAACAAGTTCCTTGACACGATTATAATGAGGCATAAAACGCATTTGATGATTTATCGCCAATAGCGCTCCTGCTTTCTTGCAAGCAGCTTGCATTAAAGCTACTTCTTCTAAAGAACAAGCCATAGGCTTTTCACATAAAATATACTTAACCCCCAACTCTGCAGCCAAACAAACCAATTTGGCGTGTGATGGTGCAGTTGTTGAAATTACCAACGCCTTTGGCTTAGTGACATGCAACATTTCTTCCGCATCCAAAAAACAATTCTCAGTCTTAACATCAAAATTCGAAGATGCCGAATTCAGTGAAGCTGGCGAAATATCAGCAACTGCAATTAAATTCATCCCTAGATTTTTTATCGCTTGTATATGTCTTACGCCCATTCGCCCTACACCGACTACAGCGACATCTATTTCTGACATTGCCTTTTGCGTACTTAGGATATTATTCACACTTACACCTATGTTGATCAATTAATCTTTTTTGCTCTAAAAGAAAATGCTTGTGATCTTTTCAAAAAGAAACACAAATAATATTCATAAACTACAAAGCATTTAATTTAGATGAAAATTTTCTTTAAAAAATGTCTCAACTAAGCTAATCCCTGCTCTTCAATAAAACGCTTTACTTTGCAAGGCGAACCAACTGCAACTGCAAAATCTGGGACGCTTTGCGTTACGATAGATCCGGCACCCACTACACTATTTCTCCCAATTACTACACCTGGTAGCAAAATTGCGTTTGCGCCTATCCATGCACCTTCCTTTACTGTTATTCCTTCGGATGGATAATAACCTTGATCAATCAACGGAATATCTCGTCGATCAAACTTGTGATTATTCACATAAAAATGTACTCCAGCCCCCATCATTACGTTATCTTCTATCGTAATTTGCGCAAACTCGTCAGCAAACATCATAGTCCCTGGCCTTACAACAACATTTCTTCCAATAGATATATTCGAACAATAGACTGCGTATGCTCCCGCCCTAAAATCTGCACCTTCTGCAAAAAATTTAAATTTTTTCTTGCAGAGCTTGGTCATCGAAGACCTAAAATGTAACTTCCAATGAGTAAAAGGCATATCGGGACCAATACGATCCGCACGCATGCAAAAAGTTATTTTTTTGCAAATTTCTTTAAATAATACAAACATTAGTCCCACCTCGCGAGGTTTCCGTTATGCTCTAACATGTAACTTCGCGCAATTGGCAATCCATCCCCAATAAAATTAAATAAATTAGCCGTTGCGACAGCAGATACTCCATCAATCGACAAACCAGAACTTAAATGAAATTTATTTCCTGCACCACCCATGACGATAAAAGGTACACTGATTGATTTCGCATATTTTTTAATATTTTCAAGGTCGTACCCAAAACCAGTGCCGTCCTTATCAATCGAATTAAAAATAATTTCTCCTACGCCGAGAGACTCTAAATAAGTTAAATAATCATCCAAGGATTTTTCGATTGGCGTAACACCGTCATGAATATGCACAACAGGTACATCATTTATCACCTTATAATCAACTGACGCAACCAAACTTTGTGAGCCATAGCGATTTACAATTTCTTCTGCAAGTTTTGGGTCATCATAAAGAGGTGAATTAAGAATTACCTTATCTGCACCACTATTAAATAGAAGCTCTGCATCTCCAATTTTTCTGATGCCGCCCCCTGCGGCAATTGGAATGAATACGTCTTCCACCAATTGACTCACAACTTGCGAAAATTTCTCAATATTTTTTGCACCTTTTGTTGCATCAAAAACCACCAATTCATCTAAAGAAAAAGATATTTTTTGAAATTTATAATTTTTTTCTAGCCAATTGATATCCCCAACACGCTGCAGTCGAAAATTTCGACTCTGCATAAAACTACCATTACTGTAGATAAGGCCAAAAATCAGGCGATTTCGTAACATCAAAATAACTCTATGAAATTTTTCAAAAGTTTAAGGCCGTTGGTTTGACTCAACTCTGGATGAAACTGAACTCCTGCAATATTTTCCACTTCAAAACTAGCAATAAAACGTTCACCGTAAAAACAGGTAGTGTTACCTATATCTTTCTGCGACATCATTCTGAAACTATGCGTGAAATAATAATCAGGTTCTGCACAAACCCCCGAATAAAGTCTACTATTTGGGTAAGGAGCAACTTGGTTGTATCCAACATGTGGAACTTTAAGACCCTTCAGCTCAAACGACTCTACCGATCCATCGACCAGACATAATCCGTCGTTGTAACCACCTTCAGTGCTTGATTTCCCCATCAATTGCATACCGAGACAAATGCCTAATATTGGCTTCCTGTCAGCCAACACAAGACTACGTAAAATATCGGTCAAATTAAGTTCATTAATTCTGCTCATTGCTCTTGCATAGTTACCTACGCCTGGCAATATCAACTTGTCTGCACAACTTAAAACCAATGGATCATTAGAAATCTCAACTTGTTCATACCCAAGATAACGAATCGCGCTGGTAACCGACCGCAGATTTCCCATTCCATAGTCGACGATTACTAATTTCATACTTCGAATTCTTCGCCTACCGTAAATTTGGGTTGCCAAATACCATCCACCTTCTCAAATAATTCCTTATTCGCATATTTATCCAAGACCGCATCGAACTCGTCTTTAGTCATTTCATAGTATTGTAGATACAAGTCTAGGAATTCATAAGGATATTGATTGTCGTAAGCCAAGACCAAATGAAGCGCTTGATCCCTAGTCATCGCACCACGGCGAATCTCAATACCTGCATCCTGAGTAGCCCGACCAAACCCGAATTTTAAATACATCAAATACGCGTGCAGGGAATATAAAGCTTGATCATTCTGAGCAAAATTAGTGAAAGTACCCGCCGTCCCCTCTTCTTTTTCCTTCAATCCGCAATGCTCTTTTGCTACAACATAATTTCTATATGAATCCCATGGCTCATAATAGGACCAATGAGTAAAAGCCAAGTCATGTGTTCTTACCTGCTGTTCTGAAGGGAATCGCCAGAAAGCCAAATCGCCAGCGCTAATTTGAGAATCAGCAAGTACAAGGTCAAACACTTTGTCGTAACCGCCTTCAAAATAAACTCGCTTCATATACTCAATATCGTAGAGAGGATTATTTTTACTTTCTGTAGAGCCTCCATATTCAACTTCGCCGTCTTCTCCATAAAAGATAAGAGGGATATTAAAATTCATAGCGGTTTGAATAACTGCAGTCTTTATCGCAATTAGCCATCCGTAATACGGGAAACCCTTCTCAATAAAACCAAGCTTATTGAGTTTTTGCATTACCTTTGCATTCGGAGAAATATGTATATGATTAAACCCAGAACCAATAAAGCTGGTCAGGTTCTGATCGCCCAACTCAAGGCTTAAGGCAGGCCTGACTGTGATTGCTAGAGGGTTCATGCCATATTTATGCTTAAGAGTGTAGGCGACGTAAGATCCATCTTTTCCACCACTTACAGGAACCACACAGTCGAACCCCGTACCATTAGATGATCTGTATTTATCCAACAATACCTTCAATTCAGATTGACGAGCCCCCCAATCCAGAGTCTTTTTTTCTTCCGCCCAAACGCAAGCATTGCAACGTCCAAGCTTATCAAAACCAATCCTGGGACGTGTTGACATATTTAAACAGGTTGAGCACCAGAAAATTTTTTTCGCCACTTTAATCTCCAAACTTTTACAATACGAAGCCATCGTCTACAACAATATTTTGACCATTGACGTAACGAGAATAATCTGACAATAAGTAGATAACCGACCCTACAACATCCTCAACATCCAACATCCCTTTACCTAAGGTCTGTTGCTTATAGGCTTTCAAAAACTCCTCGGGCTGAGAATCAAATATTCCGCCAGGGCTGACACTATTTATTCTAAACCGACTGTCACCAACATAAGAAACAACATATTTCGAAAGGTGCAGTAGTGCTGATTTGATAGCTGCATACTCTACCGGCATAGTCATTTTCGTATTGTCGTAAACTACAAATTTAGGAGCCACAACACCATAAATTGACCCAATATTTACCAACGAAAAAACCTGTTGATTCTTTTTGAAGTAAGCGGCCGACTGCTGCATAAACAAAAATGAAGAGCCCAAATGCAAAGACATGTTTTCATTAAAATCGCTTAGCTTTACATCGTGAAAATGAGCCCCATATTTTTTATTCCGAGGGTAAGAACAATTTACTGCTCCGCTAAGGTTAAGTGCACTTTTAAAAAACTCTGTCACTGCCGCTTCGTCTGTTACATCGAGACTAGACAAAACCAACCTCGAATCGTCAACATTTACTCCGTTCTCGCTTAATTTTTCTTTCAATCTAAACAAGTCTATATCTGCCGCCACAACACTACTTTTATGTAGCAACAAGGAATGAACCAATTTAGCTCCAAGCAAGCCAGCGGCACCAACAACCAAAATTGTTTTATTTTCCAGCATGGCTGTTTTTTTCCTTCAGAATGGCTTCAGCCAACATGAAGTCATAAATATCATCTATGTCAACTGCTCGCTCTTTCGGTATTAAAACACTCGTTACCTTGCCCTCAAATAACGAATTATTATTAAGTATGAAGTTTGGCTTAGCCGTGTAAACTACTGTAGTAATATCAAAAACTTCGGGAGCGTCTTGGCGACGACACACACCAGATTCAGGTATATTGACTAATTCAACAGTTCCATCATTTTTTTGTTTGACCATATTGAAATAAGGGCTACGATTAGACGGGGTTATAGAAATACAAACATCAGCATCTTGATTGATAAGCGCCGAAATTGCTGAGCTAACATCAGACTCAGTTCTAAGTGGGCTGGTAGCTGGAAGGCTTACAAACAAGTCAAAGCTTCCATAAACCTTTTGAATATATTCAATTGCATGACGCCATGACAACCATTCTGGACTTGTGTCTGTCGCCAACTCGCTAGGACGCATTATTACCTCCGCACCAGACTCTCTAGCCACAGCAGCAATTGCATTATCATCAGTTGAAACAAATACTCGCTCAATATCTGCAGTCATAAGTGCAACCTCAATTGAGTACTTAATTAAAGGTTTCCCACCCAAAAGTTTAATATTCTTTTGAGGCAACCCCTTAGAGCCACCTCGAGCAAATATGAATGCTATAGCTTTCAAGCAATGTCACCCCATTTATTAAATTGTTTCGCTTCGTCAATAAGCTTCATTACCTTCGTCGACGATTCCACAGTTGCAATTCTATCAAACTCTTGTCGCTCTAAATTTTCAAATGCCCTTAACATATCTACGTACATTTTATTCCTATCATAATCCACGGCGAGGTAAAGAGTCTCCACTAATTTGGAGCGGTATAACTTAACGGAGTTTTCCACCAAATCCCACACCAGACGCCCCTTTTCGCCGATAAATTCGCATTTTCGTTGCGTAGATTTTTGAATAAAATCAAGATGAACAGAAACGTAAACGCCTTTTTGGGAGACTAGGATCAAATCAGCGATCTCTTCCACATCCAACCCTAACTCGTGTGTATTTCTAAGCCAACTGTGCTTCAAAGTTAAATCACCAAGCATCCAGAGCAAAAAGTCCAGCTCATGGCTTAGCTCGAGTAACGCGCCGCCACCAAGGGCTTTACTCGCAGATACAGATTCTTTAAATGATTTATCTACTCGCCACCCCGGCAAATACTGACCAACGTTACATTCAACGTTATACAAAGCACCCAAGTGATTTCCCTCAAGATACTCTTTGACGAATTGAGCTGATGGCAAAAAGCGCAAACAATAGCCAACACCAACCCTTGCCTCTCCTTTTTTTCGTTTACAGAAATCATCAAAGGCTACTGAGGTTTCATAGGTAGATGCCAACGGCTTTTCAATCAACACAGATATATTTCTCTCAAGAAGCATCCTCGCAGTATCAACATGAAACGGCGCGGGAGACGCAACGACAACGTAACCAGGGTTGCTAGAAATAAGTTGATCCATCCCAATAACCGCATCTGCCCCAGCTATTCCATTTTTATTTTTTCCGCTTGAAGAAACCACAAAGATCTTGCCTTCGGGATATAATAGCCTCAAGTTAGCAACATGCCGCTTTGCGATACTTCCCATTCCTATGACTGCAAAACATTTCAATTCAAGCCCCCTCAACTAAAACGCTTTATCATAATCTTGCATCTACATCGAATCTTGGCAACACATGTTTTACATCAAAAAGCACATGATTAGATTTACCTAAAGTACGAATTCCATCAGCGCCCATGTCTTTGAACTGGCTATGTGCTACACAAACAATTATTGCATCGTAAGTATTTTTTTGAGGTTGACGGATTAATTTAAGTCCGTACTCATGCTGAGCTTCTTCAAGATCAGCCCAAGGATCATAGACATCAACCTGAGTGTTATATGTCTTCATCTCCTCAATTATGTCGACAACACCCGTGTTGCGTAAATCAGGACAGTTTTCTTTAAAAGTTAATCCCATAATCAGAATTCGGGCATCTACAACCTGCGATTTGCGTTTAGTCATCATTTTTACAACTGAATCAGCTATAAAAGATCCCATTGAATTATTAACGCGACGGCCTGACAAAATAACTTGAGGGTAATAACCCACTTGCTGCGCTTTGTGAGTTAAGTAATAGGGGTCCACGCTTATACAGTGCCCACCAACCAACCCTGGACGAAATGGTAAAAAATTCCACTTGGTTCCGGCGGCTTCCAGAACTTCTAACGTATCTATACCAATCTTATTGAAGATCAACGCCAGTTCATTTACTAAAGCAATATTCAGATCCCGCTGCGTGTTCTCAATTACCTTTGCAGCCTCTGCGACTTTTATGCAGCTTGCTTTATGTGTACTAACGGTAAGTATCTGACGATATAGACTATCCACACGCTCAGCGATTTCTGGTGTTGAACCCGATGTGATTTTTACTATGTTGGTAAGTTTTCTTTCTTTATCGCCTGGGTTAATCCTTTCAGGACTGTAGCCAGCGAAAAAATCCTGATTGAATTTCAAGCCCGAAATTTTTTCAATGATCGGTACACAAATCTCTTCCGTACACCCGGGGTAAACTGTCGATTCATAAATTACAACAGATCCCTTTTCAATGACCTCGCCTAGTAAAGTTGATGCTTTTTCGAGAGGAGTCAAATCGGGATGGTAGCTGTCGTCTATGGGTGTAGGCACGGTCACTATATAAAAGTTCGCACCTTTAATTTTTGATTTATCGGTTGTGAAACGCAGCAGAGGAGAGCCACGAAGCTCGTCAGGAGTAACTTCTAAGGTTCTATCTTTAAAATCCAGTAACTCGTTAACTCTGGCTTGGTTAATGTCAAAGCCTATGGTTTCAAATTTTTTTCCAAATTCAACCGCAAGAGGCAGTCCAACGTAACCCAATCCAATAACGATTATCTTAGTGTTTTGCATATAAATCCTTAGTCAACTCCTCTGTCTTTAACCGACAAAGTCGGCTTTTCAAAAGGCGGCCATTCTATCCCCAGCCCCTCACTATTCCAAGCAATACACCTCTCATGTTGTTGGGAATAGAAGTTTGTTGTCTTATATTCGACCTCGGCCGACTCAGATAAAACATAAAAACCGTGTGCGAAGCCTTCGGGTATCCACACCTGGTAATGATTTTCAGCTGAGATTTTGTGGCCTGTCCATTTTTGATAGGTCGGCGAATTGGCGCGTATGTCGACGGCCACATCATAAATCTCGCCAACAACTACCCTGACAAGTTTGGCTTGTGCCATGGGTTCTTCCTGATAGTGGAGCCCCCTGAGTACGCCCTTGTGTGATTTGGAGTGGTTGTCTTGTACGAAATTAATGTTTCTTCCAATTAATTGTTCGAAAGTTTTTTGATTGAAGCTTTCGAAAAAGAAGCCTCTGTTGTCATGATGCACATCGGGAATGATAATTTTGACGTCATCGATATTGGTATCAATTAATTTCATAGAGAGTTTTTGTTAAAAAAGGAGCCATTCTAACGAGTCGCGATATTAATCGCACCAGCTGTCAGGAGTTGTTGCAATTTGTAGCGCCAATTACAGGGTTGAATATCAAATTTGCTGATTATCTTTTGATTGTTCAAGCGGGAATTTCGAGGGCGGATGGCTTTGCCAGGGTATTGGTCGGATGTTATGGATAATATTTTGGGTAAATAGATTTCATCATCCTGTAACTTTACTTGTTGAAAAATTTCCTGGGCGAATTCATACCATGAAGCATAGGGTGTGCCTGAATAGTGGTAAATGCCCCAATCATTTGATGAAAAATGTCGGCTTTCTTCCGATATCTTTATAATAGTGGTCGCTATATCTCCTGCATATGTCGGGCCGCCAAATTGGTCAGACACAACAAAAATATCATCTTCTTTTTTTGCAAGTCCCAGAATAGTTTTAAAAAAATTTTTGCCTTCGCTGCTAAAAACCCATGAAGTTCGCAGAATAATATGTTTGGGGTTTTGCGTGGCTACAGCAATTTCACCGGCTAATTTACTTTTTCCGTAGATATTGATGGGATTAGGAACATCATCTTCATCATAAACAGATTCTTTTTCGCCAGAAAAAACGTAATCTGTTGACAAATGAATGATGGGTGCATTTATTTTGGCGGATGCTTTTGCAATATTTTCGGCACCATGATGATTAACTGAAAAAGCTTCCTGAATATTCTCTTCTGCAAGATTTACAGCGGTATATGCGGCCAGATTAATGACCAAATCCGGTAGATGATTTTGCATCACATCGAAAGTTTTATCTGGGTCAACAATATTTAATTGTTGGTGGTCAAGTGCAACTATAGTGTACGCACTATTTTTTAGCTGGGCTGTTAAATGCTTGCCGATTTGTCCAGATGCACCGGTAATCAGTATTTTCATTTTATGCTTTAATTCCCTGTCTTTCGCGATAATAACTGCCATCTTGCACACGATGAGCCCATTGCAAATTATTCAAATACCATTGCACTGTTTTGCGAATTCCGGATTCAAAAGTTTCTTCCGGAACCCAACCCAATTCACGTTTGATTTTGCTGGCGTCTATGGCATAACGAATGTCATGGCCTGGCCTGTCTTTTACAAAGGTGATTAATTCTTTGTAGGATTTGATTGGAAGATTTTTCGCGGGTTGCAACTCATCCAACAGTTCACAAATCTTATGAACCACATCGATATTTTGTTTTTCGTTGTGTCCGCCGATGTTGTAGGTCTCGCCAACTTTACCTTCTGTTACAACCTTGTAGAGCGCGCGCGCGTGATCTTCTACAAATAACCAATCGCGAATTTGATTGCCTTTGCCATAAACGGGTAATGGCTTTCCTTCGAGCGCATTTAAAATCATTAACGGAATTAATTTTTCGGGAAAGTGATACGGCCCGTAGTTGTTTGAGCAATTGGTAACAATGGCCGGTAAACCGTAGGTTCTTTTCCATGCACGCACTAAATGATCAGAGCTGGCTTTACTCGCGGAATAAGGCGAGCTGGGCGCATAGGGCGTGGTTTCAGTAAATAAATCTTCAGGACCTTCAAGATCGCCATAGACTTCATCTGTCGAGATGTGATGAAAACGAAAGACCGCTTTGCGATTGTCATTGAAATTTTTCCAATAGTCTTTTGCGGCTTCGAGTAATTGATAAGTGCCAATAATATTGGTTTCGATGAAAGCAGCGGGGCCATCGATAGAGCGGTCAACATGGCTTTCAGCAGCGAGATGCATAACCGCATCGGGTTGATGCAGCGCAAAAACTCTATCCAATTCCTGACGATTACAAATATCGACTTGTTCGAATGCGTAGCGATCACTGACAGAAACTGATGCCAGCGATTCCAGATTGCCAGCGTAGGTGAGTTTGTCGAGATTAACGACATTATCCTGAGTGTGGTTGATGATGTAACGAACAACGGCTGAGCCTATGAAGCCGGCACCACCGGTGATAAGGATTTTCATAATCGGAATAAGCTTGAAAAGTAGCGGCCAGTCTACAGCGGAGAAAAGAAAAAAGGGAGCCGCATCCTGCTGGCTCCCTGTGCTTCCTGCCGGGTATTGGGTTCATCCTGATCCCATTGGCGTCCTGCCTCCCTTTCGTTTCCATTTATGCACTGCTTCCTGAAGTGCTGGTCCTTTAGCCTTCGCGTCCTGCCCGGGCTGTCTTCCTTGCAAGGGTTCATCCTGAACCATTTGCGTCCTGCTTTTCCATCTACATCCTCATCACTTCGTCCTGAAGTACAAATCCTTTAGCTCTTACGTCCTGTTGGAGCTACTGTCCTTGTGCTACCCATTTTACTCGCGTTGAAATTGGTGCCCAGTGGCAAATATCGGAATTTCTTGTAGGAAAAATCTCACAAAAAACCTGTGAAAATGTTTATTGAATATTGAGCGGTAGATCAAAACGGCTCACTATCAGGATAGGGTAAAAAAGACTATTATTTCCGGCCCTGCATTCTTCGTAGTGACGAAGTGGTTTGTTGCCCGACAAATTCTCAATATGATCGGGCCCAGAATAAATAAAAAATCGGAGATATAAGATGACAACACTATTAAAGAGTTTTTTTTCGGCACTTGCCAGCACTGCAGTACTGGCAATAGCCTCTTCAAGTTATGCGGCTATTTGTACTTATTCAGTGGTGAATGAATGGAGTACTGGTTTTCAGGGCGCTATTACTATCACTAACAACACCAACACTGCTATAAATACCTGGTCCGTTAATTGGCAATATGCGTCCAATAACAGAGTGACCAGTTTCTGGAACGCAAATGTGACAGGCTCCAATCCCTATGCGGCCAGTCCCATGTCCTGGAACAGTGTTATCCAACCAAACCAATCAGTTATGTTTGGATTTTTGGGGAGTAAAACCGGCGCGGCAGAAAAACCTGTTGTGCAAGGCTCAGTTTGCTCAACAACAGCAAGTTCACAGCCCTTAAGCTCAAGTTCAAGATCTTCCTCTGCCTCCAGTTCTTCACGAAGCTCCTCTGTTTCGAGCTCAAGAAGTTCATCAAGAAGCTCGTCTATTTCCAGCTCGTCGAGAAGCTCATCACGCAGCTCATCGATTTCCAGCAGTTCACGTAGCTCATCCGTGTCGAGCTCCAGAAGCTCTTCTCTTTCCAGTTCGTCACGCAGTTCATCACTTTCCAGCAGTTCAAGAAGTTCTTCTATCTCCAGTTCATCGCGAAGTTCTTCCAGCTCTACAGCCAGTGGCGTAACCAGTTTGAAAGCACTGGCCAACTTCCCGATTGGCGTGGCAGTGAATGCAGGCAATGAAAATAACAGCATTATCAGCAGTGGAACCAGTGCGCAGCAACAAGCCGTTGTCTTCCCGCACTTCAATCAATTCACGGCGGGTAATATTATGAAAATGAGTTATCTGCATCCATCGGAAAATACATTTAATTTCACTCAGGCAGATGACTTAATTACTTTCGCTTCAAGAAATGGTATTCGCATGCATGGTCATGCGTTGATTTGGCATTCTGATTATCAAGTACCTTCGTTTATGAAAAATTATTCCGGCGATTTTGCGGCTATGCTCAAAACTCACGTGCAAACTATCGCCTCACATTTCTCCGGAAAAGTTGATAGTTGGGATGTTGTTAACGAAGCCCTGGCCGAAGATGGTGATTCTTCTGCAGTGAATGGATTCCGTAATTCAGTGTTCTATCAAAAAATGGGCGTCAATTATATTGATCAGGCATTTATCAATGCCCGCGCAGCAGACCCTGTGGCAGATCTTTATTACAACGATTACAACATTGAAAATGGCGGAGCAAAAACAACTAATCTCTACGCATTGGTTGATGGATTGAAATCACGCAATGTCCCGATTACCGGTGTTGGTTTCCAAATGCATGTGCTTTTGGATTGGCCAAGTACCAGCACAATTGAAGCTGCAATGAAAGCGATTGCTGATCGTGGATTGAAAGTCAAAATCACCGAGCTGGATGTGCGTGTGAATAACAAATACAACTCATCAGCACCTGTGTACACCAGTTTGACAACTGAGGCCGCCACTCGTCAAAAAGAACGTTATCGTCAAATTGTTGCCGCTTATTTGCGTGCAGTTCCTGCATCACAACGAGGGGGCATCAGTGTGTGGGGTGTTTGGGATACCGATAGCTGGCTGAACACCGCATCAGAACCTGATTGGCCTTTATTATTTGACGCGAACTTCCAACCCAAACCTGCGTTACAAGGTTTTGCAGATGGTTTGACAGGTAATTAATTTTTCGTTAAATAAAAAACCTCGCTGAAAACTCAGCGAGGTTTTTTTATATTTCGATAATTGATTTTTATTCGATACACAACTTTTCAAAAAATATTGTTTACTCCTGCTGAATAGCATCACGTAATTTATCCACCATTTTTTCGGGCGGATACTTTTTGGCGTCATCCACTATCAACTGTATCGCCGCTGGTAAAAGCTGATTAATTTGTTGTTGTTCTTCTACAGTGGGAATTTTATAACCTCGCGGTTTAAATCCCTCCCAATAATTCCAGCCATAAGACCAACGATAATAATTCATCCAATAAGGGCTGCCGCCCCAACGGACCATGCCGTGCATATAATTCGCCATACCCTTGCTATCCGCAGCCTGAAGTACACAAGCCTGTATAGCATTATCAGCAGCCAGACGCTGTTCTTTGCTTCCGCCCTGCCAATAAGCCAAATCATGCGCCACACAACAGTGCCGCCAAAGATTGGGATATAAAGGTGGGCCATCCATCCACAATGAACAGCCATCGGTTGTAAAAGGTTTTAATTGATTGGCGCAAGATGGCAAAGCCATGAAAAAAGCTGTAACCATAAGAAAAGTGTTGGTACTGATTTGACGAAACATGATGAGATATTCAATATCCTGTGACCTGTTGATTGGTCGCATTGTACAATGCGGCCTGTCTTTTTCGCATTTACCCAATTGCAGGCCATTAATATGACCGAACAAAAAACCACCCACTTTGGTTATCAGCAAGTTCCCGTTGAAGAAAAAGCCGAGCGGGTTGCCCAGGTGTTTCATTCTGTCGCCGCCAAATACGATTTGATGAACGACCTGATGTCAGCAGGTATTCATCGCTTGTGGAAGCGACTCACCATCGAAGCTTCTGCTGTCAGGCCAGGGCATAAAGTACTGGATATCGCCGGTGGTACTGGCGATTTGAGTTATCAATTCTCAAAACTGGTTGGCGACAAAGGGCAAGTGGTTTTGGCGGATATCAATTCATCCATGTTGAATGTGGGACGCGACAGATTAATTGATCGCGGTGTTGCCGGTAATCTGGCCTATTCGCAATGCGACGCACAATTTTTACCTTTTGCCGATAACACGTTTGACTGCATTACCATTGCATTTGGTTTGCGCAATGTCACCGATAAAGATCTTGCATTGCGTTCCATGTTGCGCGTATTGAAACCGGGTGGACGTTTGTTGGTACTGGAATTTTCCAAACCACAAAATGAGTTACTCAGCAAAGCCTACGATACTTATTCATTTAAAATTTTACCTTTTATGGGAAAACTGGTGACGCAGGATGCCGACAGTTATCGCTACCTCGCCGAATCCATTCGCATGCACCCTGATCAGGAAACATTGAAATCCATGATGAATGAAGCCGGATTTGTGAATACAGAATTTCACAATATGACTGGCGGAATAGTGGCCTTGCACAAGGGAATCAAACCTTGATCAATATGCTCACCAGTGCCGGTCTTGCGGCGGCAGAAAAATGTATTAACAATGCATTGCAATATGATCCGGCCACACAAAATGCATTGTCAGTTTGCGAAGGAAAAATTCTCTCACTGCAAATCACCACGCCACCAGCAACCATTAAAATATTAATTCAAGAAAAATCCATTCGCCTGATGAACCAATGGGATGGTGAAGTCGATACGCGGCTTTCCGGCTCGCTCATCGCACTTGCACAAATCTCACAAACACCCGTGCACAATCTAAAGGATTCCGGTGTAACCGTGATGGGCGATTTACAATTTCTGGCGCAGCTGCAAAAAATTCTGCAGCAGCTTGATATAGATTGGGAAGAAATGCTCACGCAAATTTTTGGTGATTTAATCGGCCATCAAATGGCACAAATGCTACGCAGCAAAATAAACTGGGCCAAAACTCGCACTCAAACTGCCCAACGCCTGACTTCGGAATTTATCACCGAAGAATTACAAGCCATCCCTTCCAAAATTGAATTGGAAAGTTTTTATCAACACGTCGATGAATTAAGTCTGGCAGTTGATCGATTGAGCGCAAAAATTAATTTGCTTATGACACGATCATAAAAAATGGCACCTGGTAAGTTGCCGATGCGGGGTGCTCGTCAAGTTACAGGTGCCAAAGACCAACATCGATTATCCCGAACGCTTACTATTGGTTTTTTTGTTCAATTTGAACGAAGGTGAGAGCCTGAATGAACTGCTAACAGCCTCAACACCGTTAAACTCCTTCAAATAATTTTCAATCTCACGCAATCTCACTGGCAAAAAAACATCTTTCAGCGCATTGGAAATAATAAATTTATTTTCTCCATCCAGAAATTCACTGACATGAATAAATCCTGCCGAATTCGGCCACGACTCACCTGGGCCAATGGCATTTGTACCTGTTAATCCAAATTGAAAGGGTTGATGACAACCCGCACAAGTCATTGCTGTCGCGCGATTAATCACCTGCTCTGCAGTCAAGGGTGAATTAACCTGGTTTAACTTGTCATCCAGTGCGCGCCGAAAATCAGTTGCCGACACTGCAAAAACAGGGATCGCATAAAAATTTTCACTGGTTAATGGGCCACTGGCATGACTTTGCCCATTATTATGTTGATCACTGTTAGTCAAGGAAAAATGATCGAAATCAATCAGCAAAGAATCCAGATTCACAATAAATTCCGATTGAAATGCAAGTGCCTGTGCATCATTACGACTGGCGTTAAACAAATCGGCAACCGGATTGCTTTTCACTGTAACCGGTGCGATCACACTCAGCCCCTGTGAGTTGATTTCGGTTTTGAATTCTTTCAGGTTCCAACTGGAATCCAAAAATTGATTGGTTCTGACTTGCCCGGCAGAATAATGATCTACATGAATCACTGCAGGAATTCCTGAGTCAACCAATCCTTCAAAATAAAAACGATGCAATGCCTGCGCACGAATTTGTGGATCTTCTTCAAGACTTAGTCTGGACCAAAAACGCGCATAAGCCATGCACCCTGTCGCTTGTCCTTGTGTTGGATTGGGTAATTGCGCTTCAAAAATAATAAAATTGCGACCAAAAATTCCCGCTTGTTTGAGTGCGTAGACAATCCTGTATTCACCGCAATTATTAAAATTTTCTTTATCGCGCAAATCAAATCGGTTCACCAGCGCAATTGGAATATAACTATTGATAAATCTCTCCGGATCACTTGCCTGTATGCCCTCCGCAGGGCGGCACTCCAATGCAAACCCATTCAAACTGCCTGTGCATTTGTCACCGCCGACAACCATTCCCGGTGGCATGTTTTGTGTGTCCCAGAAACGGGCAAAAATTTCACTCGCATTGGTAGGATTTTGCAAATTTTGCTGATTAAATTGTGCAGCCAACTGATTCAATACCGCATTCAAACTGAAATCTGCAGCATCCAGGGTTGCCTTGTCATGCACAAACAAACTGCGATCTGTGATCAGTTCTATATCCGGTTCCATAGTTGCATCGACGCAGGTGGGCAGCACAAAATCATTATTGTGTCTTCCCAACATACCAAAGCTGGCAGTTTGTCCGGAAACAAGACTGCCATTCCAACTCATATTTCTTGCTTGAATACCATTGCCTTGAATTAATATTTCAGTACCCCAGCTATTTTCAATCACCGGAGCTTCTGCAAAATTAATATTTACCTGCCACTCTGTCATAGGTTGATCCGTATTATTGGTGACATTAACCGCTAGCGTATAGCCAGTATTCCATTGGCTGCTTATCTCCAGACTACATTGAACTGCTACTGCAACATTGGATAAAAAAATAAATACCGCAATAGAAATATTAATCAATAACTTTTTGCACATGATGAATCCCTCAAGGTTAAGACAACAAAAAACCAAAACCGGCGCCAAATCATCCTGATGAGTTTTAACAACAAAATGATCAGCAAAAATTGAGCCTGAAATTAAATTTCGTTTGACTCAATTAAAGAATGAACTTGTTTAATGAAATTTTTATTAAGCAAAAAAAAATATCGACTGAAAATTTGTCGTCGCAATCAAAATTAATGGGGAGCGGAATACATAAAGTGATTGTTTTTATTGATTATTTATTTTTGGGTAAAGAGTATTGTGTCGGTAAATTGTTTTGTGCATTTTTTATAAATTTTTGTTACACCATAGTAATGGCAAAAAATCCTATGGCCCCGGTGTCGCAACAATCAACTTGCGCGTGTTATTTTTTGCAGCATTGATCTACACAAAATCACCAAAATAATACTTTTTACAACAATACATAAAATTGAACTTCTTGAATTATTGCAGATTCAACGGAAGTTTTGAGGTATGATGCGCCAAACTCATCAACACCAGAGAGCATAACGAGTGATGGTTTTTTTTCGTTTATTCAAAATCCTCCGGGTATTGGCAATATACAAACTTTACAAACTGTTACCCGCTAACACTCCCATAGGCGTTAAATTGGCATTGGCCTGGATGCGTCTGGTTCCGGGAAAGCATTTACCGCGAGGTGAAGCTTTACGTCATGCACTTGAAGATCTTGGACCCATTTTTATTAAATTCGGTCAGCTGTTATCTACTCGCCCTGATCTGATCCCGCAGGACATAGCTCAGGAATTGAGCTATCTGCAAGACCAGGTTGCCCCGTTTGATAACGATGTGTTTCGTCAATTACTGGAGCAATCACTGGGTGTGGAGATCAATACCGTTTTTGCTCACTTTGAAGCGGCACCTTTGGCATCAGCGTCTATTGCACAGGTTCATGCGGCCAAGTTAATGGATGGCAGGGAAGTGATTATCAAATTGGTGCGACCCAATCTTGAAAAAGTCATTGAGCAAGATATTCAATTATTATTGATAATCGCCAGGCTCATCGAAAAATTCAGCCAGGATGGTAGACGGTTACGGCCTGTTGAAATTGTTGAAGATTACCGCATTACTATTTTCGATGAATTGGATTTACAACGTGAAGCGGCCAACGCATCACAACTGCGTCGCAATTTTTTAAATTCTCCATTGCTTTATGTGCCGGAAATTATCTGGCCGTTTACCCGTTCCAACTTGTTGGTGATGGAGCGAATTTACGGAATTCCGGTAACTGATCTGCAACAACTTAATGCACAGAACACCGATTTGAAATGTTTGGCCGAACGCGGTGTGGAAATATTTTTCACGCAAGTTTTTGAGCACAATTTTTTTCATGCAGACATGCACCCGGGTAATATTTTTGTTTCGCGCGAAAACCCGCAAAGCCCGCAATATATGGCAGTGGATATGGCGATTGTGGCGTCGCTCAATAAAGAAGACCAGTATTATCTTGCGCGCAATTTATTAGCCATGTTCCGCCGCGATTACAGACAGGTAGCCGAATTACATGTGCAATCCGGTTGGGTGCCTGCCACTGTACGTATAGGTGATTTGGAAGCGGCAATACGCACAGTTTGCGAGCCGATTTTTGAAAAACCGCTGAAAGATATTTCTTTTGGTAATGTTCTGTTGAGTTTGTTCCGAACTGCACGCCGTTTTGATATGCAAGTACAACCTCAATTAGTGTTGTTGCAAAAAACACTGTTGAATATCGAAGGTTTAGGCAGACAGCTTTATCCGGATCTGGACCTCTGGCAAACCGCGCATCCGTTTTTGGAGCGCTGGCTAAAAAATCGTTTTCATCCGAAAAGTTTATGGAAAGAATTAAAACGCTACGCGCCAGAATGGATGGAGAAGTTTCCGCAGGTGCCACAGTTAATATTCAGTGGATTACAAGAGCTACCGGCCATTTCAGATCAATTAAAACAGTTACGTGATGTGCAATTACGTCAAGCAAGGCAGGAACATCGTTTGCGATTGGCCCAGCTAACGCTGATTGCGCTAATCGGTTTGGCTGCAGGATTATTTATTATGCAATGGCTTTAAAAAACGGCTACCACTTTTACGCCCGGGATTACAGCAGCAGCGTCAATATAACCTATAGCATTAATATTCTTTTTGATCTCATTGATCACCTCTGTATCCGAAGCCATTTCATTGGGCGGCACACCTTTACCGGTGAATACCAAACGTGACCAATGCGATTTTAATTGCTTGGCATTTTTATCGAGTACTCTGGCATTAAACTCCAGAGTTGTCGGCGAGTTTTCGGGTAGCGCAATTAAATAGGCTGTTTCTTTATTCGCAAGCGTTTTGTCTTTACCTAAAAATAATCGGCTGATGGATAATTTATCAAATGCCTGGGTGTTCGCAGGATGCACAATCACTGCAACATCAGCAATTGACACAGGGCTCAGCAAGATGAGTAGTCCAAGGATTTTTTTCATTTCAGCCACCTCAAAATACCCAGTCGTAGGCAAAAGATAAAACGTTGGTATCGCCTACAAAATCAAACTGAGATTGATCACTGAGTCTATCGATTTGTACTTTGATCGATTGTGACGTGTTCAAATCATAACGCAATGTAAGTGAGGTATTAATAAATCGTTCAGGCTCATAATTGTTGGTATTCGAAGATGTTTCCCAAAAACGTGAACTGCTGCCCAGCAATGTCCAATCATTCCAGCGTTTACCTACAGCCAGCATTATTGCCGGAGCTTTGATTTCGTATCCGCCTGCTGAATTATTGCGTTGATTTAGATTTAATTCGCTCAAGATAAACCAGGTTTCAAAATCTACATCCAACGCAAATCCCATCACATCCTGTTTAACAACAGGCAGATAATCATGACTAAAGGGCTTATCGGTTAACGCATTATCGGAACTCATATATACCCAACGTAATGTATAAATATCATGAATTGCTGACAATTCAATGCCGCGAATATTTTTCCATTTCACATCTTGTTTTATCAAATTATAAATTCGTGAATATCCTGAGTCCTTGACTTCATCATTACCATAAAAAATATTAGCGGTTAGATCCCACTGCTGCCATTGACCGGTGTAGCGTAAATTAATTCCGTTGTAACCCGACACTTCCCAACCATATAAAGTTTGTGGTGGCCGGATCCAATCATAAGCAAAGCCCACATCCTGAATTTCGGATTTGGAATAAAGTGGAATGCGTTTTTTTCCTAATTGTAAAGTCCAATCGGGTTGGAAATTCCAGGAGACATAAGCCCAACTCACATTCAGATCGCCCTCGCGTGCAACCAATTGGGTTACAAATGAAAAGTCATCTGTAATACCAAGATTAAGCTGCCCACCTATGCGCGATTCATTTTCGAGTGAAAATTTTTGGTATTCGTAAATTCCACCTTCATGGTAGTCCGCAATAAAACAAGGGCAATCCTTACCCATATAATTTTCTTGATTGACATCACCGGATAAAGTCTCACCACCAACCAGACTCATAAATCCATTCCAGTTAGTAGTGATAGCCAATGTTGTTGGCGAACAAAATAAAAAAATAATTACTGCCAAAACATATTTCATAACAGACTCCGTCAACATAAAATCTGCAAACCTGAAATCACCTGATCAAGGGATTGTTTAAATGCTTGTGCTAATTGCTCTACGTCATGATATTTTTTTTCTTTCAATGCTTGATTCAATTCACCTGCTGTTACTGATACAGTCATAATACCTATAGTGCCAGCAGTGCCTTTCAAGGTGTGACTAATACGCTCTGCTACTTCCCAGTTTTGGGATGCTATTGCTTCCAGTAGTTGATTACCGGTTTCGGCATTTTGTTTTGCAAACGAAAGCAATAGTTTGTGAACAAAGGCGCGATTACCGCCCAGGCGTTTTAATACACCTTCAATATCAATGTTGGGAATAAAATCGGGTAATTCGCCCGGTGCAGCATTGTTTATGGGCGTCACATTGGTCACAGGAATGGTGGATTCAAATTCACCATATGTTTCACACTCTTCAAATCCTCCGGAATCGCCAAATGCATTTAACGGATCATTCTCGACAGTAAATGGCGTCTGTTGTGTTTCATTTTTTGCACGAGGCTTTACCCAATGCAACAAAGCAGCAAATAATTTTTCCGGATCCACCGGTTTGGGCACATGGTCCACCATACCCGCTTTAAAACACTCTTCACGATCTACTTTCATAGCATTGGCAGTCATGGCAATTACAGGGATATCTTTGTAATTTTCCAAACGTGTTATCGCCATAGTGGCAGTAACGCCATCCATTACCGGCATTTGCATATCCATCAAAATCACATCAAAATTTTCTTGTTGTGCCAAATCAATCGCTTCCAGTCCATTATTGGCAATCGATACCTGCATACCGGCCTGGCTTAGAATTTCCTGTGCGACTTGTTGATTGATAAAGTTATCTTCCGCAAGTAATACTTTAATGCCTTCCAATCCTTTCAATGTCGATATTTTATAAGCAGCTTGATGTTCTTCACTGGTGTCAACCGGAGCGCGACCAAAAAGTGCATCGAAATAGAATTGTGTTCCGACGCCTAATTCGCTTTCAACACGAATATGCCCCTTCATTAATTCCACCAAATTTTTGCTAATTGCCAAACCCAAACCGGTTCCACCAAACTGACGGGTAATACTGGTATCTGCCTGCACAAATGACTGAAATAATTTGCTACATTGTTCCGGTGACATACCTATACCGGAATCTTGTACGGAAAATTCCAGACGCAAATGGTCATCTGTTGCTTCCAACAACTTCACTGTTATTTTTACCTGTCCTTGTGACGTAAATTTGATTGCATTACTCACCAAATTTAATAACACCTGATTTAATCTCAGCGGATCACCCACTAATCGACTCGGTATGGAATCAAATGCAATATTGAGCGATAAGCCTTTCTCTTCCGCCTTGGGCTCCATCATACTTTGCGTACGCGACAGTACTTCCTGTAAATAAAATGGAATATTTTCCATTTCCAGTTTGCCCGCTTCAATTTTTGAAAAATCCAAAATGTCATTGATAATGCCAAGAAGGGACTGACCTGAATAAAATACTTTTTCAATATAGTCACGTTGTTTGGCATTGAGCTCTGTACCCAAACACAAACGTGCCAACCCAATAATTGCATTCATAGGCGTTCGAATTTCATGCGACATATTTGCCAAAAATTCACTCTTGGCTCTTGTGGCAGCATTGGCTTGTACAACCGCCTTTTGTAATTCGTCTAACATTGTTTTTCGTTCGGTAATGTCTTCTACACTGCCCACAAATCCACTGTCTAAAAATTGGTTTCGATGAATTTCGCTTGCCTGCGAATGTACATAACGAATACTGCCGTCCTTTCTTACCACCCTGAATTCCATTGAAAAATTTTCTTTATTTCTGGCAGTAAACAACCATTGCGAAAATACCAAGTCACGATCATCAGGGTGTATTTGATCACTCCAGCCAGTGCCCAAACTTTCTGCCAAACTCAGTCCGTAAATTTTTTGCCAGGTGTGATTTGTGTAAGTGCAATTTCCCGCCGCGTCGGTAACAAACACGCCTATAGGCAATTCGGCGATTAATGCCACATGTGATTTTTGTAAAGTCTTTAATATTTTTTCCAGAAGAACGCCATATTCGTCATGGGTACCGGATATAAATTCTGCCGTTAAATCACCCTGTACAATTTGATCAGAGGCTTGTAGAGCCATTTTTAATGTATTAAAAGATGAAAGATACATGCCAATAAAAAAATACAAGGCAATCAAGACCGCAATTACAACGAAAAATAATTGAATCAACAATTGATTCTGTGTTTCGTACAAACGTTTTAACAAGACCGCATCCAGTTGATCTGCCAGTTGGGTAGCGGCATGATAGACCAGCGTTATACTTTGAGATGTCATTTGATGATGTCGGGCAATCATATTATCGGGAATATTTTCCCGTTCGATAAATTCCTCTTCCATAAAACCTAATAACATTTCGGTTTTCTGAATAATCGGATCTTTTAGTGCGGCAAGTTTGGCTGTTGCATCTACAGAAATGACCTCATTCAGATCCATATTAAAATTACCAAGAATTTCCTGTATACGGTTACGCTTGACAGCCATATCTTCCTGTTCAGCAATATCAATTTCTGCATCTGATAACCAGTAAGCGCCCGAGGCTTTTGCCTGCCACAAAGACTCAGCCATCAGTGGCAAACGAAATTCCAATGCACTCATCAAAAAATAACTATTAACTTCAGGATCCAGAGTTAAATTGGAATTACGACTGATATTGGTGATCAGCAGGGTTAATTGGCGAATGAGTTCAGTATGTTGACTGTAAGCCTTCAATGGAGAGTTTTGTTTTTGCAGATTCATCCAGTTATTTTTTATGGATTGCCAGTCAGTCGCCGAAATCAACGAGGCGTGTTCCTGCTGCATCTGATTTAATTTCTGAATCACGTGATTAATTCGTTGCTGAATTTCAATCACCTGGTTTTGATCAGGTTCAGCATCCGTAAGCACCAATCCAGTTTGCCAGCGATGTTCCTGAACCGCTGTCAGAAGATCAAACACTGGCCGCGTAAATGATGTTCCCACCAATTCCTGCCGAACAAGATTCTGACTTCTTAAATTGGCTTCCAAAATAAAATAACCAGCACCCGCTAATGGCAATAAAAACAATAGCGCAATTAACACTAACTTGGGGGTGTAGCGTAGTTTATTCATTAATAGAATAGCTGGGCGGAACACAGGCAACATAAAGTAATCCAAAAAAGACCAACCTAAGTGTAGACAAGATTGACTGATTTGATTCGTAGCTATTCATCTCGCTTCTGCTATTATCCAGAGATAAAAAACAGATAAGAGGATATGTCATGTCTGCTCGGGCAAGTATTCTGCTTGTGGATGATACCCCTGAAAATCTTGATGTTTTAAGCGCCATTCTTGAAGACCTCAATTGCCAGTTACTGGTGGCAACTTCGGGTGAGCGCGCATTGGAAATTACGGCAAAACAAAATCCTGATTTGATTTTGCTGGACATTATGATGCCCGACATTAATGGTTTTGAAGTCTGTAAAAGATTGAAAGCCAATCCGGATACCGCCGCCATATCCATTATTTTTGTGACCGCCCGCACCGACGATATCAGTTTGGGATTTCAAGTGGGCGGAGCGGATTACATTACCAAACCCATTAATGCCGACGAAGTAAAAGCGCGAGTCAATTACCATTTGGAACGCAAGCAAATGCTTGCAGAATTGCAATCATTTAATCGTGCACTCGAAACAAAAGTGCGCGAACGCACCGCTGAGTTGACATTGGCCAACCGCCATTTACGCGAAGAAATCAATGAACGCCGCTATATGCAAGACAGGCTGAATTATTTGGCCACACATGATTTTGTCACGCGACTGTACAATCGCAATGCGCTGGAAAGCCACGTTTCCGAGTTGTTGGCACGTATCCAGCTGGATTCATCAGCCGCCACTTTTTTATTAATTGATATAGACAGGTTCCGTTTAATTAATGAAAGCTGTGGCAGTGTGGCTGGAGACGAATTATTAAGGCAATTTGCCGATTCAATTTCCGGGCTGCTATCGCGCGAAGATTTTTTTGCCCGAATCGGCGGCGACAGATTTGTGGTGGTTTCCCCGATAGTGTTAAGCACCAAAGGTATGGCACTGGCACAAACCATTTTGAATCATTTACACGATTTCAGTTTTCAATGGGAAGAAAAACAATTCAATCTTGAAGCATCAATAGGTGCCATCCAGCTTTCAGATAAAATTTACAGTTTTGACCAGGTGATGCTGCAAGCGGATGAAACACTTTATTTAGCCAAGAATGAAGGTCGCGGTATTATTCGTACGTTCAATGATGCACTTAATGAAAAATCCAGTCAGCGTGAAAGCATTAATTGGGCATCGCGATTGGTCGATGCGTTAAAGGAAAACTCTTTCCGTCTTTTTTTTCAGTTTGTTGAAAATATCCAGCCACAACAGGAAAAATCGTACCGGATGGAAATTTTGCTTAGGTTATGGGACAGCAATCAAAATAGAATCATATACCCTATCGAATTTATTCGTCCTGCCGAAAGATTGCATTTGATCGGCAAGTTGGATCGATGGGTTGTTAATGCGGCCTTTGAATTTTTTGCAAATAACCCTGTTTTGCTAAACAAAATTGAACTTATCTCAATCAATCTTTCCGCTATCAGCATCCGTGATCTGGCATTTTCACAATTTATTTCAACAAAATTACAGGACTTCAAAATACCACCGCAGAAGATTTGTTTTGAAGTTACCGAGACAGAAGCCATTATTAATGTCGAAGCAGCAAAATCTTTTATGCGCAGCTTGAGTGATATGGGTTGCCATTTTGCATTGGACGATTTCGGCAGTGGTTTTGCATCCTACGCGTATTTACACCAACTGGTATTTGATAAAATTAAAATAGATGGAATTTTTGTGCGGGATATGGATACAGACGCATCACATTACGCCATGGTTAAATCCATAGTTGAAATGGCGTCTTCACTGAAAAAAGAAATTACGGCCGAGTTTGTTGAACACGAAGGTGTGGCGACTATTCTGGCTGAATTGGGAGTGAGCTGGGTACAGGGGTATCATTTTCATCGACCGGAATTGTTGGATGCGCATCATCTGCAACAATACTTATTGAATGACAATGCCGAACATTAAATTATTGAATGCGGGTCGGGCGCTGCTGATCGCAATCAGCATTACGACGGGTTATTTTTTTCTGGCAAAATTCGGTATGGCCTGGAGTGGCTTTACTTCAGGCGTTACGCTGGTTTGGCCTGCTGCAGGATTGGCATTGTTCAGTTGTTTTTATTTCGGCTGGCGTTATATACCCGCGATTTTTACAGGGTCTTTGCTGGCTACACTTTTATTGAACTTTAACCAACTCTCAAACCCTCTTCACGAATTAATTTTTTATGCATCACTAATGGCATTAGCCGATAGTTTGCAGGCTGTAACAGTGGCACGCCTTAATAAAAAATTATTTGAAAATCACTTCACTCTATCCATCGTAAAACTTCTACCTTTTATTATCAGTGTGTTTGCAGGCTGCCTGATTTCATCCAGCATCGGCACTTTGATTCTTTATCATCTACAGATAGTGACCGACGAACCGCTGAATAATTGGTTGTCCTGGTGGATGGGTGATTCAGCAGGCATGTTATTGTTTACGCCTTTATTGCTCTGGTGCTTTTCAAAAAATTTGCGCGTAAAGAATCCTGGCGCAAGGGCTTTTTTATTGCTTTCAGCCGTTGCTGGAATTTCCATTTTTATTATGGCAGCAATTAATTTTATTGAAAGCAAGCAAATTAAACAGCAACAGGAGCTGGCAGCGCAACGATTTCAAACTGCATTAAATAATCGTCTTGAACTGAGCTTGCGTGATATGGATGTGATGAATCGCTTCTATTATAAAATTTACCCGACGGCAGAGGATTTTGATGAATTAGCCAAACCATTATTGGAGCGAAGCCCATGGATAACCAACCTGATTTGGTTACCCATTAAAAATTTAAAAGCACAAACTCTGGAACCTGTGTTTTGGTCTTTTGCGCTGGATGATAACTATAAACTGAATTCCGTTACTGATTTAATCCAATTTATCAGCCAGCATAAAGGCAATCGTCAATTATTTGTGAGTGAACTTCATTTTAATCAAGCATCAGAGTTAGCGAACTTTTATATTTATCATCCGGTGATGGATTGTTTAAGTACTAAAAAAGGTAATTGTTATTTTCGTGGCTGGGTTATTGGCAGTGTTGACCTGCACCAATGGTTAAATTACGCATTACAACAAGCAGGAAAATCACCGGACATAGCTTCTGTTGAAATAGATACCGGCAATGAAAAATATTCAGTTGTCCATAAAAACGGTAAGTGGAAAAAAGAACAAAAAACGTCATCGACACAGTTGATTTTGCAAACGCCATGGTACCTTTTGGATAAAACCTTTCAATTGAAAGTTTATCAAATCAAATCATCCGGATGGATACTGAGCTGGTTACAAATCACCGCATTAATTTGTTGCTTGCTATTTTTTGCTTTGTTGTTTTCCTATATTTATGCTCAACAGCGACAGGATTTTTTGATAGCCAGCAATCAAAAGAAACTCGAAGAAGATATTGAATATCACACACGATCATTACGCTCAACCAATGATTGGTTGTTAAATGAAATCGCCGAAAGAAAATCCGCACAGGAATTGCTGGAAAAATCCAGAAGTGAATTGTTTCAACGCGAACAACATTTGCGCAGTTTACTGGACAACATTCCCGACCCCATTTGGTTAAAAAGTACAGAGGGGTATTATCTGAGTTGCAATCAGGCTTTTGCCAAACTACTCGGGCTGACAGAAAACGATATTATTGGAAAACATGAATTTGATCTGGTTGCCGCAGAAGTAGCCGCTAATTTTCGTTTGCACGATGAAAAGGCCTTGCAAAACAATCAGCAACCGCATCGATATGAGCAATGGCTGATTGCCTCAGATTCAACTCCTCATTTATTGGACACACTCAAGGTAGGCATTAAAAATTTACAGGGTGAAGTGATTGGCGTATTGGGAATTGGTCGGGACATTTCGGAAAAACATTATTTGATTAATGCATTGCAAATTGCAAAAGATACGGCGCAAGCGGCTACTCAGGCAAAAAGCCGCTTTCTGGCCAACATGAGCCATGAAATCCGCACCCCTTTAAACGCGGTCCTCGGATATTCGCAATTATTAATTCGCGACAAGGAAATAGGTTCGCGCCAACGGGAAAAGCTATCCGCCATTTTAACCTCAAGTCACAAATTACTGGATTTAATCAATGACATTTTGGATCTTTCCAAAATTGAATCGGGTGCATTAAATATCAAACAGGATTATTTCGATTTACATCAGGAAGTGGCAACAGTAATAACCGTAGTATCAGATCGTGCACGCGCAAAAGGGCTTTCTCTTGAAGTCGAAATCGGCTTGCAAAAACCTTACACAGTGAAAGGCGATCGACAAAAACTGGGGCAGATATTAATTAATCTGTTAAGCAACGCCATAAAATTTACCGAACAGGGAAAAGTGGGTTTGCATTTGCAAAAAATGCATTACGGCATTGAATTTGTTGTCAGCGACACAGGCGCAGGCATTGCAGAAAATGAACTAACTGAATTATTTGTTGCATTCAAACAAGGGATGGCCGGTGAAAATGTTGGCGGCACAGGTTTGGGCTTAACCTTGTCGCGCCACCTTGCAGAAGCCATGGGCGGCAGTTTGCAATTACAAAGTCAGGTTGGTGTCGGCACCAGGGCTTTTTTACGCCTGCCTTTTAAGGAAGAATCCACCGAATTAAGCGATGAGTTTATTAATAACCTGACATCTATTGAATTAACAAAATCGGTTAATGTTCTGGTAGTTGAAGATGATAAAGCGAGCAACCAGATTTTGGTTGATCTATTAATTGAAATTGGTTGTCAGGTTGATTTTGCGTTTGATGGGCGCGAAGGTTTGGAAAAATCGACATCGAAACAATTTGATTTAATTTTTACCGATATTCGCATGCCTGATCTTAATGGCCTGGAAATGCTGCAAGCACTTCGTCAAATTCCGACTTATGTGAATACACCGATTATTGCTGTTTCAGCATCAAGCCTTGAACATGAACGCGAATATTATATGGCGCAAGGCTTCCAGGATTTTATTGGCAAACCTTATTCTTTTAACGAAATTTTTCAGGCGTTAATTAAATTTGCCGGCGCAAAACACTCAAATAATATTCCCAACACCAATCTCAATACAGATCAACAATCATATTATTCCGAAAATGAAACGCTTGATCTTGCCGCAGTAAAACCCCAACTGGAATCACTGGTGAATTTTGCTACCCATGGCGATATGAGTAATGTGAAAGCCCTGTTCACAAAAATGCCACCCGAAACCCTCGGCAAACATCGCCACCAACAACTGGCCAGTGCACTGAAAAATTATGATCTCGAAAAAGTCGAGCAGCTTATTCGGGGCTGGTTGGCTTAAGTGAATTAATCACCCGACTCTGGAATCCCCTGTCAAAATACTGTATAAACAGCCATATGTTTTTGCGAGACCTTTGGTGAGGCAACTTTTCGTGAGGCCAATATGCTGACACAACTTTGTATTCAGGATTTCACCCTGGTGGATAAGCTTGAAATGGATTTTTCGGCCGGGATGACAGTGATCACAGGTGAAACCGGTGCAGGTAAATCGATTTTGCTGGATGCATTGGGACTGGCTCTGGGGGATAAAACCGAGGCGGACAGGGTCAGGCAAGGTGCGGCGCGTGCGGATATTGTGGCAACTTTTGATACCCAGCGGATTTCACAGGCACAGGAATGGTTGGTACAGCATGATTTACAGCAAGTTGATTCACCCAATGAATGTATTTTGCGGCGACTGGTGAATAACGAAGGCAAATCCAAATCCTATATCAATGGCCAACCTGTGACTTTGCAACAATTGCGGGAACTGGGCGAAATGTTGATTGATATTCACAGCCAACATGAACACCAATCGCTTTTGCACAAAGATACTCACTTACGTTTGTTGGATGAATTCGGACAACACACAGAATTGGCAAAACAAGTACGCACAGCGTTTTTACACTGGCATGAATTACATGAACGTTTTGTACGCTTGCGTGACAACAGCACAGAAATGAATGCAAGGTTTCAATTGTTGCGTTATCAGGTCGATGAATTGGAAACCCTGGGTCTTCAGGATGATGAAATCGACAAGCTTGAAAATGAACAAAAACTTTTAGCTTCAGCCGAAGACACACTTGCCGTTTGTCAGCAGCTGGTTGATCTATGCAATGACGACCGTCAGGGTTTATCTTCGCATATCTATCGTGCATTAAATTTATTACGCCAGGTGCAACACAAATCCAAACATTTGCAAACGGCTGAGGAATTATTGCAAAACGCGCAAATTCAAATTGAAGAAGCACAACAGGAAATCGTACAGGACATGGATAAATTTGAACTTGACCCGGAACGTTTGCAATTGATCGAACAGCGTTTGACCCAGGCTTACGATCTGGCGCGCAAACATCGTGTTAAAGCACAGGAATTACCCACATTATTTTTGCAATTAAGCTATGAACTCAGCGAATTGGATGCAGGTGATGGCAAGCTGGATGAATTGCAGCAACAAGTTGATCAAGCTGAGAAGCATTTTATGCAATTGGCAACAAAGTTATCAGATCAACGACAAAAGACAGGTAAAAAATTAGCTGCGCAGGTTAATGATCAACTTAAGTTGCTGGCCATGTCCAGCGCCAATTTTACTTTGCAAATTGAGCGCGCCAATAAAGCGACTACCAAAGGTTTGGATGATATTGAATTTTTGATTAGTACCAATCCGGGTCAAGCTGCAAAATCCCTGGCAAAGGTAGCATCGGGTGGTGAGTTGTCACGCATCAGTTTGGCGATACAAGTTGTCACTGCACAAACCTCTGCAATTCCGACTCTGGTATTTGATGAAGTCGATGTAGGCATAGGTGGCGCAACAGGTGAGATAGTTGGAAAATTATTACGGCAATTAGGCGAAAAAGGACAGGTGTTATGCGTTACTCATCTGGCACAGGTTGCGAGCAAAGGTCATCAACATTTGCAAGTACAAAAATCCATTAAAAATAACCAGGCACAAAGCACATTGGTTGCACTTGAAGGCGAAGAACGGACGCAGGAAATTGCACGAATGATGAGCGGCGAAAAATTAACAGAATCTTCCATCGCACATGCAAAGGATATGTTGAGCGCGGTATGACCCGACTGGATATTTGATAGGCCAACAACTGAAATTAGTATCCAACCGTTACTCCGGATGACTTGTATTATATGCTTGCTATTATCTCCCCAGCCAAAACACTCGATTTTGAAACAAAATGGAAATTAAAGGACATTTCGCAACCAGAGTTTTTAAATGATTCACAATTATTGATTGATCAGTTGCGAAAATTACCCGCAAGCAAAATTGGCGAGTTGATGTCGATCAGTGAAAAGTTGTCAGTGTTAAATGCTGATCGGTTTTTGAATTGGCATTTACCTTTTACGCCGGAAAATGCCAAACCCGCGATATTGGCATTTCGAGGTGATGTTTACGCGGGACTTGATGCCGATTCGTTTTCAACAAAAGATTTCAATTTTGCGCAGAAACATTTACGCATTCTTTCCGGGCTTTACGGCTTGTTGCGACCACTGGATTTAATTCAGGCGTATCGATTGGAAATGGGTACCGGATTTATCAATTCACGCGGAAAAAATCTTTATGAATTTTGGGGCGATAAGATCACTGAACAATTGAACAGTGAATTATCCGTCCAGAAAAAACCGACAATTATTAATTTGGCGTCCAATGAGTATTGGTCTGTTGTCAAACCTGAAAAACTGCGAGCTGAACTTATCACCCCCATTTTTAAAGACAGTAAAAATGGACAATACAAAATCATCAGTTTTTTTGCCAAAAAAGCCCGCGGTTTGATGAGTGCGTTTATCATTAAAAATGAAATCGCCAAAATAAATGACTTAAAAGAGTTTAGTTGTGAAAATTATCGATACAATTCGAAGCTTTCGAATGCTGATCAATGGGTGTTTACGCGAAAATAGATTTTTTGATTTTATCGCCAAACTGAGCAAACTTAGAATATCGTCATGGATTTTAGTGGCGGTCACGCCATTCATTTCGCTACTTATTTATTCGTCTTGGGAATTATTCAGCCGAAATCAGGGCTGTGCAGTTATGGCTTGTGTAGAAAATGGTATGGCTGCCATTATTATTCCCATCCTGATTTATTTCATTGCAGTGATTTTGGCAGCAATTTTCAATTTTGTGGATTTTATTAAAACCAGAAGAACAGCAGCCACATATCGCTATATTGAACTGATTATATTTTTCGCCATACCTTTAGCAGTGTTTTCAATTCCCTATTTTTTGTAGTACGCAAATTCAATAGCAATGCTTGACTTAATGGTTAAATAACTCGACGATACGGGTTTAAAATAATGAGTCATTGGGAGATATCATGACACAGTTGATCCGTTTTCTTTTTCTGGTGGTACTGGTTTCCTGTTCTTTCAAGAATATCCATGCACTTGAAGGCATTACCGACGCTTTACAAATTCCTACGGAAAACTTTTTTAAGGATAACAATGCATTTAGTTATCGAATTTCCCCCGATGGAAAGCAGCTTGCTTTCATTCGAAAGTATACACAGACCTACAATATAGTCGTTACAGATCTGGAAAAATATACCGAAGTACATAATTTCCCTGTCAGTAAATCCCTACCTGCACAACTTACCTGGATAAGCAATTCTCGCTTGGTGTTCGGTTTGAGTGGCGCAATTTATTCTGTTAATAATGATGGCTCAGATCTTCATGTGTTGATTAGCATTTTGTATGACAGTGACGATATAAAAGGCTATATCTCTTTTTCAAAAAATTTACGTTTTTGGTCGCTACTTAAGCGACCAAAGGGTAACGAGGAAGAAGTTCTTTTCCTTTCGTATAACAAAGATGGTTATGCGAATGTGCATAAGATCAATATCTTCACCGGAGAAAAAAAGGATTTATATGAAGCGGACAAATTAAAAGCTGACGGTTTATACACCAACAGGGATGGCAAGGTTGTATTGATTGAGCGCGTCAAAAAAGAACAGCACAGTTTTTTTAAATTGATTAATGATGAAACTTTTGAATTAGCGAAAATTGATATAGCCAATGAGGGGTATCAATTAGATTACGACGCAAAATCTTATTTAAATCGCTCAGTAGTAGTTCACGGTTTGGGATATGACGATAACATTATTTATCTATCCGAAAAAACCAAGTCGGATCGATACCAATTAGTTAAATATAATTATGTCACTCACGCAACTGAAGTACTGGAAAAAGATGCTGTTTATGATGTTGGCAATCCGGATGATGGTATGCAGCTTTTTTTTGACGAAAAAAATAGAAAGCTTATAGGCTACGGATACTCCAAAGACAAATACACGGCGGTTTGGTTAGATGAACGCTTCAAGAAATATCAGGATCATCTGGATAAAGCCTATCCTGGAAAAATTAATAAGATTTATGACTGGAATGAAAATGGCGATAAATTGCTTGTATTCAGTTTTGACTCAAAATCCAAGGGAAAAATACTGATTTATGATGCTGTAAAAAACAAACGGATTGTACAAACAGATTATGCCGATGTGGTCAGCCCGGAACATATGCAGGAAACCGGCATTTATCGTTATAAAACTACGGATGGCGCTGCCATCACTGCTTACCTGACTCCACCGGTAAAACCGTCTACGCAAAAATGGCCATTGATTGTTATGCCTCATGGCGGCCCATTTGCACGTAGCTATTATGGCTATGATGGACATATGCAATTTTTTTCTACAAGGGGTTACGCTGTTTTTGAACCCAATTTCAGGGGATCAACGGGCTACGGCTTTCAACATGTAGTCGCGGGCCAAGGCCAGATGGCGGATTTGATGTTATCTGATATCGCGCAGGGCGTAGAAGCATTGATAAGAGATAACAAGGTTGATCCATCACAAGTTTATATCTTGGGTTTTAGTTATGGTGGATATGCGGCAATCATGAGTGCCATTCAATACCCGAATTTATACAGCGCTGCAGTGTCAGCTGCTGCTCCATTGGATTTGAACAAACAACTCAAACATTACAAAAAAAATGAAAACTGGTTTGCATACGAATTTTGGCAAGAAGTTATAGGTCTTGCCAAACAGAATAAAAAACAAATTGAATCTATATCACCTTACTATCGCATCGATGATATAAAAATCCCTTTGCTGGTTTTCCATGGTGATTTGGATGCTATTGTTCCAAAAGAACAGGCCGAAGATTTTAAAAAATTGATAGAAAAAAAGAAGCTCGATATTCCCGTAAAAATTATTCAGTCGGAAGGTCATGGCTGGGATATGGTCAGCAGCAACACTTACTTTGTTGAAAAATCACTTGAGTTGTTCAAGGCCAATAAAAAAGCAGCGCCAGTGAAATAAAAATACTGACCAATAAAAAGGGCGACAATAGGTCGCCCTTTTTAATTTCATTACAAACAACCCATTACAAAGTCTTCATATACTCCACCAAATCCCAACGTTCGGATTCAGTGAGTGGTCTTTGCGGTTGACCTGTGTTGGTGTGGATGGTGCCATACTCATGGCCTTTATTACTATTTCCGGGAAGGCTGGTATCAAACAGGCTACCTGCATATCCAGCATCGCGGAAACCTACTTTTACCGGATCAAATTCGCGACTACCAACAACAAAAGAATTCGAGCGATATTTTTCTTCGATTGGATCATTATCACGTTTTGTCGGCAGCAATAATTCATACAGATTGGCGACAGAACCATTATGCAAATAAGGCGCAGTGGCCCAGATTCCATTTAATGGACGCCCTTTATAAGCCAATAAAGATTGATAAGGTTTTGCAGCTGTATCCGGTGAGTAGTTTCCGTGTTTGACATTTTCTTTGATCGGATTGTCCGCCAGTGACGCAGCGAACATATAAAGCTGATCCAAACGTCGATGAAACCAATTTTTATCGGCATCGGGTGTAATCAGAACACCTTTGGTAACAGCCGTTAAAATTTGTGCGACCGGCGCCAGATCCTGAATGACCAAAGTACCAACACCTTCGGATAAATAGGTATTGCTAAAGTTACCGGCATAACCTGTGTAATTAACACTGTTCTCTGCCATGACCGGATCGGTTTGAATAATATCCAAACCCGACATATTCGCCGTTACCAATCGTTTGTAATCACTGCGATCAATTACCTGATGGCATGACTGACAATATTCAGCATAAAGCCGCTGGCCTCTGCTTGCTTTTTCCTGATCAATTTTTCCCAAAATTTCTTGCGGCCATTGCGGTGATTTTAATGAGCGCAAATGGCTTTCCAAACGCTCAAGATTGATACCATCGACCGATGATGTAAATTTAATTCTTTTTGTTTTGTTGTCTTGTCCGGTTGCCCATGCAGACAAACTAAAACCCGGATCTCTGACTTCAAAATCCAATTTTGCAAATACACCTATAACCTCACCGGTGTTTCGCCCCAAGGGCCCCAGTGCGGCGTTGTTAGCCAACCCATTCCATTGCACATAATCGGAATGCGGAATATCCCATAAGAACGGATAACTGACAGGCGCGTTAGGCTCATTAAAAATTGCGTCTTTCACTATCATCATCTGTTGATTGTTCAAACCCGGATATCCCGGTTCGGTCGATTGCAAGCGTTTGATGACCTCTGCAAATCCAAGATCACCAATGACGGTTTCATTCATACCTTTAACAACCAATTCAACTTGCGAGGGTGTTAATAATGCGACATTGTTTTCATCGGCAATATTGAGCAACGCCACTTTTAATTGATCGCTGTTCAGTACGTGCTGTAAAACACGATTATAAATTCGACCGAAAGCATCCAAACGCGCGTAACCATAATTGACACTGGAGTAATTAATCTGGTTGTAGTGTTGAATTGTTTTTGTCCAGCTTTCCAGATCTTTTTTGATTTCCGCTTCATCATCGTAATCATTATCCCGCTCTATGACTTTTTTGCTGAATCTGGCGAATTTTTCAGGATTACCCAGTGTTGCTTGCATGCTGCTGGCCATAGCTTCCAGAAATCCAACCATATCCGCCATCGCAGGGCCTCCATCGATGCGAATCGCTTTGCCCAAATAATTAATTTGGGCTGTGTGGCAAGCTGCGCAGGTGTAGCCGACATAATCACGATCCTGATATTCATCCAGCACGAAACCAACAGGTAATGCATCTTCATTGAAGAAGGTTTTCTTTTGCGGTAAATAACGGTATTTGTCGATATTCAACGGATCGAGAAAAGATTTTTCAGAATCCGATTGTTCCAATGCCAGAAAAAAATCATAAGGCAGAAGTGCCGACCCCTGGGTCGTGTTGTAAAACCATAAACTATCAGACTCGCTCCAGCCTTGATCCAGATAAACAGGTGTAATAAATCCTTCATTAAATTCACCGTTTTCAATACTGATTGCGCCGCGATCAGGGTCGCGATCCGCTTGTTGGTATATTTTCCCTGCAGCCAAAGTAATTAACATGGCGATCACTGCCCAGAGAAGTATCCATGCACCAATAACTAACCAACGTTTTATTTTTTGCAATGTGAAAAGTGCCATCAGCAGACTCCTTTAACAGAATGATTATTGTAAGCAGGCAATACACCCGTTCAAGATAGCTGCTTGCAAGGAGAATGCCTAGTGAACCTTTGAAAAGAAACTTGTGAAATATTCACATGGCGCAATAATTTGCAAGACTGCGCAACAATTATCATGTGGTACAGAGGGTTTTTCGTTATCTTGCTTTCAATCAAATTGGGGGCGACATGGCGAATTATCAAAAGCGTTTATTGCAGTTGCTGGATTATCTGGATGCCAATCTGGATCAACCCTTAACAACAGAAACATTAAGTCAAATCAGTTGTTTGTCGCGATTTCATTTCCACCGACAATTCGTTGCAGTATTTGGTTTGAATATTGGCAGTTATATTCGTCTATTGAAATTTAAACAGGCAGCCTACCTGCTCGCTTATCGTGAAACGCGTGTATTGGAAATTGGCTTAAGTTTGGGATACGAATCCAGTGAATCTTTTTCTCGCGCATTCAAACAATTCTCCAACCAATCCCCCAGTGATTTTCGACTCAACCCGAATTGGACATTATTAAAAGAACAGGAAAATTATTTACTGCAAGCCAGGAGAACTCCCATGCAACATTCAGAATCAAACGCTGTTAAATACGCGGTGGAAGTCGTGGAATTACCCGAGATTCGATTAGCCATTTTGGAACATAAAGGTAACCCGGATTTATTGGGTGAAACCATTCGGCAATTTATCGGTTGGCGAAAAGAGAATCATCTACCACCAAACAAATACCGCACATTTAACCTGCTGTATAACGATCCCGAGACAACACCGCCTGAAGAATACCGTTTTGGTTTGGCAGTTGAATATAAGCAATCACTCGCTGCAACATCTGCGCTGGTAGAAGGAAAAATTCCCGCGGGAAGTTACGCCCTGATTCGCTATCAAGGTTCTGATTCCGGTTTGGCTGATGCTGTTAATTATTTATATCGCGATTGGCTGGTCAATACAGATTTCGAGCCAGAGGACTTTCCACTTCTGTTTGAGCGCATATTGTTTTATCCCGATGTACCGGACGGTCAACAAACAGTGCACATCTATTTACCATTGCAGCAGATCTTGTAACTCTTCGCACTTGCGATTAGTGTGTGCGGCAGCTGTTAATTGTCTAATTGGAGTGTGTTATGAAAAAATTATCTGTTGTTTTTTGTCTGGGATTAGCACTGGGTGGCTGTAATTTTGTCAAGGTCACTGAAAACGGAAGCAGCGTTGCTGTATCTAATGCCTCCGCTGTTGGTGGATGTTCCAAAGTCAGCACCCTCACCGTTAAAACCCGCGGCAATTATGTCGGCACTATGAAGCGCAACCCGGAAACCCTGGCCAAAGAATTAACCAACATGGCGCGCAACGACGCTGTTGACGTCGGTGGTGACACAGTAGTCCCGATCAGCCAGCCTGTTGATGGAAAACAGAGTTTTGATGTTTATAAGTGCGGTAATTGAGTCTTTCCAGAATTCCTTTCACCCAAAAAAGCGACTGAAATAGTCGCTTTTTTTATTTGAATGCAATTTATTTGTGACTTTCGTCACATTTTCTCAATATCCCGCTAAACAAATTCCGACTCGACTGGATACGTAATCAAGAGATCGTATTGACGATCAATTCATAACATTACTTACCATATGCATTGGGAGTTATTCAGATGGTCGGGATTATCAGTTCATCCGGTTTGGGGCTTTTTGATTCATCAGCTGACCGATTGGGGAGCACACAGGGTTCTCCAACCAGCCTCGGGCAAGCCAAGGGCTCTGCCAATGTCAACATTGCGACCGGAAACCTGTCGGTACAGTTTCTGGATGAAAGCTTGTCGGGCACAGGTGCTGATCTTCTGGCACTGAGGACTTATAACTCGCAAGGAGCCCTGAATGATGGTGATACCGATGGCTGGCGCTGGAATGGTGAGAAGAAAGTCGTATTGACAGGTACGGCCAATTCCACCTCTGCAGTGGTCACCCGAACCACAGGAGATGGTACTGAGACTGTCTTTAAATGGGATGGCGTAGCCAGTTCCAATCGTTATGTGTCTACAGCAGGGTCAGGTGCCCATGATGTAATTACCTGGAATGCGTCCGGTAGTGAATGGGTTTATGTATTAGACGGTGCCAGAAAGGATAGTGAGGTTGATGCAACTCTAACGGGTACCGCCAATACTGCTTCCGCTGTTTTAAAGCGTACTGTTGATGGTGCAGAGTATAAATGGGATGGTGTTGCCAGTTCTAATCGCTACATGTCTACTACTGGATCTGGAACTATCCAGTGGAACTCGTACACGAGTAAATGGATTTATTCACAAGATGCATCGGGTGATGCAATCGAACGTTACGACGGCTCTACAGGCTGGATCAAGAGTTATCGCGACAACAGTGGTAATGGATTTGACTATGCCTTTACAGGCAACCTCCTTGCCACAGTGAAGGATTTGCAATCCGGCCAAACACTGAAATTTACCTATGCCAATAGCAAACTGACCGAGGTCAGTACGCAAGAAACAGCAACGGGCAACCCCCTCAAGCAAGTCTATTATGCTTACTACACAACGGGTTCCTCTTCAGGGAAACTGATGTCGGTAACCACCGATTTGCAGCCGGATGGCAGTCTTACAGATGGCAAGGTTTACACAACGAATTATGTCTACTTCGAAACTACCGATGCCTCAAATGGAAAATTAAAATCCATCAGTCAAAGTGACGGAACCAGTACCCTCTATACCATTACCAGTTATACCTACGACACCAGTGGCCGCATCTCGACTGTCACCGATCAGGCTGGGACAACAACTTTCACCTACACCAGCTCTACTGTTACAACGGTTACCCTGCAAAATGGCTCCGCATGGACTTACACCTATAGCTCAGCGACTGGTAATAACAACAAGCAATTGCTAAAAGTGGAGTCGCAGGCAGTCAACGGAGTCAAACAATCCGTAACCTACACCTACGACACAGATGGCAATGTCAAAACCATAGTGGACGGCCGTAACAATACGCTGACCTATGACTATGACACCAAAGGCAATCGCATCAAGGAATACGACAGCCTAGGCAATACGCTCTCCCGTACATTTGATTCCAATAATCATCTGTTGACCGAAACCCGTTATTCCGTTGCATCCACGACCAGTCCCTCCGGTTTGGAGACCAGTCGTTTTGTGTATGACACATCGGGCCGTCTGCGTTTTGCTATCAGTGCTGAAGGACGCGTGAGTGAAACTGTTTACGATTCACGCGGTTTGGTGACGCGAAGCCTGCAATATGCAGGCAAAACCTACACAATCACAACCTTTACCTTGTCGGAGTTGCAAACCTGGGTAACCGGGCTGACTGCTGATCAGAAAACACAGACCCAACTGACAGAGTTTACTTATGACTATCGGGGGAATCTCAGTGGGAAAACAGCTTATGCCTTAGTGAATTCATCACTTGTGGGACAATTGAGTGCTGATGTACGTAAAACAAGTTTCACTTATGATCAGCAAGGTCTTCTGCTTCAAGAAGTTGAATTATTCGACGATTCCTCAGTTGTTCTTTCCAGCTATGAATATGATGGTTTAGGTCGTGTTTCCAAAGAGGTGAGCTTAACGGGAACCAAAACAACCACCTATAGCGGTCTTACTATCACGGTCAACAATCAAGCTACAGGATTGTCAACTGTCAGTACGACGGATGCGTCGGGACGCTTGGTCAGCATCGCACAAACTGGCGACTCGATTACCCGAACCACACGTTATTATTACGACACAGTTGGGCAGTTACGTGTTACCGAAGACCCAACAGGCGTACGCAATTATTTGTTTTATGATGCAGCCGGGCGAGTGAATGCCAAAGTGGATGCCACCGGTGCAGTCACGGCCTACACCCATGATGCCGATGGTAGGGTACTGACTGAAATTCAGAATGCCAACCGTGTTGCTGCTTCTACCTTGTCGGGCTGGGGCACAACTCCTCCCGCCAGTGTTTCGGTTACGTCCGATACCACCAATGATCGCAAGACCACCTATACCTATGACAAAGCAGGCCGCCTGTTAACAACAACTGTCGATGGTTTGACAACACTTACCAATACTTATGATGGTGCTTCCCGCCTGACACAAACCACGCAAGGTGATCGCACGACCCGTTATTATTACGATAAGGATGGCAAACAAACTGCTGTTCTCAATGCCGAAAATTATCTCAGTGAAAATATTTATGATTCTGTCGGTCGTGTAATACAAACCATTCGTTACGAGAAAAAAATCACCACCGTTTCTAGTTTGAGCACCATGCGAACGGCAGTATCCAGCGGAGACAAATTATCGACTTATTATTTTTATGATTCACAGGGGCGTCAAACAGGTGTAGTTGATGAGCAAGGTTTCTTGACTGAAACTATGTATTACGGTTGGTCAGACAATAATGGAACATCATACAAGACCATATATTTGTATAAAAATGCAGTGAGCGTTGGTACAAATGAAGTATTGAGTAGTGTTCGGAGTAGGGCGGGTGTAATTGGTTATTTTGAAACAAATGAATATTACCTAGATGGTAGGTTGATGCGCAAAGACACCACTGAACGCTCTGAATTCTATGAATATGATTCTGCTGGTCGATTAGTACGCAAAACTCAAGGGATTTACTCGGCAGAACCCAGAAAGTTTTTTACTCAATATAACGCTTTCAATGAAATTAAAGGAATCGTCAGTGGTGAAGGAGCGGCGACTCTAACGGGTACATCCACAGACGCCCAGATCGCAACCGCTATCAGCAACTACGGCACTCGCTACGACATAGATGGAGCAGGAAGACGTATTGCAGAATATGGTGCAAATGGCCAAAAAACCTTGATTTTTTATGACAAAGAGGGTCGTGTTGCTTACACGGCCAAGATATCCGGATTGACCCCGTCAGGCCCAATAGCTGATGTAGTTCAGTTTATTTACAATGCTTTTGGACAGTTAAGCGAAATAAGATCTCTCTATGTCAAAGTTTTGGCCAGTGGGTTAAATGGCGGTATAGACCTCTCTCTAATCAGTGAAAGAGCTAGTTTATCTCAGAGGGATTTGCAAGATGGCTGGAAGTCGTACAAGTACGATAAATTAGGGAATGTTACTAACGAGTATGATGGTGAGCGCAACGAAACTATTTATGGATATAACAGTTTCGGAGAGCAAACGACTATTCAACGCTTCATCAGTGGTTCCGTTTTCCAACTCACTGAATGGACACGTGACAAGCTAGGGCGCGTTAACAATACCCGTCAAGATAATATTCTAACTTCACAAATCACATACGATGGCCTTGGTCGTATCAAATATGCCTACGATGCAAAAAATCAACTGACCGAAAACATTTACTCTGATAACGGTCGTACGGTTCAGATTAAAGATCCGCTGGGTCGCATAATTAAAACCGAAATTGACTTTATGGGGCGCACTCTCAAGGTTACTGATGCGCTGAATAACATCACCAATTATGAATACGATGATGCCAACCGAACCATTAAAGTCACACACCCTGACGGTGTCAGTATCACCACTTGGAAAAATGTGCACGGGGAAGTGGTTAAGGTACAAGACGGTAATGGTGGCATTACCCAATACACCTACACCAAAGATGGCACCTTGGATAAAGTTACCGATGCACTGGGCGTCATCATCACCGACAACGATTACGATGCATCAGGTCGCCTTTACGAAAGCAAAGATGCCAACGGCACTATCACCCGCTACAGCTATGACAGTGTCAACCGCGTTTACCTAAAAACAGTAGATCCAACGGGATTAAACCTGAACACTAGGTACGAATTTGATAGTCAGGGTCGACAAACTGATGTCACCACAGGATATGGAACTGCTGAAGCCAGCACGACAAAATATGTGTATGACCGTAAAGGTCAAATCACACAAATGATTGTAGACCCCAATGGTTTGCAATTGAGTACCAAATTTGTTTACGACGGTTTGGGTCAAACAGTTGAAGTGCATAAAGGCACAACGGCAGACACTTCACAACAAATCACCAAATATGAATTTGACAAACTGGGCCGAAAAACCAAAGAAATTATTGATCCAGCCGGCATTGCCGCCACAACACTTTATAGCTATGACAACAATGGCAATCTCATCAAGAAAACAGATGCCAATACCTATGTCACTTACTTTGCTTATGATGCAGCGAATCAACTGCGTTACACAGTCAATGCCGAAGGAGCAGTAACAGAAAATGTTTACGATCTGAATGGAAATGTCACGCGCACTATTGTCTATACAACACTCAAAACAACCGGTGTTAATGCGCTTGCCGATCTGGATACTTTTGGCAGCACTAACCGTGCAAATGCACTCAATCGCAATACTTATTTCGCTTACGACAAAACCAATCATTTACGTTATACAGTGAATGCCGAAGGTGTTGTGAGTGAAAATGTTTACGATGCGAATGGAAATGTCATTCGTACAACACAGTTCAATTCAATTCCCTCACTTGCCGGTAATTATTCTCTTAGCAATATTGATTCAAAAGTCAATCGCAGTGATCTTTCAAATCGCGACACCAATTTTATTTACGACAAAGCCAATCGTTTGCGTTTCACTATCAATGCTGAAGGTGCTGTCACAGAAAATGTTTACGATGCGAATGGCAATATCATTGCAACAACCCAATACGATAGAGTTTCGACTGCCAGTTTCTCACAAGACTTCAGTGCTAACGCCAGTGGTTTGACTTTACCAGCGACCAATTATTCTGTTGCCGGTGGCAGACTGGTGATGAACAGTATTAAAACAGCAGCCGGAACAGCTTCTACATTCCCACAAGCCTGGGGAACAACCAGAGCTGTTGGAACTGATTTCAAATATGAATTTATTACAGATGGTTCAACCAATAACCATTACGGCACCATTGGGCTTAATTCAACAGATTGGAAACGCCGACATGTTGTTAATCAAAATGGTGGCACTTTTTATGTTGAATATATTGATGCGGCCGGTGCAGTAAAATCCCAAGCGCTTGGTGCGATTAAAGACAATACAGCTTACGTATTGGAAATCGAAAGCGATTCCAATGGTACTACGCTTTATCTGTATGAAAACGGTAAATCAAAAACATCCGGATTTATTGATCGACGCGATTATTCCGATTGGAAAGATGTAGCCACCTGGTTGCTGGTTGGAAATGTTGCTGGATTTAATTCAAACTCAACAACCTATCTTGATCGTGTTCAGGAATTTCCTAACGGTGTTAATCGAACGACTAATTTCGCGTACGACAAAGCGAATCGTTTGCGCTTCACTGTGAATGCTGAGGGTTATGTTTCTGAAAATGTTTACTATGCAAATGGCAACGTCAAGGACATTACCCAATTCAATTCACGCCCCAGTCTTGCGAATTACAGTGAAAGTACAATCAATGGTGCAGTGAATCGTTCGGATACCGCAAATCGCACGACATCTTACATTTACGACAAAGCGAATCGCCAAAAAACAACGACATTAGCAGGTTGGTACGACCCTGCCACAGGCAAAGTAGAGGGAAGCAATGCAGCCGGTCGTTTCCAGCGCACCATTGAAGTGACCTATGATTCATTTGGCAATGCTGTTACCAATAAAATTCGTACCGGAGCGGGATCTGGCGATTTTGTTTATCAATACAAAAC
>CBFGPN010000008.1:0-49750 GCA_965650675.1 uncultured Cellvibrio sp.
ACTAAATCAATTTAAAGTAACGGGCGTGCAGGTTGTGCATCACCCTGACACACATGTTGAAATTCGATTTTCTGATGAATTGGATGAAAATCAAAATTTATCCGGACTGGTTAAAGTCAACGGAAGTGATGTTGACATGACGCGCGATGGCAGTGTGTTGCGTTACTTTCCGAAAAAAGTAGCTGATGGTCAACATAGCTTTGTGATTTCAAAATCAATTATCAATAATAAATCACAAACCTTGGACAAAGAATATTCTGAAGTATTGGTATTGAGCTTAACCAAGCCCTCTGTAAAATTTGTTGGTGCGACCAGTATTTTACCCAACGCCAAACAATTATCGGTTCCATTTGAGGCGGCTGGTGTTGACTCGGTTCAAGTGATTGCATTCAAAGTGTTTGAAAATAATATCGGGCAATATTTACAAGACAACACTATTTCCAATGTTGGCTATTCGGCGCCCACACAAACAGGTCGGTATCTCTGGCGAAAAACATTTAAATTGCCCGAGGTTCCGCGCGATGGATCACAACGATTTAATCTCGATTTAACTCAATTGATGCAAGAGCATCCTGCAGGGTTATTGCGTTTGGAATTACAAATTGATCGCAGTAACTCTGTGTACAATTGCGAAGGTGAACGGCCAACAGAACCGGTTGCGCCTATGCCAAAAAATGCGGAGGGAGGCAGTTATTACGAAGAGCAGGACAGTGAGCCTGAATGGTACCGTCAATATTATGAATCAAGTGGCCATTATGATTGGGATGATAGATGGAACCCTTGTCATGACGCTTATTTTTCTTATGGCAATAATGAAACCACTGCCAAGCGGAATTTTTTGGCTTCCAATATTGGTTTGATTGCGAAGCTGGGCGGTGACCAACTCTTGCAAGTTATCACTACAGAAATAGATACCGCCAAACCTATGGCGAATACCGGGATCGACGTATTTAATTATCAAAATCAATTAATCGGTAAAGGCTCAACGGATAGCCAGGGCATTGTCACTATAAAAACAGATGGAACCCCTTTTTATATTGAAGCCACCAATAAAGAACAGCGCGGTTATTTGCGCGTTCGAAAAACTGACGCATTACCGACCAATCAATTTGATGTGGGCGGTGAACAAATTTCCAATGGACTAAAAGGATTTATTTACGGCGAGCGCGATGTTTGGCGTCCTGGCGATGATATTTTTCTAAGTTTTATTCTCGAAGACAAACAAGGAATTTTGCCAGCCAATCATCCGGTAAAACTGGATTTATTTGATCCTTCTGGCAAAAAAGTGGTGAGTGAAACCAGTAACAGAGCCGTTGGTGATATTTATACTTTTGCCATTAAAACAGAAGAAACTGCACCGACAGGAAATTATCGTGCGGTAGTGCATCTAGGTAACCATTATTTCGACAAAATGCTGAAAATAGAAATGGTGGTGCCTAATCGTTTGAAAGTCGAAGTCACACCTGATTCAACACCCTTGCTCGCATCGGCCATGCCAATGAACGTGAATTTGTTTGCGCAGTGGTTGCATGGTGGTACAGCCAAAAAATTAAAAGCGGATAGTGAAGTCAAATTGTTTGCGAAAAAAACCAGCTTTGACGGTTATGGCCAATTCGATTTTGATGATGATGTGCGTAAAGTTGCCACCAGTTCCATTAAAGTTTTCGATGAGAATCTGGATGAAAAAGGTAATGCCAATTTCGAATTGTCGCTGGCACTTGATTCGGTTCCGCCCGGAAAAGTAAGCGCGAATTTTATTACCCGTGTTTTCGAAGAAAGTGGCAATTTCAGTACGGTGATGCGCCCTTTTGATTATCTGCAATTTGATACCTGGTTTGGTTTGAATGTTCCCAAAGGCGATGGTTACATGGGTGCGTTAAGCCGCGATGCTGATCATGAATTATTGATTCAAGTATTAAACGGTGAAGGTAAACCGGAAGCCAATCGCGCTGCGACTATCAGTGTTTATGAATTGGGTTGGCGTTGGTGGTGGGATGAAGAAGAGGAAAATCTGGCGGATTATTTTTCTGAAAGATCACATACACCCATTACCGAAGAAAATCTCACCAGTGATGAAAATGGTCAGGTGAAATGGAAGCTGGATCACAACCGATATGATTGGGGTCGTCATTTAATTCGTGTTTGTGATGGTAATGATGCTGAGACCGGTCACTGTACCAGTCAGGAAGTTTATTTGGGTTGGAGTTGGGATGACGCGGGCAGTAATAATTCTGCAACCCAAATGATGTTATCCAGCGACAAAGAAAAATATGCAGTGGGTGAAACGGCGAAAGTGCGATTGCCAAAAGCCACGCAAGGTCGTGTATTAATGAGCCTTGAAACCGGAAGCAAAATTATAAAAACCGGTTGGCTGGATGTCAGTGCAGATCAACGTGATCTGGAAATTCCAATTACTGATGAAATGGCGCCCAATGTTTATGTGAGCTTGATGTTACTGCTGCCTCATCAGGAACGAAAAGCCGATGCACCTATACGCATTTATGGTGTGATTCCGTTAATTGTTGAAGATCCAAAAACAAAATTGAATCCGCACTTGGATGTTGCTGAAAAAGTGCGTCCGGAATCAGAGTTTGTTGTTAAGGTCAGTGAAAAAGATCAGCGTGCCATGACCTACACGCTAGCCGTAGTTGATGAAGGTTTATTGGGGCTGACGGATTTCCATGTTCCCGATGCACATCAATATTTTTTCAAACGTGAAGCCCTGGGTGTTCGTACCTGGGATTTGTTTGATCTGGTTGTGGGTGCTTACGGAGCATCACTTGAGCGTGTGTTGTCGATTGGTGGTTCTGATGCTGCTGTTGATGCGGATCGCAAACGTCGCGAACGTCGATTCCCGCCAATTGTAAAATTTGTGGGTGCCTTCCAATTAAAAGCCGGTGAAATCCGGGAACACAAAATTAAATTGCCCCCTTATATGGGCGCGGTGCGAGTGATGCTGGTTGCTGCGGACACTGCAACCAAAACCCCGGCTTATGGAAAAGTAGAAACTACGGTGAAAGTCACACAACCTGTTGTCGCTTATGCAACTCTGCCGCGTGTGTTGGGGCCAGGTGAAGAAGTGAATTTACCGGTGAATGTGTTTGTCAGTGAAGCTGATATCAAAACAGTTGATGTATCAGTTGACGCTAATGAAATTTTTACGATTGTTGAAGGCAAAACGCAATTAAGTTTTACCGAACCCGGTGATGCAATTGCGATTTTGAAATTGAAGGTGAATGATCGTATCGGTAAAGGCCATGTCAAAGTAGTTGCCAGTGCGGGTGAGGAATCTGCCACACAGGAAATCTATATTGATTCACGCACACCGAATTTACCGGCAGTGGTGAGTGAAAGTAAATTACTGGCACCCGGTGAAACTTGGGAATCACCTTTGGCTGCGAACGGAATGTTTGGCACCAATCAAGCCAGTGTTGAAGTCAGTAGTTTGCCACCCTTGAATCTGGATAAGCGTTTGCAATATTTGATTGCTTATCCACATGGTTGTATCGAGCAAACAACGTCATCGGTGTTCCCGCAATTGCGTTTGAATAAATTGATGGATCTGGATAAAAAACAAAAACAGGATATTGATAAAAATATCAAAGCCGGTATTCGTCGTTTAAGCGGTTTCCAAACGGCCACCGGTGGTTTTAGTTATTGGCCGGGTGAATCCTACGTCAATGATTGGGGCTCAACTTATGCGGGGCATTTCTTGCTGGAAGCAAAACGTGCCGGTTATGCAGTGCCGGATACCTTGTTGATGAATTGGATTAATTATCAACGCAGTGCCGCACGCATTAGTGATGGTCGCGATTATTATTACTACGAATCGGTGCAAGCTTATCGTCTCTATACATTGGCGTTGGCGAACAGTGCAGAAATGTCGGCGATGAATCGTTTGCGAGAAGAATTAAATAATGATGATGAACGCTTTGAGAATTATCGCGCAACATCACGCTGGTTATTGGCACTGGCTTATCAACAAGTTGGATTAAAAGATGTCGCTGCCGAGTTGATGACAAAAGCAGGCGTCAATGTTCCTGCCTATGACGACTGGGGTTACACCTACGGTTCTGATTTGCGTGACCGCGCGATTTTGTTAAGTGCGATGATGCAAACACAAGCCGCTTCTGAAGCTACCTGGCAAATGGCTGAACAGGTTGCCAAAGGTTTATCCAGCGAGTATTGGTACTCCACACAATCATTGGCTTGGGCATTAATGGCAATGAGTGATTTTGCTGAACAAAATGCGGATAGTAAAAATCCAATGCGTATTGCCATTAAAGAAGAAGGTGAAACCGAATGGAAAGATTTATCCACCAGCAGCACTATGTTAAAACAAACCATCAATACACCGAAAATCAGTGTCAGAAATGATTCAGATAAAAATCTGCGTGTGTTAGTGAGTAATCGCGGTATTCCAGCGAATATGTATGAACAACCCAAAGCAGAAGGTTTGAATATCAAAGTGTCATTTATGTCGATGGATAATAAACCGCTCGATATCAGCAAGCTGCAACAAGGCACAGATTTTATTGCTGAAGTTACAGTGGGTGCAGATTTCCAATATTTGCGACGTGAAAAACTCGAAGACCTTTCATTGACCGCAGTCGTACCCAGTGGCTGGCAAATCCGCAACGAACGCCTCGAAGGTTCGCAATTACCGAAGGGTATTGATTATATGGATATTCGCGATGATCGCGTCATGGCCTATTTCAGTTTGTGGCGAGATTATTATTGGTATTACCGCTATTCCGACCGCAACCAAACCAGTGTCACAGTGCGTTTGATTTTAAACGCGAGTTACGCCGGTAAATTCTATTTACCCGGTTGGCAAACCAGCGCTATGTACAATGAAACCTTGCAGGCAGGGTCATCCGGGACTTGGGTTGAGGTTGTGGCCAAGTAAAAATTAAAAAACAAAACGGTCGCGAGGCCGTTTTGTTTTTTTCGGTTAATGATTTTGAATTTAGAAAGCAGTGTTGTGGTTAAGAGTAAGACAAGTTAATTCCTACAATTTCTAACAATTTTAAATCCCTTCCCCGATTAGCATGGCTCCTCCCATAAGGAGGATGCCATCATTAATCTGCGTGACTTTAATCAAAGTTTATTAGGTTTTGCGGCTGCGAAAAGTCTTGATGAGATAACGCAGGGCTGTCGCTTTTATTCGCAGAAAATGGGTTTCGATGCGTTTATTTATGCCTTGCGGATTCCGTCGCAGTTTTCGGAATCGCGCGTAGTGGTAATAAATGGTTATCCCGATGCATGGTTGGAACGCTATTGGGAACAGGATTATGCATTGGCGGATCCAGTTGTTGGTTTTTGTAGTCAACATACTCTGCCGGTTTTATGGCATGAATTACAGATGCAGAAAAAATCGCCCAGTGCAAAGGTAATGTTAGAAGCGGGAGATTTTGGTTTAAAAAGCGGCGTGAGCATGCCTGTACATAGCCCGCAGGGTGAAATGGGCATACTGAGTTTTACGCTAAATAATTCCAATCAAAAATCCAATCGTGAAATCACGCAAGAAGCTTTGCCTTATGTGCAATTGCTGGCGAGTCATGTGCATGAAGCCGTCAGGCGCGTGCTGGCTTTGGTTAATCCCGATGGTCGTGAGCCTCTCACAATTCGTGAACAAGAATGTTTGCGTTGGGCCGCTGATGGCAAAACCTCATGGGAGATTTCGCAATTACTTGGCATATCCGAACGCACGGTTAATTTTCATTTAAATAATTCCATGATCAAAATGGATGTCTGCAATCGTCAACATGCGATTGCTCGCGCCATTTTACAAGGCCTAATTAATCCGCATCCCTTTTAAAACACTGTTAGATCTGACAGCTATCGCTGGTTTTGTATTTTCGATTTACTAATAGAGAAGAATCAGATAACTCAAACCAAAAATTATGGAGTTGTAAAATGAAGTTGAAATTTATTTGGATGTTTTCACTTGTCAGTCTGTGCTTAACCGCTTGTGGTGGCGGAGGCGGTGGTGGATCTACGCCGCCCAATTCATCGAGCAGGCTGTCTTCATCGAGCGTGCAAAACAGTTTGTCATCAAATGTGACAACCAGTATTTCCAGTTCATCAATGCTGTCGAGTGCTTCGAGTTCGTCAAGAATTTCATCCAGCTCACAAAGTTCCAGTGTGCAAAATTTAAGTAGTTCTGTGCAATCGTCTGTTGCAAGTTCTTCATCGTCGGTGGGCTGGAAAGATTTGAATGTTATTTCCGGTGTAGGTGCTGGTGGTGCACAAGCAGTGTTGGATGCTGAAGGTAATGCAGTGGTTGTGTGGCGACAAATTGATGAAAATCTTGCGTCAAGAAGTTTGTGGTTTCGTTATTACAATGGAACTGCATGGAGTGATGCGCAGTTAATTGAACAGGCAGCAGGTGAAGTGGATACTTATTTGTTGGTGAATAATCAACAAACCGGTAATGCCATGTTGATGTGGAAACAATTTACCTCAACCCAATATGATTTTTGGGTGAGTCGATTTAATTCGGAAACCGGTTGGTCCACACCGGTGAATATCGAAACTGCTAATGGTTCGCTGGGTGAATTTGATTTGGCGATGGATTCACAAAATAATGCGGTTGCGGTTTGGGCGCAAATTGAAGTGGCGGGTCGCTTTAGTATTTACGCGAATCGTTATTCGGTTTCATCAGGTTGGGGTACTGCGGTATTAATTGAAAATGTGGGTGAAGTTGGTCGTCAGGATGGTAGCCCGCGTGTGGTGTCATTATCAGGTGGTGATGCGGAAGTGGTATGGATGAAAACCGGAACCAATCCGCGAGGAATTTGGCACAACAAATTATCCGCATCAACGGGTTGGGGAACGGCATCGGAATTAGTGACAGATAATAGCACGGCGTTTACGTTTGATTTTCCGCGATTGGCATCATCAGGTAATGGTGTTGCTTATTTATTTTGGGGTCAGGCAGATTTTGCAAATAGCAAATGGACCAGCGGTTTGTTAATGAAAACTTATGCAGGTGGTTGGGGCCAAGCTAATACACAAGTTGAACCCAAAGTAGAGGCTGATTCGATTTTCAAACCTTACGTAAAATTATCCGCAACCAATAAAGGTTTGGTGGTACGCGGTGGTGAGGGTCAATCAATTTTAGCTAACCCTATTAACAATGGTGAGTTGGGTAATGTGTTGCGAATCAAACCTGTTGATAATCTGGATATTTATTCCGAGCCGGTTGTTGCTGTAGATGCTGCAGGTAATGGTTTTGTTACCTGGACGCAAAAAGCCGCGGACCTGGTGCAGCGTCATATGTATGTCGTTCCCTATTCAGCAACCACTGGATGGAAACCGGCGATAATTACCGGCGCGAGTAATTCACCGGTTTATGATTCGTTTGTAGCCATGAATGAACAAGGCAAGGCGATCTTGCTCTGGACTGATTGGACAGATAACCAGGGCACACGAATTTTTGCGCGTTATTACACCTACTGAGAGTTTTGCACGAATCAAAATTAATCGTCATTCCTGCCTTCGCAGGGATGACGAAGTGAAATTAAACAAAAATGGATTAGTGCGAAGGTCTCCTACTGATAAAAATATTTTTTGACTCCTCCACTTCAACAAAGTGGAGGAAAATTTTTTAACGTTGATTCATCAACATCAAAAAATCTTTCGGTGCAGGAGTTTCAAAAACCAATTCTTTTCCACTATTGGGTTTGATAATTTTTAATCGCAATGCATGTAAACCCATGCGTCCTCCTGCAGTGCCATAGCGTGGATCGCCGATGATGGGATAACCCAGCCAGGCCATGTGCGCGCGAATTTGATGCTGTCTCCCGGTTTCCAATTGCACCTTCAATAAACTGCGATTGTTGAAGGTGCGTTCTGTTTGGTAATGCGTAATGGCAGGTTTGGCATCGGGATGAGCGCCAACGTGCATGCGATATTCAACTTCATCGAGCCGCAAAGGTTGATTGATTGTTCCCTGTGGTGGATTTGGCTGGCCCGCTACAATTGCCAGATAATTTTTTTCCGCTTGCTCCCATTTATCCATAACGGCTTCACGCATTTCTTTCGAAGTTGCAAACAATAAAACACCCGAAGTGTCGCGATCAATACGATTTACCGGCCATAATTTTATCTGCAACGAAGGGCGTGATAATTGTTTGCGCAATATTGCCAGAGCATGTTGTTGGGTTTCTTTTGTAGTGCCAACAGACAATAATCCTGCAGGTTTGTTGATAGCAATTAAATCGCGATCTGAATATAAAATTTCCAATCGCGATGGTGTTGCATTGGCAGCCTTTACCGATGTGCCTACTTCGACTAAATCACCAGCAGACAATGCGTAATTATGTCGGGTAATAGAAATGCCATTAACACTGATACAACCGGTTTGCAGTCGTTCTTTAATTTTACTGCGTGCCCAATTGTGCAGTTTGGTGTTGAGAAAGATCAGTAGTGTTTCGGGTTTCTCAACAATTAACTTATCCGACATATATTTTGTTCAACTACTCATGATTTTAAAATTGATTTACACGTGTCAAATTATTTTCAGTTCCACCAGCGCCGCCAATTCAAATAAATGAACCCGGGTTTTGGGCTTTTTCATAAAGCACTGTATGGGTTTGCTTGCGTTAGGATCAAACTCCCACTTATCGCACAAGTGGTTTTGAAAATAAGCTTCTTTGCCTTTGCCGATTTTATCGTACCAGGTGATGTAAAGTATGCCATCTTTCATCAGGATTCCGGTAACCGGTACGTTACCATCCGAGTTTACCCAATACCAGGCGTAAAAATTTTCCAGTGTGGTTAATTTTTCGAAGACGCATTGTTTGATTTCAGTAGCGTCCCCCTTGAATTGTACTTCACCACAATTTTTCGATTTATCGACTATATATTCTTCTGCATAATGATTTGCAGTTTTGCCATTAATGGTTGCGCAGGCCGTGCATAAAATGCAGAGCAGTAAACCGGTTAATCGAATCATTTGTTTGTCTCCAGTTATAAGCTCTGTGATGTGATATACAGTGGAAGTTTAGATCACAAGGCCGCGAACAAGGGATAGAGTGGCACGGGCACTCAATAGTTTTTAAAGAAATGTGCACTCGGTATACTTCTGCGCGTTGCCGAGTCTCCGTTTGTAGCCAGGTAGATAAGTAAATATCAGGTTTGGCACTCTTTTACTCCACTATTTGATTCTTCGGGTTTAGAATGCGCGCTGTTTTTTTAATCATAAATTTAGAGTGTTTCGATGCATTATCTTTCACCTGAGTTTGCGCTGTTGTTTTTGGCGTTTATATGGATCTATTGGCGAGCCGGGTGGCTTTATGGCCCGGTTGCGCAAAATCGATGGCTATTGCTTGCAAGCTATTTGTTTTACATCAGTTTTGATTGGCGGTTTGCCGCGTTGCTGCTGGTTTTTTCTTTGGTCATATTGGGGTTGGCGCGACTGGTACCTGATGGTTACGGAGGCCAACGACGCTGGCCGGTGGTGATAGGTGTATTGCTGGCGCTGGTTAATCTTGGTGTGTTCAAGTATTACAATTTCTTTCGTGAAGAAGCATTGGAATGGCTGCTGCCCTTTTTCAACAATGCCAGTTTGCCAGTGCTGGATTTATTATTGCCGGTGGGCATTTCGTTTTATACCTTTCAGGGGCTGGCTTATTTAATCAGTGTCGGACGTGGTGAAACAGCTCCTGCCAAGCTGGAACATGGATTACTTTTTCTGTCTTTTTTCCCCACTTTGTTGGCAGGCCCTATTTGTCGGCCCAATGAATTGCTGCCGCAAATCCAGATGCAATACAACCGTAGTATCAGCACACCGGATTTGGCTTTTTTATTAATTCTTTCTGCATTTATTAAAAAAATCTGGCTTTCAGCCTGGTTGGCAGAAGCCTGGGTGAATCCGGTATTTGCCAATCCGGATGGATATCATGCGATTGAATTGATTTGCGCAGTCATGGCCTATGCCTGGCAATTATTTTTTGATTTTTCCGGTTACACCGACCTGGTCACCGCACTGGCAATATTTTTAGGTTTTCAATTGCCGCGCAATTTCAATCAGCCTTATTTGGCTAAATCAATCAGTGAATTTTGGCAGCGCTGGCATATTTCCCTGTCGCGTTGGATTCGCGATTTTGTTTACATTCCGTTAGGCGGTAATCGCGGCTCCTGGGGCCGCACACAAATTAATGCCTTGATCGCTATGACACTTTCCGGACTTTGGCATGGCGCCAGCGTGACATTTATTGTCTGGGGTTTGTGGCACGGCCTTGGATTAATTTTGCAAAATATCTGGCAAAAAATGGGTTTGTTTAAATTCCCCGGCGTCATTGCGCAAATAATTACATTTGTTTTTGTTTGTATTGGCTGGTTGATGTTTCGCGCAGAAGATTGGGAATCAGTCGAATTATTTTTAACGGGATTGGCTGATTGGCACACTATGCCGAGATTTAATTGGATAGGTTTGTTGGTAGCAGTTGCGATTTTCTTCTGGGCAGCCAGTCGCGCTGAATCGACTATGACAAAAGCAACAGAAATGTTATCGCGTTGGCCCTGGTGGACTAAAAGTATTTTGTTGGTTGTCGGTGCGTTACTGGTGATTGAATTATCGCCGCCCGGCATGCCAGGTTTTATTTATTTTGGATTTTAAATGTTTTCCATAGAAAAAGATTTGCGCAGCCTCTACGCCATTACACTGGCTGCATTTTTAATTTTGAGCCTGAAGCTGGGCGCATTGGTGCAATATTTCCAGCAGACACACCATGTGTTTTTGGAAGTAAACCCCAATGCAGCGAGCGCAGATTGGTTTCATCTCGCCGATGAGGTTGATACTGCACGTGAATTTATGCGGTCCTTGCAAGGCCAGGCGGAAACACGCTTGATTAAAGCCGGGCAAATTATCACCCTGGGTGATAAAGCCATGCCAAAAGCGCAAATTGTAAAATGCCCACCGGTTAAAAAATGCGAAACAAAAATAGTGCAAACTGCACCCGCGACATCAGCAACAAGCAATACCCAAATTAATCCAGAACCAAATCAGGCTGCGTCGGTCACAGAAAATAAATCTGATCTCAATTCACCTGATGCAGTAAAAACATCTTTACCTGAAATCGATACACCTATCGAAATGCATGAAGGCGACAAAGTGTTATTGGTGGGTGATTCGATGATGCAGGGATTGGGTCCACATATCGTCAGCAGCCTGAGTCGCAATAATGGAATTGAGACTACCGATTTAAGTCGTCACAGTACCGGCCTGGCCTATCCGCATTACTTTAATTGGCCGGATACCATTTTGCAGCAACTACAAACTCAACAATATAAAGTGATGATGATTTTTATTGGTGCCAATGACACCTGGGACATAGTGATTAATGGTCGTTACACCAGTTTTGGCAATCCCAAATGGATTGAAGTTTATAGTGAGCGCGTGGAAAAAATTATTTTAACAGCCAAAACATATAATGTTCGTTTGATATGGTTTGGTGCCCCACCTATGGGACGTGAAAAAATGGTTGACCGGGTACCGGTACTCAATCAAATATTTGAATCGAATGCAGCAAAATATCCCGGTGTTGCACGTTACGTACCTACAGCGGATGTTCTCAGTGATGATGGCAAAACTTTCAGTAAATTTATTGAATTGCCTGATCGCGGAAAAGTATTGGTGCGTTCCGATGACGGCGTACATTTCACAGCAAATGGCCAGCGTCTTCTGGCGAAATTGGCGCTGTCACAATTGGTGTTGCATCCTGTTGAGAAAAAAGCACAGCCAAAACAAAATGCCGCTCCTGCATCAACACTGGCAAAAGCGACGGCGACCAGTTCAATTGCACAGCAATCATCAACTGCGCAAAGTTCATCAGCAGCACAATATTCATCCTTGCCAACGACAACAGCGTTGAATAGCGATCAACAATCATCTCGGGAGAATAAACAATGAATTCCCTGAGACATTGGTGCAAAAAACGATTCAGAATTTTAATTTCTGTTGCGTTTTTTTTGGTTGTTGGCCCGGTCAACGCACAAATTAAATTTGTTGAAATAGAAGATTTTAAAGATCCCAATGCAAAAAATTTGTGGCAAGCTTTTCGCGATTTGGAAACCGGTGTGCGCACCGAACCTTTACGCATTATCCAATTAGGCGATTCGCATACTGCAGGAGATTATTTAACCGAGCGTTTACGTAACCAGTTGCAAACACGTTATGGCAATGCAGGAATTGGATGGCTGACGCCTGGCTATGTCACCAATCAGCGTTCCGCACAAGCCAGCATGAAAGGTTTGGGAAAATGGCAAATGAATGACAGTAAAATGCCAAAACCCAATCAACGTTTTCCACTGGGTGGTTTATTTAATACCTCAGGTGGTGCATCGATCATGGATGTAAAATCCAAATTCGATTTGCCGGGCGGTTCGTGGCAACTCAGCATCTGGCATAAGGACAGTAATACACCCTGGAAAATCGCCTTGCCCTCGGGAAAACTTTATAAATTGGCGCCGCAAGATCATGTGGATGGCGAATGGAATTTAAGTAATATCGCGGTCAACTCCGCCAATGCAACAAGCCTGAGATTGTTAGCACCGAATGGCGGAAGTTTGGGTGGTGTGTCGCTGGACAGAATGGCTCCCGGTATCACACTTGATGCAATGGGACTTAACGGCGCCAAAACATCGATTATCAACCGTTGGGATCAGCCCAGTGTGCAAAAACAATTGATATGGCGAAAACCACAATTGGTCATTTTGGCTTATGGCACAAACGAAGCATTTGAAACGGATATTTCAGATTACGCGCAACAATTGCGGCAAGCGGTACGTTTAATAAAAACCTCAGTGCCGGAAGCCTCCATTTTAATTGTGGGTGCACCGGCATCAGCAAAAAACCGCTCACCCAATTCACGCGCTGGCTGCCGCCTGCCCTTACCGCCCAATTTAACTCAGGTGATGAATATCCAGCGCCGGATTGCCAAACAAGAGCGCACTCTTTTCTGGGATTGGGCTGCGGTCATGGGCGGAAAATGCGGTGCTTTTTCATGGGCAAACTCACGTCCAGCTCTGATGCGAAAAGATTTGATCCATTTTTCCGGAGAGGGTTATGTGGCAACAGCGGACATGCTGTTTAAAGCCATCAACAAAAAAGTAGAGTCACCGGATTAATTCAACTTTTTCATTTGGGCGAAGCAACATAACTCAATTATAAATTTTCCTAATCGTTGTCTTCGTAAATGGCTAATACCTTACAGCTAGTTTCGTCGATATTAATTTTTACTTTTGAATTTCTTGCTCGGGCTGCCAGAATCAATGACTTCTCAAAATTGGCTGTGGCTCTTGTCTCATCCAAACACATGTAGTCTGGCCACGTCGAATAACATGTACAATTATTTCTTGTCCATCCTTCTAGTCTCACTGTAACGGTGGATCCGTTATATCCGATTCCAATATGATTGATTTTTCCGGTGTGCCAATCGGAATATGTGTAGTTAGACATAGTTAACAGTAAACATAAAATTATTTTGTACATTTGTTTCTCCATTTTCATACAACTGTTTAATAAACAGTCGAGACTATATCTCTCCAGCTTTCATCAATCAACTTCTGAAAAACCCAACAATGAATTAAACTTTTCAAATAAAGGGCTGCCCCCTTTTTCTTGGAACAATAAATTTGTTAGCCCCGGCATGGTGCTGTGTAATATTGGATCTGCCTTAAAAAGGCGAGAACGCACCCTAAAAAATAGACGCCGGGGACTGATGTGGCGGCAGAATTCGCATATTTGTTGCAGACGTTTAGGTTTTAGTCTGGTGGTATAGCAATTGCTTCTTTTAAACAGAAAGACTGAAGATTTGGTAAAAGGAAAATCTACTTACATGAAGTAGCGATTGAAAAGTAAATTCACCAAATGATGCTAAGGAGAATGTCGATGGCATTTCAAAATCACTACACCAATTTAGTTACTGACAAACCCCAAGCGCACACCCGATTAATACGAGACTATGACAATCACCATAATCGTGATTTTGATTTTATTGTCATTGGCTCCGGGATAGGCGGTGGTATTTTAGCGGATGATCTTGCCGACCGTTTAGGCAACAGTCGTCGTATATTGGTATTGGATGCCGGATCATTTATTTATCCGACTCACGTCTATAACTTCAGCAAAATTCCCAATTCCGCCATCGCGCAACATTTTGGTGTTGATAACTTTACACCTTGGCCAGACCAAACCTATTTTATTGGTGGAAAACCACAACTCGCTTTTGGTGGGCGCTCGATTTTCTGGTCAGGCCTGATTCCTCAGGCCAGTGATTGGGAACTTGCGTTTTTTCCAGATTCAGTACGCAATGCTTTAAAAGGAGGATTTTTAAAAAATGCAGGAGAGCGTATGAATGAATCCATTTCTCTGGGCGAAATGGCACGTAAATTAGTGACTCATTTTAAACAAACATCACTTGCAGCTGATTTTGAAATTCGCGAAACACCTCGAGCGGTACATCAACCCTATTTAAATGCAGACGGCACTTTAGCGGATAAATTATTTTTTGAACCTACCGGTGTGTTTAATACAGCGGAACTCTTGATTAACCAGGCAGGTTTAACGTCAGGTGCTGTCGATCTAAACGGCAAAGGTTTGTTTATAAAACTCAATACATTTGTTGAAGGCGTTTACGATATTCCTTTCAATTGGCATGAAGTCAAAACTACCAATACCCAAACCCGGGAACAGATTAGCTACTACGCGCCGAAAGTGATTATCGCTGCGGGCGCAATTGAAAGCCCTAAATTAATCAATCGTTCTTCGGTATACCATCGCTTGCCGGATATGATCAGACAACGTGTTGGTTTTGGATTAACGGATCATCCCGTCAGCGGTGAATCTCAAGCCTATGTGTCTGGACTTGGCAACATCCCGATCAGTCGCAACGACCACGCTAAAATTATTTTCTATTCAAAAGGTGAACTTGATGCACAAGGCCGCACCAAATTTCCATTCAATATCGAAATGAATGTCAATCATGAATATTGGCACCTCCGCAATAATGATCCTGCAGCGGAATTAATCCCCGATAATACTGCCAAGGCGCGTGTGGATATTAAATTCAGCTTTGCAAATTGTTTGGATGATGAAAATGGTATCTTCTCCCATGCAGAGGATCACTATGTCCCACAGATTCGTTTCAAACGTTTTTCGGACTTGGATAATTTATTATTTTCGCGGATTCCAGCCGTATCCGGTTTGGGTATGTCGCATCAGGATTTTTTTAATTTACTCAATACAACACGCAACAGAGTATTCAACGAATTCACCCAGCTGGAACTGATCACCGGTGACTACGGCGGCAGTAATGGACAGCAATGGCCATTTGGTTGGGGAACAGTGCATCACGCATGCGGCACCTTACGCATGCCTTGGCGACAAGATCGCAATTCAGTTAACTTCAATACCAACTCAGTCGTCGATGAAAATCTTCAAGTCAATGGTGCACCCGGACTCTATGTATGTGACATGTCAGTTATGCCCATCAGCACCGCCGCAAACCCTGTGAGAACTCTTGCAGCACTCGCACTAAGACTCTCGCAGCATTTGGGTTAATTCTGGCGATGTGCCTTAAATCAGCGTAAGCCGACTCCTAAAAATAAAAACCCCGGCCTTCTTGACCGGGGTTTAGCTAACGCTTTTTTAATTAATTAAAAAAACTTACTCATTTTTTCTGGATAAATGGAGTCTGACCCTATCGATTGGGGAAGCTCAAATATTTTTTAAATATCTGACAAAGGAATAGTAAATTTTTTACTACCATCTCTATTAGAAAAAACTAACTCCTCTTCATTTTCAGCCGCAATCAGAGTCGCATTTATCATACTTCTATAAAAAGTCAGCCTGTAATGATTAACACGCCATTCATAAATATATACATCACTCACCTCTACCCCACTTGTAGGGTAAGCAATCAACACATATAGATTATTGGCATCCTTATTAAAGGTATAGTCAGTGACTTCAAGAAAATTTTTACTAAACCACGATTTACAATCTTTTTTGGAATCAAATTTTATTTTTAAATCCATAGCAAATGTCTCCGATACAAAGACCATAAAAAAACAAACAGCATATTTTATAAATTGAAGTCTTCTGGTACCCATAAATAACCTCCGTTATCTGTATAATTTACCGCGCCATAATTACGATCTGCAGTTTCAGGATTAGTGATTAATCTACCTGACGCATCAAGGTTTGTAACTTTTGTAGAACCTGGTTTGTGTGACCACAATCCATTTGAGTCCAATCTATACCAATGATAGTCATTTCCAGGATCGACAACTAAGAAAACTTTATGTGAATTCGGTAATGGTACGGTACTCAATCCATCTGCTATAGCCCGTCTTCTAATTTCAGGAACTGTAATTTGATTTGCACTGGTTAACGGAGATCCTGCTTTTTCTCCAGGTTGCGCGCCATACCTACCCTGAAATGGTCCTTTAACGTTACAAACATAAGCATAACAATTTGTATTTCCTTGTACAGTTTTTCCATCATCTCTACTACCTCCGTCATTCCAATTTTGGGGACTGTATTGAGGCGCCTGTGCCACATATTTAGTTGTAGTTATTTTGAGAGCGTCCGTAAAATTTCCAGTGCCACTGCAAGAACTACCCATCACAGCTTTCATAGCAACACACTGCATCCCATCCGGATCAATCTTATTAACCGGATCATTTCCCACATAAGCATAAACATTCAACCCATCCTCATATCCAATCGGATCAGTCGAAAGAAAACGCCCCACCACAGGATCATAGTAGCGAGCCTGCATGTAAGTCAGGCCGCTTTTATCTTCTATATGACCCGTAAAACCTTGTTCAGTATTATTGCCTGGATCATTCCCTGCTGAACCAAATGGAACATGGTTGGTTGTTTCGCCGAAAGGAGTGTAGTTGTAAGTTTTATTGGCTGCAACGCTACCGTTTTGGTCAGCCTCCATTAATGCGGTACCGAGGTGATCGTTTAAGGGATAATACGCAACACCATTTTTAATTCGGACAAATGTTTGACCGCCAAGAGTTACGTAATCTGTTTTGGTGTTAGTGGTGACGTTGTCCTGCGTTAATACGGCGCCGGATTTATCGTAAATCGAATAAATCGTTTCACCATTCACAATTTGTTTTACGCGGCGCAAATTGCCGTCGTAAACAAAACTGCTGTTAACTGATCCACTCATGGAGACGGGTTGATTGGATAAATCATAATTGAAACTGAATCGACCATCGTTAATTACGTTTCCGCGTGCATCGTGACTGTAACTTCTCCAGTTGCTGCTGACGGCATTATCTCGAACATAAGCCAATTGGTTGATGCTGTTGTATTGGATATCAACTACACGCGAGCCTTCAATGTTTTTGATTTTTTAAAAAACAAACCCAGTCGCATGGACTGGGTTTAGATAGAACTTTATTGGTTGAATTTTTAAACTTTACACTACCCCAATTTCACAAATCTTAGTGCCTAAATGAGGGGTAAGCTATCGCAATACAATCAGGATCTAGTTTCGCCAAGCAAGAATCAACCTCTTGTATTTTAATATCACCAGGAACATCTATTGAATAACTTCCGTATTCAGGCAATCGAACGGTATTGCAATTCAATAATCTCAATTCCTGAAGGACGCTCTCTATATTATGTGACTCTGCTATCCTAAGAAGCCAAATAGTTGACCTATTTGATTTTTGAATATGATGCCATGAAGACACTTTTTCTGAAGAATCAAAAACCACTTCGATAATGTCATCCACGGAAATTTCTTTTACAAAAAGAGGTGCTGCTTTTATTTGATATGCTCCGTCTACCATAGTGCAGGGTATCCCCTCTATAGATACAGGCGGCCAATTATCATCTACATCTAAAGCAAAAAGAAGCTCAGTATTTTTATTTTTCATTTCTATGACGCTCACGATGACAGTCGGGGCAAACCACTACTGGTGTACTATCTTTTCCACCGCCATCTTTAATTGCCGGGTCATGATGGACTTGTGCTTGATTATCTGGAGTTGGAACACCTTTTTCACTTTTGATGTTTTCAACTGGTTTGTTGCAATCTGTACATGACATTTGACCACCATTTACTTTAGCATTTTCAGCCTTTGCCGCATTTTTTTGTGATCTAGTGAAGTCGCCTACTCTTTTTCCAGATGCAGTTTTTTCAACTACAGATTTAGTGCTTGCTTTGCTATTCCCATGTGCAGCTCTTGCCTGCCTTAAAGTTTCAGTGCCTCTTTTATAGTGCTGTGCTGCACTATTTACAGCTGAACCTTTTTCGGTTCGGTTAGCAACCTCATCGACAGCTTGATCTGCAAGATACTCAAGAGCCATATCAACTCTGTCTGATCCCATGAATTGATGGCGGTTCTTTCCTGTTGGGTCATTAAAATTAACCGGATCATTTCCCACATAACATCCGCCTGCGTGAAAATCCTACCGCTAATCCCTCACAACCCAAGCCGCTCAACGCTTTCAACTGGGCGCAGCCTAGCATGAAGCCACAATTTTTGTACACAGACCCCAAGGCACTTTTTTATGTTCAGGATGAACGGTATATCGCGGGCGCATGGATGCGCAGGAGCGTACCAAAGCCCGGTTTTTGCTTTGCATTAAGCGGCGTTGCATTGTTGATTTTTGCGCTGCACGCGACCCGCGTGTGCAAAGTAAAAAGCGGGCCACGTGCGGCGGTTTTATGTTGATTGAGAGGAGATTTCATTCCGCACGTAGTGCACAGTGTTTAATGAGTGCGAGGTTTTTTGGCGGCTAAAATAAAAAATAATTTGATTGCGCGGCGGTATTGCGTGATGGAGAGATGAGCTTGACCCGCGCGCATTTTCATTGTTGCAACGAAGTGCACCAGGTAAAGTTTTTGGCCTTGCAGCTTGCTGCAACCTTAAAGCGCAAGCGGCATTTAACATAGCGTAAATTATGCGGCGCGTGAGCGCGGACAGTGGCTTGGTTTGCGTTGCGGATTTTATGATGATGTAAATATTTTGTGATGTTGTTTCGCTGCCAACCGCATAGCAACGCTAACCAAACACTGCGCATAATTCATACGTTATGTTGAATGCTGATTGTGCGGTGCAACCCTAAAGCGTAGGGTGCTTGCTGGAAGGAGGAACGACTGTAAGCAAGGGGTTTGGTAACAGGGAGGGCGGCTAAGCACATGACTGATTGGCGCGATGTTTGGGCTTTTGTTGTTTTGCAAACAGCGTGACAAACAGTGATGTGCGTGCCGCAACCTTATTGATGTATCCGGGTGCGATTAACTATCCGCATCCTCTTCACTTTCCAACTGCAACTGTTCCAGCAATGCGTTTCGATCTTCCAGTTTCGCCGGATGTGTCGCCGTGTGTATCTCCTGCAATTTGCGAATCGATACCTGTGTATAAATTTGTGTAGTCCCCAGATCAGCATGACCGAGCATGGCTTGTATAAAGCGTGTATCTGCGCCATTTTCCAACATGTGTGTGGCCATCGCGTGTCTTAGCAAGTGACAGGCACCCGGTGCATCAATGCCGCCGTTTTTTAAATAGCGTTTTACTTTATCGCCCAGTTTGTTATCGCTAAACGCTTCACCGTAATCATTCAGGAATAACGTCTGATTATGCTCATCAATCACCAGTTGTGGCCTGACATCCTGTAAATACAGTTTTATCCATAACGCCGCACGTGCACCCAGTGGCAACAATCGGTCTTTTCCACCTTTGCCATTTTTTACGTACAAGGTTAATCGTGAGAGCGATATATGGTGTAACTGCAAATTACATAATTCATTGCGTCGAATGCCGGTGCTGTAAAGCACTTCCAGGATAGCTCTGTCACGGATACCACCCGAAGCATTGGTATTCACACTACTCAACAATGTCTCGATTTCTTCCGGTGTTAATACTGTCGGCAATGCAGGACTTTGACGTGGCGCAATCAACTCTGATGCAGGGTTATAGAGTAAATAATTTTCCTGCGTCATCCATTTAAAAAACTGTTTGATGTCACTGATGTAATGATTGCGAGTCCCTGCGGATAAACCATCTCCATTGTCCTGTCGATAATAAAATAAATGCCGCTGATAACTTTCCAGAATCGGTTTTGTAATCTCTTGTGGTGTAGTGATACTGCGTTCTTCACACCAGCCAATAAACCGCCGTAAATTGCTTTCACGGCGCTGTAATGTGCTCGGTGAGTAATTACGCACTAACATGGCTTCGTTATAGCGCAGAAAGTAGGGATAGAATGCGGTGTGTTCAATCGCAATCGGTGCGCGCTTGTGTTTCATGGTGCGTTTGCGTTTTACCGCCATGTGTATGATCTCCGTTTTATTATTATTTTTTACACAGCCAGATGTGCGTTTTCGATTTCAACCAATCCGGTTTTTGTGTAAGCCAGTGACTCCAACGGATTGCGTAATTTTTCAGACTCCAACTTCTGCCCAACTTGATACCAACTTGAGTCCAACTTCTCGCCGTTTAACCCCAACTTCTTTTGATCATAAATATATTTTTTTAATTCTTCGGCATTCACCAGCCCCATTAACAGCGATTGATTTTCGTCAACATCACCGCTGTACAGTAATTCATATTCCATCAACTGGCCGCGACCACCACGGTGGATTAATAAATATTCCATGTCCTCCAATCGCTTGCAGTGGATTTTTAATTGGTTATCGCTCCACTGGATGTGTTCACGGATTTGCTTTCGGGTAAATCTAAAATCGCGTTGTTCAATGCCGTCAGCTTTACAACATTGTTTTACCCATGACTGGATTTCTTTTAATAATTTGCGTGTTTGTGGCGGCAATTCATCCAAGGTTTTACCCAGTACTTCATGCGCTAAACGATTGGCCAGGGCAATATCGTCCGGAGTCACTTCGATATAGTCCAACGCGCCCAGTGTTTTAATTTCACGCTGGTATTGGTGTAAAAGTGCAATGCTATCGATCAGCGTTAAATACTTTTCATGATCACGCCGTGTGCGGGTTTTATCACTCAGGAAGGTTAATTGATCAGCGTAGGGATTGATTACGGCCAGTGGTTTTAACAAGCGCTGCGCGTTCCTATGAAGCTTTAGAATGGCTTCTTTCTGCAATTTGATTTCCAACCCCTGCAAGGTTCTTTTCAAGCGCTGTGCGTGGTGAATCGCTTCGGTTTGTTCGCGTGATTCGTTTACAGTCAGAACAAGACAGCGGTTTAATAATTCTTCATCGATATCAATCGCCGTTGTAGTGAGAAACAACATCACCGGGCCTTCAACTTTATATTCACGGGTAATCAGTTGACCACTCGAATCATCTTTGCCCGTGGATGCAATGGTGACTTCACCTTCACTTTGTAACAGCTTTAACGCATAACTGGCCGTGTGTGCACCTTCTTCTTCACTGATCGCCAGTATTTTATTTTTTAATCGCGTCTCACCCATGTAAAACAAACTCTGGCCTGTCATTGCACTGTATTGAACACGTTCGTCTTCCGGCATGAATGACAACACCGCATCCATCAAACTGCTTTTACCAGCCGCGCTGGAACTCTGAATAACAACAGCCAATGGCCGATCTAATTTGCGCGATACACCCGCCAGATAACCCACTAACTTATTCGTTTCCTCTCCCACTACACCAGCCAAGTTAAAATCAGCCAGAATGCGTTCTGGCAGGTTTTTATCGTGTAATAAATTTAAAGCTGCTTCGCGTTCGTCGTTAGTAATTTGTTGTGTTGCCGATAACGGATTGTCATCCGTGTTTTTCTTTAGTTGCTCTTGCTCCAGGGCAAGCAATAATTTTCCTAAATCCTTTTTAATCACCTCATCCGATAAACCCAACTCAACGCAAGCCTGATTAATAAACACCTGCCGTTGCTTGCTGCTATATAAATCCAACTTGTCGATAAAAAACCCTTCGCCACGTTGTGCATACAACTGAATTTTTAACTGCTCATGATTCGGATTATTTTCCAAACCACGAACACGATACACACGCACCTGATTGCCTTCACCGAAGGTTAAATACAAACCGTCATCACGGGTTTCAAGATTGGAGGTTGAAGTGGGCAATGGTGGAACGGGTGTGGCGATTACATCGAGTGGGTTAACAGCGCGGACAACATCCATTTGTTTTGCAGGTAATTCAGTTTCGGTAGAGTCGTTTATTTCTTTAGCGGCTAAAGGAATAGCAACAGGGACTGTTTTTATTTCCGGCGCTTCACCTTGCCCCAACCATTCCGCTTTTCTAATCACCAATGCCAAACTCTGTTGCGGTGGCGTAACCTTGAGTGCGTACTCATTCGCATCCATACCCTTTGGAAACAAAATCCGGAAAGCATCAATGCCATTTTCGTTTAACAGCTTCGCCACTTTTTCAGCAGCGATATTTCCAGCCTCATCACGATCATACGCAATCAACACACGTTTGATTTTTAATTCAATCAAGGCTTGTAATAGCTCATCGGTAAAACCATTAACACCATAACTGGACGTGACGTTTTTAAAACCCCAACGCCAGAAAGTTAAAGCATCGATTAGCGCTTCACACAGAATCACCTCATCGGCAGGGTTATTTTGCAAATACTCAATGTTAAAAACACCCGCATGATCACCAGGAAGGTACAAGTGATACGCCGTTCCTTCGCGTAAATCATCACGGATTTTGCGACCATAAAGCTGAACAAGGTTTTGTGATTTATCCAATAACGGAATCACCAGCGAACCATTTAAATGTTCATGGCCACTTTCACGATACACACCAATACGCTGTAATTTTTCACGTAATTCCGCACCCGCTTTTCTGTTTTTGTGCGGTAAACGCAATCCCAGGGTGCGATTGGCGTAACCCAGTTGGAAGTGATTGATTAATTCAACATCATGCAAACCGCGTGATTCCAAATAAGCGATGGCTTCCGGTGATTGCAGCAAGGTTTCGTGGTAATAATTCACTACATCACGCAATAACTGCGCATCGTCTGCATCACTGGAAACTGGTGCAGGAAGTTTTGGAACTGTCGCGTGTTTTACTAATTCACCGCAATTGGCAGCTAAAGAAGAAGTGGCCGCACCAATATCATTTTTTAGTAACTCCACCGCGTGCCTGAAACTCACGCCCTGGGTTTTCATAACCCAATCAATCACCGAGCCACCAACACCACAACCAAAGCAATTAAACAAATTGGATTTAGGGGTAATGACACAAGACGGGGTTTTATCCTCATGGAACGGGCAACACACAGCAAAGTCCTTTCCCTGTTTCTGAAGTAGATATCCCTGATTCTCAGCCAATCGCACCAGTGACACCTCAGCCTTGATTCGCTCTATCACCTCATTTGCAAAACGCGCCATAAATCCCCCTTGAGTAAAAAACCTGTCAATAGGCATAGAGTAAAAATAACTCTGTTGCAGGGTACTCTAATTTAGGGTATTGTCAATCGACTATCGGAAATCAGGGGTTACAGTCATGGCACTAGCAACACAATGGATCACGACCATGACTATCGACGAGAAAAGCTTTTATGCCGACATTGGCAAACGTATTGCCCAGATTCGCAAAGCCCAGAACCTGACCCAAACCCAATTGGCAGAACAGTTAGGTATTGCCCAACAAACCATGGCGCATTACGAGGGAGGAAGTTTACGGATTTCAGTCGCCACCCTGCTGGCAGCCGCTGAAGCATTGAATGTGTCAGTGGATGATTTTTTATATGAATCGACCAAGGGCAAAGTAAAACGCGGCCCCGATTCAAAATTACAACAGCAAGTTGAGAAGATTCGCCAACTGCCACGCACCAAACAACAATTTGTGATGGAGATGCTCGATACCGTAATTCAACAGTCGGCGCAATCCTGACAATCGCTAAAAAACAAAAGCCCCGGCCATCCTGACCGGGGTTTAGCTACCGCTTTTTAATTAAAAAATTACAATTTAATGACTTGACTCATGACCACGGGTAGATCGAGGTGCCGAGCATTGATATGCCTTAGGTACAAACTCTAATTGTTTTGGTTTATCGAATAACTCTTCGGGCAAATTAAAATCTTTATACGTGATAAAAGTCGATAATTTTTCACCCGGTTTTACATAAGAGGGACAACCACCAGGACAATAACCAGCATTAAAGTCTTCTACCGGATATTTTTTTCCATCAACCACTAAAAAAACATAATCACTACCTTGATCAATTTTTCCGGCATGGTTAGGCCATTGAGAAGGAGTTAAGCAGTAAGTTTTTTTAGTACTGTTTAAATAAGTCAGTTCTATTTGATGTGCATTAGGATTATCAACAAATTGATACGTGATCGGGGTCAAAGTTGATTTAGTTGCACAACCATCAATACAAAAAATTGCTATTAAAATTAGAGTAATTCGCATCTTAGTACACCAAATCCATTAAATGATCAGGGTTAATATAAGATTGAAATGTGCCTTGTAGCTCATTGAATGAGTCGCGCTCATTGTCACTTGCATGTTTATAGGCTCTTTCACCGTTTGAACCTCTTTGGTCTCTCAATTCAATACCTGTGCTATGTAACGACTCGTGACCAATTGTCCACTTAGACATCCCAGTTGAACCCCAGGCACTTTTATTTTCCAGAACAACATTTACAACACTTTTATTATCTTTAGGAACCCACGCTGCAACACCTGCACTTCGGCCATCGGCAACTGCCTCTGCATTGGTTTTCAGATTAGCTACTTTTCCGTCAGATCCATTGCTTCTTAAACTGGAAGCTCCTGCACGCAGGTTACTGGCTGCGAGACGATGCCCCGATGCAACTTGTCCATTAGCTTCCATTTTGGATGCTTCTTTTTCAAGTTTACCGGCTCGTTTTTCCATATCACCTGCGGCTTTTTGTTGTATTTTGTCGAATTTTTTCCATTCTTTATCCGACCAACCACTACCTCGACCATACATTCCCGTCGGATCAATTTTATTAACCGGATCATTTCCCACATAACATCCGCCTGCGTGAAAATCCTACCGCTAATCCCTCACAACCCAAGCCGCTCAACGCTTTCAACTGGGCGCAGCCTAGCATGAAGCCACAATTTTTGTACACAGACCCCAAGGCACTTTTTTATGTTCAGGATGAACGGTATATCGCGGGCGCATGGATGCGCAGGAGCGTACCAAAGCCCGGTTTTTGCTTTGCATTAAGCGGCGTTGCATTGTTGATTTTTGCGCTGCACGCGACCCGCGTGTGCAAAGTAAAAAGCGGGCCACGTGCGGCGGTTTTATGTTGATTGAGAGGAGATTTCATTCCGCACGTAGTGCACAGTGTTTAATGAGTGCGAGGTTTTTTGGCGGCTAAAATAAAAAATAATTTGATTGCGCGGCGGTATTGCGTGATGGAGAGATGAGCTTGACCCGCGCGCATTTTCATTGTTGCAACGAAGTGCACCAGGTAAAGTTTTTGGCCTTGCAGCTTGCTGCAACCTTAAAGCGCAAGCGGCATTTAACATAGCGTAAATTATGCGGCGCGTGAGCGCGGACAGTGGCTTGGTTTGCGTTGCGGATTTTATGATGATGTAAATATTTTGTGATGTTGTTTCGCTGCCAACCGCATAGCAACGCTAACCAAACACTGCGCATAATTCATACGTTATGTTGAATGCTGATTGTGCGGTGCAACCCTAAAGCGTAGGGTGCTTGCTGGAAGGAGGAACGACTGTAAGCAAGGGGTTTGGTAACAGGGAGGGCGGCTAAGCACATGACTGATTGGCGCGATGTTTGGGCTTTTGTTGTTTTGCAAACAGCGTGACAAACAGTGATGTGCGTGCCGCAACCTTATTGATGTATCCGGGTGCGATTAACTATCCGCATCCTCTTCACTTTCCAACTGCAACTGTTCCAGCAATGCGTTTCGATCTTCCAGTTTCGCCGGATGTGTCGCCGTGTGTATCTCCTGCAATTTGCGAATCGATACCTGTGTATAAATTTGTGTAGTCCCCAGATCAGCATGACCGAGCATGGCTTGTATAAAGCGTGTATCTGCGCCATTTTCCAACATGTGTGTGGCCATCGCGTGTCTTAGCAAGTGACAGGCACCCGGTGCATCAATGCCGCCGTTTTTTAAATAGCGTTTTACTTTATCGCCCAGTTTGTTATCGCTAAACGCTTCACCGTAATCATTCAGGAATAACGTCTGATTATGCTCATCAATCACCAGTTGTGGCCTGACATCCTGTAAATACAGTTTTATCCATAACGCCGCACGTGCACCCAGTGGCAACAATCGGTCTTTTCCACCTTTGCCATTTTTTACGTACAAGGTTAATCGTGAGAGCGATATATGGTGTAACTGCAAATTACATAATTCATTGCGTCGAATGCCGGTGCTGTAAAGCACTTCCAGGATAGCTCTGTCACGGATACCACCCGAAGCATTGGTATTCACACTACTCAACAATGTCTCGATTTCTTCCGGTGTTAATACTGTCGGCAATGCAGGACTTTGACGTGGCGCAATCAACTCTGATGCAGGGTTATAGAGTAAATAATTTTCCTGCGTCATCCATTTAAAAAACTGTTTGATGTCACTGATGTAATGATTGCGAGTCCCTGCGGATAAACCATCTCCATTGTCCTGTCGATAATAAAATAAATGCCGCTGATAACTTTCCAGAATCGGTTTTGTAATCTCTTGTGGTGTAGTGATACTGCGTTCTTCACACCAGCCAATAAACCGCCGTAAATTGCTTTCACGGCGCTGTAATGTGCTCGGTGAGTAATTACGCACTAACATGGCTTCGTTATAGCGCAGAAAGTAGGGATAGAATGCGGTGTGTTCAATCGCAATCGGTGCGCGCTTGTGTTTCATGGTGCGTTTGCGTTTTACCGCCATGTGTATGATCTCCGTTTTATTATTATTTTTTACACAGCCAGATGTGCGTTTTCGATTTCAACCAATCCGGTTTTTGTGTAAGCCAGTGACTCCAACGGATTGCGTAATTTTTCAGACTCCAACTTCTGCCCAACTTGATACCAACTTGAGTCCAACTTCTCGCCGTTTAACCCCAACTTCTTTTGATCATAAATATATTTTTTTAATTCTTCGGCATTCACCAGCCCCATTAACAGCGATTGATTTTCGTCAACATCACCGCTGTACAGTAATTCATATTCCATCAACTGGCCGCGACCACCACGGTGGATTAATAAATATTCCATGTCCTCCAATCGCTTGCAGTGGATTTTTAATTGGTTATCGCTCCACTGGATGTGTTCACGGATTTGCTTTCGGGTAAATCTAAAATCGCGTTGTTCAATGCCGTCAGCTTTACAACATTGTTTTACCCATGACTGGATTTCTTTTAATAATTTGCGTGTTTGTGGCGGCAATTCATCCAAGGTTTTACCCAGTACTTCATGCGCTAAACGATTGGCCAGGGCAATATCGTCCGGAGTCACTTCGATATAGTCCAACGCGCCCAGTGTTTTAATTTCACGCTGGTATTGGTGTAAAAGTGCAATGCTATCGATCAGCGTTAAATACTTTTCATGATCACGCCGTGTGCGGGTTTTATCACTCAGGAAGGTTAATTGATCAGCGTAGGGATTGATTACGGCCAGTGGTTTTAACAAGCGCTGCGCGTTCCTATGAAGCTTTAGAATGGCTTCTTTCTGCAATTTGATTTCCAACCCCTGCAAGGTTCTTTTCAAGCGCTGTGCGTGGTGAATCGCTTCGGTTTGTTCGCGTGATTCGTTTACAGTCAGAACAAGACAGCGGTTTAATAATTCTTCATCGATATCAATCGCCGTTGTAGTGAGAAACAACATCACCGGGCCTTCAACTTTATATTCACGGGTAATCAGTTGACCACTCGAATCATCTTTGCCCGTGGATGCAATGGTGACTTCACCTTCACTTTGTAACAGCTTTAACGCATAACTGGCCGTGTGTGCACCTTCTTCTTCACTGATCGCCAGTATTTTATTTTTTAATCGCGTCTCACCCATGTAAAACAAACTCTGGCCTGTCATTGCACTGTATTGAACACGTTCGTCTTCCGGCATGAATGACAACACCGCATCCATCAAACTGCTTTTACCAGCCGCGCTGGAACTCTGAATAACAACAGCCAATGGCCGATCTAATTTGCGCGATACACCCGCCAGATAACCCACTAACTTATTCGTTTCCTCTCCCACTACACCAGCCAAGTTAAAATCAGCCAGAATGCGTTCTGGCAGGTTTTTATCGTGTAATAAATTTAAAGCTGCTTCGCGTTCGTCGTTAGTAATTTGTTGTGTTGCCGATAACGGATTGTCATCCGTGTTTTTCTTTAGTTGCTCTTGCTCCAGGGCAAGCAATAATTTTCCTAAATCCTTTTTAATCACCTCATCCGATAAACCCAACTCAACGCAAGCCTGATTAATAAACACCTGCCGTTGCTTGCTGCTATATAAATCCAACTTGTCGATAAAAAACCCTTCGCCACGTTGTGCATACAACTGAATTTTTAACTGCTCATGATTCGGATTATTTTCCAAACCACGAACACGATACACACGCACCTGATTGCCTTCACCGAAGGTTAAATACAAACCGTCATCACGGGTTTCAAGATTGGAGGTTGAAGTGGGCAATGGTGGAACGGGTGTGGCGATTACATCGAGTGGGTTAACAGCGCGGACAACATCCATTTGTTTTGCAGGTAATTCAGTTTCGGTAGAGTCGTTTATTTCTTTAGCGGCTAAAGGAATAGCAACAGGGACTGTTTTTATTTCCGGCGCTTCACCTTGCCCCAACCATTCCGCTTTTCTAATCACCAATGCCAAACTCTGTTGCGGTGGCGTAACCTTGAGTGCGTACTCATTCGCATCCATACCCTTTGGAAACAAAATCCGGAAAGCATCAATGCCATTTTCGTTTAACAGCTTCGCCACTTTTTCAGCAGCGATATTTCCAGCCTCATCACGATCATACGCAATCAACACACGTTTGATTTTTAATTCAATCAAGGCTTGTAATAGCTCATCGGTAAAACCATTAACACCATAACTGGACGTGACGTTTTTAAAACCCCAACGCCAGAAAGTTAAAGCATCGATTAGCGCTTCACACAGAATCACCTCATCGGCAGGGTTATTTTGCAAATACTCAATGTTAAAAACACCCGCATGATCACCAGGAAGGTACAAGTGATACGCCGTTCCTTCGCGTAAATCATCACGGATTTTGCGACCATAAAGCTGAACAAGGTTTTGTGATTTATCCAATAACGGAATCACCAGCGAACCATTTAAATGTTCATGGCCACTTTCACGATACACACCAATACGCTGTAATTTTTCACGTAATTCCGCACCCGCTTTTCTGTTTTTGTGCGGTAAACGCAATCCCAGGGTGCGATTGGCGTAACCCAGTTGGAAGTGATTGATTAATTCAACATCATGCAAACCGCGTGATTCCAAATAAGCGATGGCTTCCGGTGATTGCAGCAAGGTTTCGTGGTAATAATTCACTACATCACGCAATAACTGCGCATCGTCTGCATCACTGGAAACTGGTGCAGGAAGTTTTGGAACTGTCGCGTGTTTTACTAATTCACCGCAATTGGCAGCTAAAGAAGAAGTGGCCGCACCAATATCATTTTTTAGTAACTCCACCGCGTGCCTGAAACTCACGCCCTGGGTTTTCATAACCCAATCAATCACCGAGCCACCAACACCACAACCAAAGCAATTAAACAAATTGGATTTAGGGGTAATGACACAAGACGGGGTTTTATCCTCATGGAACGGGCAACACACAGCAAAGTCCTTTCCCTGTTTCTGAAGTAGATATCCCTGATTCTCAGCCAATCGCACCAGTGACACCTCAGCCTTGATTCGCTCTATCACCTCATTTGCAAAACGCGCCATAAATCCCCCTTGAGTAAAAAACCTGTCAATAGGCATAGAGTAAAAATAACTCTGTTGCAGGGTACTCTAATTTAGGGTATTGTCAATCGACTATCGGAAATCAGGGGTTACAGTCATGGCACTAGCAACACAATGGATCACGACCATGACTATCGACGAGAAAAGCTTTTATGCCGACATTGGCAAACGTATTGCCCAGATTCGCAAAGCCCAGAACCTGACCCAAACCCAATTGGCAGAACAGTTAGGTATTGCCCAACAAACCATGGCGCATTACGAGGGAGGAAGTTTACGGATTTCAGTCGCCACCCTGCTGGCAGCCGCTGAAGCATTGAATGTGTCAGTGGATGATTTTTTATATGAATCGACCAAGGGCAAAGTAAAACGCGGCCCCGATTCAAAATTACAACAGCAAGTTGAGAAGATTCGCCAACTGCCACGCACCAAACAACAATTTGTGATGGAGATGCTCGATACCGTAATTCAACAGTCGGCGCAATCCTGACAATCGCTAAAAAACAAAAGCCCCGGCCATCCTGACCGGGGTTTAGCTACCGCTTTTTAATTAAAAAATTACAATTTAATGACTTGACTCATGACCACGGGTAGATCGAGGTGCCGAGCATTGATATGCCTTAGGTACAAACTCTAATTGTTTTGGTTTATCGAATAACTCTTCGGGCAAATTAAAATCTTTATACGTGATAAAAGTCGATAATTTTTCACCCGGTTTTACATAAGAGGGACAACCACCAGGACAATAACCAGCATTAAAGTCTTCTACCGGATATTTTTTTCCATCAACCACTAAAAAAACATAATCACTACCTTGATCAATTTTTCCGGCATGGTTAGGCCATTGAGAAGGAGTTAAGCAGTAAGTTTTTTTAGTACTGTTTAAATAAGTCAGTTCTATTTGATGTGCATTAGGATTATCAACAAATTGATACGTGATCGGGGTCAAAGTTGATTTAGTTGCACAACCATCAATACAAAAAATTGCTATTAAAATTAGAGTAATTCGCATCTTAGTACACCAAATCCATTAAATGATCAGGGTTAATATAAGATTGAAATGTGCCTTGTAGCTCATTGAATGAGTCGCGCTCATTGTCACTTGCATGTTTATAGGCTCTTTCACCGTTTGAACCTCTTTGGTCTCTCAATTCAATACCTGTGCTATGTAACGACTCGTGACCAATTGTCCACTTAGACATCCCAGTTGAACCCCAGGCACTTTTATTTTCCAGAACAACATTTACAACACTTTTATTATCTTTAGGAACCCACGCTGCAACACCTGCACTTCGGCCATCGGCAACTGCCTCTGCATTGGTTTTCAGATTAGCTACTTTTCCGTCAGATCCATTGCTTCTTAAACTGGAAGCTCCTGCACGCAGGTTACTGGCTGCGAGACGATGCCCCGATGCAACTTGTCCATTAGCTTCCATTTTGGATGCTTCTTTTTCAAGTTTACCGGCTCGTTTTTCCATATCACCTGCGGCTTTTTGTTGTATTTTGTCGAATTTTTTCCATTCTTTATCCGACCAACCACTACCTCGACCATACATTCCCGTCGGATCAATTTTATTAACCGGATCATTTCCCACATACGCATAAACATTCAACCCGTCCTCATATCCAATCGGATCAGTTGAAAGAAAACGCCCAACCACAGGATCATAATAACGAGCCTGCATGTAAGTCAGGCCGCTTTTATCTTCAATATGACCCGTAAATCCTTGCTCGGTATTATTGCCAGGATCATTCCCTGCTGAACCAAACGGAACATGGTTTGTTGTTTCACCGAAAGGAGTGTAGTTGTAGGTTTTATTGGCTGCAACGCTGCCGTTTTGGTCGGCTTCCATGAATGCGGTGCCGAGGTGATCGTTCAATGGATAATACGCAACACCATTTTTAATTCGGACAAATGTTTGACCGCCAAGAGTTACGTAATCTGTTTTGGTGTTAGTGGTGACGTTGTCCTGCGTTAATACGGCGCCGGATTTATCGTAAATCGAATAAATCGTTTCACCATTCACAATTTGTTTTACGCGGCGCAAATTGCCGTCGTAAACAAAACTGCTGTTAACTGATCCACTCATGGAGACGGGTTGATTGGATAAATCATAATTGAAACTGAATCGACCATCGTTAATTACGTTTCCGCGTGCATCGTGACTGTAACTTCTCCAGTTGCTGCTGACGGCATTATCTCGAACATAAGCGAGTTGGTTGATGCTGTTGTATTGGATATCAACTACACGTGAACCTTCAATTTTTTGTTTGATGTTATTGAGTGGGTCGTAAGTGTAACTGGCTGAACCCCAAGGGCCGGTTGCAGAGGTTAAGCGACCTGCTGCGTCATAACCAAAACTGCGGTCATACACGTTGTAATTCACTGCATCAACTTGTGTGACTTGTGCGTTGGCATTGTAATAATAGTATTGGCTGTCGCCCCAATTCCCGCCGATGAATGAGGTGAGTTGTCTTTCATTCAAACGTTGTTCGTAAGTACCGCCATTACCTCGCCACAGCCTATTAATTTTTCCATTCGCGTGATAGCTGACACTATAAATATAATCTGTGGCATTACCCGTGATAGTAGTCGGGAGTCCAAACCAGTCATTGGTATATTGATATTGCTGACCACTCGGATAGGTTTTGCCGATAAGCACTCCATCATTGCCATAACTGTTACTGGTACTGTAAGTGCGACCATCCAGTGATAGTGTTTCGGTTTGGATTAAATCGATATTGTTGTAGTTGTAACTCCAATTTACGCCGTTGCGATTGATGGTCGTTACATTACCATTGGCGTCATACCTGCGACTAATATCGGGCGTTGAGTCCGCAAAATCAGTATCCCATGGCCTACCCAATGGATCATAAGTTTGTGTAACACGAGAACTACCGGATGGAGCTGGACAAGCGGTGTCACTTGCCAAGCCTTCTGCATAGGCAATTTTTTCGTTAGCATTGTTGTATTCAAAAAGTGTGTCGCCTTTTTCAGGAATTTTTACACGGCATACACGCAAGCGATCATCGTAAATATAACTGCTGACATGATTTGTTCCATCACCTTTTGCTTGTGCAATAGTTAATAAGTTGCCGTAAATGTTGTACGTAAAATCAGTTGTAATACCTGCGGGTTTTTCGACTTTTAATGTTTTGCCGTCACCGGGATTTCCGTAACCGCTGGATGTTGTGGTGACACTATTTCCCAAAGGATCAGTCACGCGAACTTTATTGCCAGCAAGATAAGTGTAGTTAGTGATTCCACCGCCGGGTGCAGTTTCTTGTGTTGATAACACGCGACCAAATGCATCATAAGTTGTTGCCTTCCCGTAAACTGATGGAGCACCGATTCCAGGCAGTGATGCAAAAATTTCACGGCCCATTGCATCGTAATTTTTGATGGATTGAATAACTCCATCACTTCCACTCAAATCTTCACGAACAATTTTTGTTGGACGTAGCATGGCATCAAAGGTGTTAGTTGTTCTATCCCACCCTTTAGTAACAGTTTGCAATAAATTTCCACCTGAGTAGGTGTAGCTGACAGAAGTGTCAATCCAAGGTGAAGGTAAATCGATTAATGTCAAACGCCCTATCGGATTGTATTGATAATTGGTTGTATAACCACGCGCATTGGTAATGCCTTTTACCCAACCGTTTTCATCAATTTGATAGCTCACTTGTGTGCCATCAGCGCGAGTGATTGAGCGTGGTGTGCCACGATAATAATCATTAAAAATGGTTAATCGATTTAATGCATCGTGGTAAGTATAAAGTTGGCCTGCTTGAGTGCCGCTGGTGTGATATCCCAAAGTCGCAACAGTCACTCCAGTTCCAGCTGTTGTACCGAATTGTCTGTGTGTAATTAATCGGCCTTTATCATCCCAATCATAATCATCAAATAATTTTCCGTTTTTGATAACGGTATCGGGTAAACCTAAAATCCAGTCATCGGCATCATTTGAATAAGTGATGTTGGTTGTGCGCGTTCCATTGCCGAGGCTTGACCATTCATCAGTCGTTACCGGATAACCGTAACTGTAATTGGCTGCCGCTCTGTCTGTGATATAGGTGTGTTGGGTTTTGTACCAATCGCTGCCTTGGGTGATGGTGACAGATGAAGTGCGCACAGGTTTGGTCACATCACCTGAGTCAGTTTTAACGAAACCGCTTCCTACTGCACTTTCCTGAATGTAGGTATAGTCCCTCACCTCAAGTGGTGTGGTGGCTGTCATATCGGCAAATAGCTCTTCTTTCATTAAAGAGGAATGACTGGTTGGTGGATAATAGGCGTTGTAACGTCTGGAGCCATCAGGCTGTTTGATAGTAGTGCGGTTGTATCCAAGGCCAACAGAATTATTGGCATTTACATAGCTGTATTCCCAGATGGCCGTTGGTACGCCGGGTGCTGACAGGGTCTTTTTGGTAACCGCCATCACATCAGATTCTGTATTGGTTCCTTGGCCGATAGTTGCATTTGGGCAGGGTGCGCCATACTGGGGAGTGGCATTTAAGGCCAGAAATCGCGATTTCTCTTCGAGCTCAAATTGACCAACCATTCCATCTGGATGGGTAATAGAAACTGTTTGTTTCAGTTGAATACATGACACAGGCTGATTGCCGGGAACAGTCAAATAAGAGCGTCCTGCTACAGCATCAATTAACAATCCTCCCAAGTTAAATTGCCAGCGCTGACCATCAGGAAGAGTAACGGTTTGTAGCACAGTGCCGGAGAGATAACCTGTTGAAGGTAAACCATTGGCAGAAGAAGGAGCGCGATAGCGATTGACAGCAACTCCCGCATAGTCATAAGTCCATTGCCGTTGATTTGATGTACCTGAATTAACAATAGCGCTGGTAATTCTTCTGGCAGGGCTTGATGCATACGTGAAATCAATTTGTCTGTTGTCATTTGAATAAATTCGGGTGAGTCTTCCCTGTGAGTCATAGGTGTATTTAACCCAATTACCATTGGCATCCATCACTTCTGATGCAGCCAGCACATCGTAATAATTCCACTCTTCACCGTAGATGGTGGACGAGCCCGATGTGGAATAAGTGATGTGCCACATTTCGGATTTTGAAACGGCATTTCTGGAACGAATGACATTAAATGTATAACGCTCCCCATTGGGAGAATAACCGTAAAAACCCTCTGTTCCAGCACCATCTATGTTGTAGATACAGGTGAAATACCACCCATCTTTGGTAACTTTTTGGGCTGCAGCAGGCCAGGAAGCCGTGACTGTTTTATCAAGGAGTTGTCCTGAACCGCTTCCCGGAACATCCAGCAAGACACCCTCGCTGTATTCTTTCGGGAATATAATCGGACCAGAGGACCTAACCAGGTAGCGAGCATCGGGAATTGCAGACATCAACAACGTATTACTGCAACGCGTTTTCCCCCAGCGCTTACCACTATTAAATTCCGTTTCCATTATTTTGGTACTGATTGTTGGCACGGCCAATTGCCAGTCTTCAAATTCATTATTGTAGGATTGGCTTGGATTACGGCGGCGGCGAACTTCAACAGGAAGTTTGGAATTACCAGGAATGGAAACATCAACATGTTCGAAGCTTAAACGACCTGTTGCAAGATCGATGTTGTCTCCCAATAAATTGTGATCATGTGGTTTTAAACCAAGGTTGGGAGCCAGGCGTTCACTCCAATCGATTTTATAAACGGTTTGAGGTGGTTGACCTGGATATTGGGCAACAGATGATAGAGAAAAAAATTGCAAACCCAATAACAAAACAAAGAGGCTTATCAAGCGATAAGTATTGATGGTCTTCATAAAAGCTCCAGAGGTTCCTGAAAAAATCGGCATCAGTCCAAGTCCTGCGCCATAGGTCGAGCGGATTCTATTTGTGTTTTGATAGGGTTTGCAAGATGAAATTAATGCCGACAAATTTTTCTTGATGATTAAGTAATAATTTTTGTGCCAAAATTAATTTACTCTGACAACTAGCAAATCATCATGACTCAATCACACTACACCTTCCCCATCATCGGCATCATCCATTCCTGTTTCAAGGAAAAATTTGGTATTCCGCGGCAGCCGGGGTTGGTGTCTTTGGCGAAAGCGGAGCTTGAATTGATCGCGCCTTATAATGATCCGGCTGCAATTGAAGGCCTGGAAAATATCAGTCATGTTTGGATTCAATTTGTTTTTCATGCAAATGAAGTGGATGGATGGAAACCGAAAGTGCGGCCGCCGAGATTGGGGGGTAATCAATCGTTGGGGGTGTTTGCTACGCGATCGCCTGTTCGTCCTTCACCGATTGGTTTGTCTGTCGTAAAACTTGATTCAATCGAAACAAAAAGTGGAAAAGTTATTTTGCATTTGAGTGGAATTGATTTGCTGGATGGCACACCGGTGTTGGATATCAAACCTTATGTGCCTTATGTGGATTGCGTGCATGAAGCGGAAAATAAAATCGCTGCTGAATCTCCGCCACTATTATCTGTACAAATTCCTGATGCGCTGATGGAATTTTGTCGCGAGTATCAAACACAGCATGCCATTCCACTGGCGGATCTTATTCGACAGATTCTTCAGCAAGATCCCAAACCGGCTTATCAGCAAGTGGATACAGTGCGGATCTACGGCATGAAACTATTGGATTTGGATCTGCGTTGGCGTTACCTTGATGCACGCCATATTCTGGTGGATTCGCTTTTGGGTGATTCTGCGCACTGAGCCATTAGTGGTATGATGCGCGCCATTTTTCGGGCTTTATCCTTTATTGAATAGATTGAAAAGCCTGATGCCGTGTAGTGACCGGCAGCGAATTTCCCCACCTTCAGGAGCTTTCCCATGAGCAAAACCTCGTTAGATAAAAGCAAAATCAAATTTTTGTTATTGGAGGGTGTGCATCAGTCCGCTGTGAATACCCTTAACCAGCAGGGTTACACCAATATTGAATATTTGAAAACGGCATTGGATGAAGATGCCTTGATTGAAAAAATTCAGGATGCACATTTTGTGGGTTTGCGTTCACGCACCCAATTAACCCGTCGTGTTTTTGAAAATGCGCCGAAATTAATTGCAGCCGGTTGCTTTTGTATTGGCACCAATCAAGTCGATTTAAAAGCAGCACAAGAGCACGGTGTTGCGGTATTCAATGCGCCATTTTCCAACACGCGTTCAGTTGCAGAATTGGTGATCGCCGAAGCGATTTTATTGTTGCGCAATATTCCGCAAAAAAATGCAGTGTGTCATCGCGGTGGCTGGGATAAATCGGCAATCGGTTCTTACGAAATTCGCGGTAAAACCCTGGGCTTGATTGGTTATGGTTCAATTGGTAGTCAAACCAGTGTGCTGGCTGAAGGTCTGGGCATGAAAGTGCAATTTTTTGATGTGGTCACCAAATTGCCTTTGGGTAATGCCACACAAATTCGTGAGCTGGATGATTTATTAAAAACCTCTGACATCGTCAGTTTGCATGTGCCGGAAACAGCATCTACACAAGATATGATTGGCGCACGCGAAATTGGCTTGATGAAAAAAGGTGCGATTTTATTAAATGCATCGCGCGGTACCGTTGTGGACATTGATGCCTTGGCCAATGCCATCAAAAGCAAACATTTATCCGGTGCAGCAATTGACGTATTCCCTGAAGAACCCAAAGCCAATGACGACGAATTCGTCAGCCCCCTGCGCGGATTGGATAATGTGATTTTGACACCACACATCGGTGGATCCACTATGGAAGCACAGGAAAATATTGGTGTGGAAGTGGCAGAAAAATTAATTAAATATTCCGACAATGGTACGACAACCAGTTCGGTCAATTTCCCCGAAGTGGCATTGCCCGGTCACCCAGATGCACATCGTTTATTACACGTACATGCCAACGTTCCGGGAATTTTGTCTGCCATCAACAAAATATTTTCTGACAACAAAATTAATATTTCTTCGCAATACCTGCAAACCAATGACAAAGTGGGTTATGTGGTAGTGGATATTAACAGTGTGTACAGCGAGTCAGCATTGGAACAATTAAAAGCGATTCCCGGCACTATTCGTTGTCGAGTGTTGTTTTAAAAGCATTCCCCTTGCCAGAGGTTTTCACTCATGGAGTTATATATGAAATATTTGTTGATCGCTTTGTTGTTGGTCGTGACCAATTTTTCTATTGCAGGTGATATTACTGAAGCAGACGTTCGTGACGTGATGAGCAAGATGGAGCGAGCCGTAAAGCTAAAAGATGTTGATACATTAAGCAAATACTATAGCGATAGTGTAGTGATTAATCTTAGAGTGTTTAACGGCAGCTCTTATCAGGAAATGTCTTTCGACAAACCAAAATATTTTCAGTACTTAAAAGGCTCATGGAATTTTATTAAAAATTATAGTTTTCGAATCGAAAGCGAAAAATTCGATTTTGAAACTGACAGAGCTATATTGACCTATGAAATAACGGAGTCCATGGCAATGGGCAATCAATATTTCAAAGTTAAGTCGCGAGGGACAACAGTGTTTAAAAAAGAAAACAATCAATTATTGGTGGTTAAAGTAGATGCTCGAACCATTTAACAATAAAGCCCTCGAATGAGGGCTTTATTGTTTTAACTTAAATTGATTTTGTTCTCTTCAACCAATTTGCTGTCAATTCCACTCCTGCTACTAACCCCACACCTATTAATGCCCACACAATCGCCAACATAATCGTGGGTTCTGATCCGGTTACTGCGAAATAATTCAGCGGGTTTATATTTTCCTGTTGCAAGACAACCGTTCTGCCGTGGCTGTCTACTGTGGTTAACAGTGCTTGTTTCCAGGGCCAGGTAACGCTGAGTGAACCGATCAAAAAACCGATTAATACCGCAAGGGTTTGTGAGTGATAAGCATTAAGCAGCCAATGTAGAAAACGGGAGAAGACTATCAGGCCGGTAATGCAACCCGCGCCAAACCATAATAATTTGACAATTTCCAGATGATGAATTGCTTGCAGAAAAACAGGGTAGAGTCCAACCAGTAATAAAATAAAACTGCCGGAAATTCCGGGCAGGATCATTGCGCAAATGGCAACAAAGCCACCTAAAAATAAAATCCAGCCGTGTCCGGGTAATTGCGAGGGAGCCATGTAAGAAATAGCCAAAATAAAAGCAATTCCCAATAGCAAACCCATAATTTCAATTACTCCCCAGCCGCGTTGCACGCGAACCAATTGAAAAATAGATGCAGCGACCAGCCCGGAAAAAAATGCCCAGACCATTATTGGGTAGCTATCCATTGCAATCAACACAATGGCAGCAAAGGTTTTTAAACTAATTAAAATTCCGCCGAAAAGCGCAACCAAGAAATTACCGTTGATATATTCCCAGGTTTTTTTGATGCCCTCGCGCTTGATCATCAACAACACGGCCGGAGTGCATTTTTTGAGTGAACTTAACCACTCATCATAAATGCCGGTGATAAACGCAATGGTTCCGCCTGATACTCCGGGCACCACATCGGCAGCCCCCATGCATAATCCTTTTAGCAGAACCAGTAAATAGTCTTTGAATGTGCGTTGCAATTTTGTCTCCTTAATGGGAAGAAAATAAATATTCTTTTACTTTATTAAATGCTACATCGCGATACATCGGAATTTCGTTAATCAGCTGATGACCTGCATCAGCGATTATCTCTATGCGAGCTTGGGGTAACAGGCGTTGTAATTCTTGTAGATTGTATTGCCAGTCCACTGTGCGATCACCGGAGCCCTGGACTATATAGATTTTTGTTGGCAGTGGTGTAAATTCCTTGCATTGTTTGCTCCAGGCTTTCATGGCGCCTACCCAGGTCACAGACAAATAACGCGTTTGCAGAGGATCTTGATGATCAACAAAATGCAAAAAAATTTTATCGTGAGAATTTTCGGATGGCTTGCGAGGAATGCGTCTGACAAATTTATGTATCAATCTGTAAAGCCAGCGCCCTTTGTTAAACCAATCGCGCGGCAGTATCAAGGGTGCAAATAAAACACGTTTGTTGAAAATAACAGGCGCAAGGGATTGTGTTTCATAGCGCCATAAATGATTTAATAAAATCGCTGCGCCAGTACTTTGCCCCCAGGCAAAAAAAGGCGACGGCAAGTGAGGGTGTGCTATTGATAAAATATCATTCAGCACATCGGCATAGCGATTAAAGGAATCGATGGAAATTTTTTCGCCACTGCTTAAGCCATGCCCCGGCAAATCAAAAATCAGCACGGCAAGATTTTGCTCCAGACCAAGACGAATGGCATTACCAAATAAACCTGTGTGGTCGTAATAGCCGTGCATGATTAATAGCGTGCCTTTGGGGTTTTGTGGCAGCCAGTAATGGGTTGCTATGCGAAACCCGTGGGAATTAATTGCACCGAATCCGTGCTGTAAATTGGCAACAGCGTGATCGAACTGTAGCTGATAAAAATTCAGATAGGCCTGTAAATCCTGATCATCCAGCCACATTGAATCTCGCTGATCGAAACGCAGATCCGGTAATTTTTTTACCAGAGAATTTATCTGCGTTTGATCCAGCATCATGATTAAAGCTTAATAGCTTAGTTGACAGCTTCGGGGGAATCAGTTGCTTGCTGGGCTCTGGCCGCTTCTATTGCCTGTGCGAAAACGGCATCAAAATTAATCGGAGCCAACATCAGCGGCGGGAATCCACCGCGAATTAAAATGCTGTCAATTGCTTCACGCGCATAGGGAAATAAAATGTGCGGGCAAGCGGAGTGAATCATGTGGGACAATTGCGAGCCTTCAAAACCGGAAATGCTGAATAATCCGGCCTGTTTGATTTCAACCAGAAATACAGCGCGGTTGTCCATGCGGGCAGTAATCGTTAATAACAACACCACTTCAAATACATCATCACCTGCTTGTGCAACCTGAATGTTCATATCCTGTTGAATGGCGGGTTTAAATGCTTTGGTGAATGCTTCCAGACCCATAGGGGTTTCAAACGAAATATCTTTCAAATAAATACGTTGAATGGCAAATGCCGGATTTTTTTCTTCAGTCATATCTTTCTCGTTTAGGTAGATTTTTATTTTGCTTTCAGTAGTGGATCCAATTTTCCTGCTTTGTCCAAAGCCCAGAGATCGGTAAATCCACCCACATGAAAATCGTCGATCCAAATTTGTGGCACGGTACGCTGGCCACTTTTTTCCATCATTTCTTCACGCAATCCCGGTTGGGTGTCTACACGAATTTCTTCCCAGGTTACGCCTTTTTGCTGCAACAATTTTTTTGCATTGTTGCAATAAGGACAAATTGCAGTGGTGTACATAATAATTCGCGGCATGATAATTCCGTCAGGATTTTTTACCTTTGGACAAGGGCAAGTTTTGTGCTTGCCATTCAGAAATCCCACCACTCAGGCGGCGTACTTGAAATCCTTCCTTACCTAATTTGCGTCCTACAGTGCCAGCATGTTGCCCGAGTTTGTCCACCAAAATTAAAATTTTGTCTTTGTGGGATGCCAGTTCGGAAGTATCCGTAATGATTTTGTTATAGGGGATATTCAGTGAATTCACTATATGCCCGGCACGAAAATCAGTTGCTTCGCGTAAGTCTACAATCAGCGCTGCATCCTTGTTTAACAACAAGGTCGTTTCATGCGCCGAGAGTGGCAGACCACTTTTGCTTCTTTCACGCCAGTAATAAAAATAGACCAGCACAATCAACACACTGACCAGGATCCACTCCTGGGCGATAAAAACAAAAAAATTCACGAATAAGCTTCCTATGGTCAAATCGAAGTGGGGGCTGACTGAAAAAATTTCAATGCCAGATCGCAAGGAGCGCTGATTATACAGATTTGAAGTTGGTTTTGTTCAGGACAAAATTTAACAGCTAGACTGGATGTTTTAGGCTAGTTTCGGCCTTATTACTAATCACAAGGAGCCTGCAAATGCCATCAGTAAAATCCAAAGCCATGCAATTGCTTAACTGGATTTTTGTCGGTTCAATCGCTTTGGTATCAATGGCTTACGCACAGCCCTCCTATGAAGAAGATATGGCCAGACAGCGTGCCCAGGAGCGACAAATTATGGAAGATGGTATTCGTCAGGGTGCTGAAGCCGCGCAGCCTCAATACCAGGAATCCACGCCGCACCGTTGGGTTTCCAACCATCTGGCCGTGGTTTGGCATCCCGATGCGACTGATGTCTGGGCCAGTTGGCAACATAGTGAAGGAAAAGAGGCCGAAGCTGCAGCACTGGCCGCCTGCAGCGCGGATATGGGTGTGGGCTGCACCATCGCCAGCAGCGGATACAACAGCAGCATCGCTGTTGCCCAGGGGCCGGATGGTTTTCTTTACGTTGCCTGGGGGGAAGACAAAGACAAATCCAAAAAAAATGTTCTCAAGCAATGCAATCGCCCCAATTGCGTTATAAAACATTTGTTTTCGGTAGAGGCAGAATGGTTACCCGTTGATCGTTTTATGGTTCACCTTCCACAGGATAATTATTCGCCCAGGAACCTTGGAACCTACAGTTATGGCATGGTCGGCTGGCCGAAAGCTGCTGTGGATTCAAAATGGCAAGGCAAAGTCTGGTTGGTCACTGGTGGTAAAAATTTTGAAGCCACTAAAAAACAATTGTTGGATCGCTGTAAAAAAGATACGGGTGTTGATTGTGATATTTCACAAACCACAGGCAACACTCACCTGATTCAATTTGTTAACAACTCGACTGGCTTGATTTCCTGGGCGGTGGATTTTTCAAAATCCGACGCCGAAAAACAAATGAAAAATGCTTGCAAAAAAACCAACGACAAATGCAGCTTGCTGAATAGCTTCGATGCAAAAACACCACGCGAATCGGTTGTAGATTCGCCGGTTATGCGCGTAAGGGGATACCTTGCCATGGCTTGGCCTAAAAAATCCCAAGCCAAGGAAAAATTGGCGATCTCAATGGGGCATGATGATCTGGCTGTTGCCAAATCCACCGCGCTTGCTGAATGCAAAAAAGCCAATAATACCGAATGTGAATTGGTGGATGAAAATCTTGACGACGGCACCTATGTGCAACTGGGCCTGTACATAGACGAGAAAAAATCCCTGCGCTGGTATTTCGGATTTAATGAAGACGCCATTAAAAAAATGGCTTCGACCGATTGTGCATCATGCAAACTGGTTTCAATTATTGATGCGAGAAAAAAGAAAAATATTTTGCAGGCGATGTAAAAAATCAGATGTTAATTCGTGGGTTGGAAGAGCGAAGCGACTTCCGACAAATTATTTCGATTCGGAATCAAATGTTGGAAGTCGCTTCGCTCTTCCAACCTACGTCAAAGCTGCTCTTTGATCAATTCAACCAAGGCTTTTATATGATCCGGCCTATCGTTCAATGCTGGAATGTAATCATAAGCCTCACCACCGGCGCTAAGAAAATTGTGCCGATTTTCAACAGCGAGCTCTTCCAAAGTCTCCAAACAATCTGCGCTGAATGCGGGAGAAAGTATCGCGATTTTTTTAATATTGTTGGAAGGTAATTCTGCCAGCAATTCATCGGTATAGGGTTTTAACCATTCTTCGCGACCGACGCGTGACTGAAAACTGGTGATGCAGTCGTCTTTATTCAAACCTAATTTTTCTTGTACCAGGCGTGTGGTTTTTTGGCAGAAGCAATAATAGGGGTCACCGGAAATTAAATAACGCTTGGGAATTCCGTGATAGGAAAAAATAATTTTTTGTGGTTTTTCGTGAGTATCCAAATAATCACGCACTGAATTCGCGAGCGCTTCAACATACAAAGGTTTATCACAATATTGATTGATAAAATGCAACTCGGGTACCCAGCGCCATTTTTTCAAGGCATCTGCAATCGCATCAAAAGTTGAGCCGGTTGTTGGTCCTGCATATTGTGGATAGAGAGGCAATACAATAATTTTCCGTATGGCGCCTTGTTGGAATTCATCCAGCACAGATTTAATTGAGGGATTGCCATAACGCATGGCCAATTTAACTGAAACTTTTTCGCCCAATGCAGCTTGAATTGCCGCAGTCTGACGTTTGGATATCACCATCAAGGGCGAGCCTTCGGCTGTCCAGACTGATTTGTAGAGTGCGGCTGATCGCTTTGGGCGAATTCGCAAAATTACGCCATGCAAAATGCACCACCAAATAAAACGCGGTACCTCAATAACACGTGGATCAGATAAAAATTCTGCCAAATATCGTCGTACCGCAGAGGTAGAAGGATCATCAGGTGTCCCCAGATTCACTAATAGAATTCCGGTTTGGGGTTTGGTTGAGGGTTGGTGAAAATCTGTGTCAGGGTTCTCACTCAGGGCGGTATATCTTGGCATAGGGTTCGTATTGGTTATGTCGATTGGCCCAGGCAATATATCGTTACTGATCAGCTTACGCCATAGTTAACATTATCCCGGGTGGGAGATAGACTTTCCCTCGTGATTCCACTAGATTCTGCATGCTGTTTGAATACTTGTCCTGCATTAAGGCTTGGTGCCCATGTTGTGTTTACATCACTGGCCTGTGTTTCGAAAAAGTTTAAAACGTCTATAAAAAATTAATTTAGCTCATTGATCAGGAGATTAATATGAAACAAGTGTTACTGATGGTTGGATTGTTCGCCTTGTCTTTAAATGCATTTGCGTTTAAGCCCTGCGGCGAATTAAAAAATGAAATTGCTGATAAGTTGGATGCGAAAGGTGTTAAGAATTACAGCCTGACGATTGTTGCCAATGCTGACGTGGGTGATCAAAAAGTAGTAGGTAGTTGTGATGGTGGCACTAATAAAATAGTGTATAGCCGTGATGCTGCTCCTGCACCGGTTGAGACTCCTGCTGAAACAGAAGAAGCTCCTGCTGCAGCCGCACAATAAAGCTCGATAAGCACGTGGCATTTTATACCGCTGCGTGCTTACTTTACGCGCACCAATCCCCCGATTCAATCACCTCGTAATTGCCCGAATTATTATTTAGAACATACACCCAGACAGAATAGGCATTTCCGCAATCGGCAATGATTTCTTTTTGTATGCGTTGATATTCGTTATGATTTGAATGAGGATCTACCTCTTCGTAAGCATCCAGTTGTTGTAAATCTTTTTCTGCGATTTTAAAAATTTCGCCTTTGACTCGCGCCTCTGCGTGGTCATTCAATATCAAAGCAGGATAGGCACCGAGCGACACCAACTGCCCTTGTATCCATGCAGTACCACAATAACTGGCTTGTGAAAGCAAGCGTTGATGTGCATCGTTGTTGCCGCGAGCCGAAGGCGTTTTACGCAAGGTGCCGTAAACAAATAAATACATATAAAAGTAAAAAATCAATCGCGTTCGATATGATAAATGCCGCCCCTGGCTTCATCGGTAATGAAATAGAGTGTTCCATCTTTTGCTTGCACGACTGAGCGGATACGCTGGTTAATTTCTTTGCTGAATAATCTTTCCTCGCGAATAATTTTATTGCCATCGGTGACCAGTCGCACTAACGTTTTTCCGGCCAAAGAAGTCAAAATAATATTATTCTTCCATTCCGGAAATTCATCGCCGGTATAAAAAATAAATCCGGCAGTGGCTATGGACGGAACCCAATAATGCAGTGGCTGCTCCATTCCGGTTTTGGTTAGCAACCCATCACCAATTTTTCCACCGCCATAATTTTCACCGTAAGTAATCACTGGCCATCCATAGTTTTTTCCGGGCAAATCAAGATTGATTTCATCGCCACCCTGTGGGCCGTGCTCGCCAGTCCATAATTCGCCAGTGACTGGATGCAAAGCTGCGCCTTGCATATTGCGATGACCGTAAGACCAGATTTCCGGTAAAGCATTTGGTGTATTAATAAAAGGATTGTCTTTTGGTACCGAGCCATCGGCATTAATTCGGACGACTTTTCCATGATGGGTATTTAATGTTTGTGCTTCATCTTTGCGCTCATATCGATCGCCCAGTGTGATAAATAAAGTGCCATCTTTTCGCCAAATTAAACGTGAACCAAAATGGGCACCGCTATTCACTTTGGGTTTCTGACTGAATACACGAGTGACATTTTCCAATCGATTATTTTTTAATATTCCGTAACTGACAGCCGTGCTATTGCCACCCTCCCCCGGTTCTGTGTAACTGAAATAAATTTTGTTGCTGGTTGCGAAATCCGGTGCCAATACAACATCCAATAATCCGCCTTGCCCTCGCACTTCAATTTTGGGCAAACCGCTAATCGGTTCACCGATTTTTCCTGAATCCGTCACTATTCGCATAGTGCCCGTACGCTCGGTTACCAAAAAATTACCATCAGGCATCACCGCCAATCCCCAGGGATTTTGCAATCCAGTGGCGACAGGCTCTATATCCAATGTGTAACGTTCAGTCTTCACCTCAAGGGCCTGGGTTGTTGTAGCCAAAATAACCCAGCCCAACAAACAAGATGGAAAATATTTCATAAGTGATGCCTGCAGATTTTGAACGGGATTCAAGACTAAACAGCGGATCTTCGCACTGCAACTTAAGGAGTGTTAAGTTGATGATTTTCGCAGGCTTGCTCAACCAGTTGTAAATAATGTTTCAGGGATTTGCCTTCGTGAGTTTCAAATCCCTGATCCAGCATACGCAAATACTGGATACGGTCCAGACGAAAGGTGCGGTATTCATTGCGGAGTTGGCACCAGGCCACAAGCGTCCATACTTTGCCCCAAAATATTAATCCCAGGGGTTCTATAATGCGTGTTGAATTTTCGTTATCTGCACGTTGGTAATCAATTTCTACTTGTTGATGTGAACGAATGGCGGCGCGCAGCGCTTGACTGTGTGCGGTATAAAAATTTTGTACCTCATCCATTTGTAGCACTAACAAGGGCAAATTTTCATCGTGATGCCGCAAATTATCTGGCAATACAGCAAGAATTTTTTGCATAGCTTGTTTGGCATAGCGCGCCATTTCCTGATCGCCCCAACCATTCACCATTCGTGCGCCCAAAAGCAGGGCTTCAACTTCATGACGATCAAACATCAAGGGAGGTAATTGATAATGCCGCGACAAACGATAACCAACACCGGCTTCCCCCTCGATGGGAACCCCCGACAAGCTAAGTGATTGCATGTCGCGATAAATTGTACGTTCGGAAACCCCGAGGTGATCGCTTAATTGTTTGGCGGTTAATACAGTCCGTCGATTTCTTAACAGGGTAGTGAGTTGAAAAAGTCGTTCGGCGCGTAGCATGGTTTTAATCCCATATGAATTAATGCGAACAATTTACCTGTTTCCACTGACAAAAGCTGTCAGTGAGCAGGTGATTTGCCAATGGATGTGCTACCTTTAAACAACATTTCCCAGTTCGACAAGGCGAGTCTATGTATAGTTTTTATCCAGAAATAAAACCTTATCAACGTCATATGTTAGCGGTTGATGATGTTCATCAACTTTATATTGATGAGTCAGGTAATCCCAACGGAATTCCGGTTTTATTTGTACACGGCGGGCCGGGGGGTGGCTGTGGAAAGTATGACCGTCGTTTTTTCGATCCGGAAAAATATCGCATTATTTTATTTGATCAACGCGGTGCCGGACGCTCACTGCCACATGCGGAATTGGAAAATAATACAACGCATGATCTGATCGCGGATATGGAAAAAATCCGCCAGCATTTGGGTGTGGATCAATGGGTATTATTTGGTGGTTCCTGGGGGTCAACACTCAGTCTGGTTTATGCAGAAACCTATCCCGAGCGTGTTCTGGGTTTGATTTTGCGCGGAATTTTTCTGTGTCGGCGCGAAGATTTATTGTGGTTTTATCAAGAGGGTGCAAATCGGTTATTTCCTGATTTTTGGGAAGAGTTTGCACATCAAATTCCGGAAGACGAGCGCAGTGATATGATCAGCGCTTACTACAAACAATTGATCGGCGAAAATCAGATACTGCAAATGTCTGCAGCAAAAAATTGGTCCGGATGGGAAGGCAAAACGGCAACGCTGAAACCTTGCCCTGACCTGGTGGATTCATTTACCGAACCTCATCGCGCACTTGCACTGGCTAGAATCGAGTCACACTATTTCGTGAACAATGTGTTTCTGGAACCCAATCAAATTTTGCGGGATGCACACAAACTCGCCAATATTCCCGGCGTTATTGTGCATGGTCGTTACGATGTTATTTGTCCGTTGGATAACGCTTATGCCTTGCACAAGCTATGGCCCAATTCAGAATTGCAGATTATCCGCGAAGCAGGCCACGCATCGCGCGAACCCGGTATTGTCGATGCATTGGTACGTGCGACCGATGACATGGCAAAACGTTTGAATAAGACGGATGACAGATCGGCTTGATCAACACTTTTGTATTGTTAAGCAGCGACAGGCGTTTTTTTCTGTCGCTGATGCAGATGGCGAATTAGTTGCTGCAATTCCGCCAAACCCTCCGGCCAAAATCCCAAATTTGAATCACTGTTGATATGGCCAAGATCTTTCAGACGCAAAAAATCTGTACCCCATTGCAATGCCAGATAAGCAGCTTTGCTATCGAGCAGCCACGGATCGTTACTGCTGGCAATTAATTTTGCAGGCTTGTTTAAAGATGAGCCGGGTAATTGTGCGCTTATAGAAAATTTATCAGGATCTGCTGGCGCCACTAAAAATAATGCTGCCACTTTTTCAGGAAAGTCTGCTGCATAACTCACGCTCGCCAAAGCCCCAAAACTGTGGGCAATCAATATCGTCGGTTTATTTATATTGTTCAGTTGTTCATGAATACCGGCTTTCCAATTGGCCAGGCTCGGTGTAGCCCAATCACTTAATTCAACTCGTTTGCTGTTAGGCAAGCGCGATTGCCAAAGGCTTTGCCAATGATACTCATCACTGTTTCGTAATCCGGGAACTATCAAGCTGGGATAAAGATCCAGCCAGTGAGACAGTTTGGAAGCGTTTTCTGCAGACATGGTATTTTTCCGAAGACATTTTGCAGCGCAGACTAAAACTAATTTCAGTTTTTTAAAAAGATTAATTGTTTATGTGCTTATGCTTTTCTATTAGATAAGCCTTTCTCTGTAGTCGCAGACACCTGCATTATTAACCGGGCAGTTCATCGCAAGCTTGCTATGCTTTATGTGTCATCTGAGGGAATTTTTTATGAAAAATGCGCCAGGTTTTTTACCGGGATTGTCTATTCGGACAAGGGCTGTTGCAGTAGTTTTTTTGGCAACATTGATAACAGCCACTGTTGCCATCAGTTTGCAATACCACTTCAGTCGTGAAATGGCAGTGGAAAATGCCCTCAACAATTACCAATCGGCTGCGCAAAATACCAGTGGATTTATTGAAAGCGTAGATACTCGAGCAGTTCAGGTGGTTTCCATTTTGGCGCACTACCCGAACCTTGTTGATGATCAAAATGAATTCCGCAGTATGCGGGCTTTATTTGCCCAGACTATGCGCAATAATCCAATTTATTACAGTGTCTATGCCGGATTTCCCAACGGTGATTTTTATGAATTGATTAATTTGGAAGAAAATGGTGTTGATCGTCGAGCACAATTTCAAGCGTTAACAAAAGACCGTTGGATCGCTAATCGTGTGCGACTACAAGATGGGAAGCGTATACGCGAATTGCGATTTCTGGATGATAAATTCAACGAGCGCGATTTTCGTGTTGAAATAAGTCAATATGATGTACGAGAGCGACAATGGTTTATTGAAGCTGTTGAAGGTACAGTCCGTAAATCAAAACCTTATATTTTTCAGTATTCACAAATTCCCGGAAAAACCTATTCGATCAAATTGCCTGGATCAAATGTGGTGTTAGGTATTGATATAGCACTGAAATCTTTTTCTTATTATTTACAAAATAGAATGCCGGAAAATGCCAGTGAAATTTATGTTTATCGTCCTACAGGCGAAATGCTGGGTTCCAATTTAATTCCGGTTGATGAT
>CBFGPN010000009.1:0-44687 GCA_965650675.1 uncultured Cellvibrio sp.
CACTTTTTTCCTGCCTATGTCCCGCACTGATATAGGCAATTATTTGGGGCTCACTATCGAAACCGTAAGCCGAATTTTCACCCGATTACAACAACAGCAAGTAATTGCCGTGGATAAAAAAGAAATTCAAATTATCGACATGGATGGCTTGCATAAGATTGCCAACGGTGGAGATATTTGTCACTCATGAGCCGTCTCGATAAAGCCCTGTCTGCGTTTGACTTAGCCAATCAGCAAGACCCGAATAAAGAACTGGTAGCAGGAGAAATGGTTGCAAAGGAATGGATTTACGCGCAACGAATGACAGCACGATTGCATGTCTTTTGCGATAACCCTTCTGAAGAATTACAACTGGCGGCAAGAGCACAACATATATGCCGCTGGAAAATTCCACGTGATGCTTACCCTATGGACAGATCAGGTTACAAAAAATGGCGGCTTGATCTTGCTGTATTTCATGGCGAAACGGCCGGAAAAATAATGTCCGATAATGGTTACGGAAATGACACTATTGAACGGGTAAAAGATTTATTACTCAAACGCGGATTAAAACGCGATGACGAAGTGCAAGCACTTGAAGATGTTATCTGTCTGGTCTTTTTGGAGTTTTATCTTGAAGATTTTGCAGCAAAACACGACGAACCCAAACTGATCGATATTATTCAAAAAACCTGGAACAAAATGTCTGAAAAAGGTCATGCTGCTGCACTCAAACTGCCTCTATCAGAAAGCATGTTGCAATTAGTCACTAAAGCCCTTGGCTGAGTCATTTCTCCAGGCCTCAAACCACCCCCCCATTAAATTAATAACGAGAATTTTATGTATCTGGCACTCAAACATCTGCACCTGACTTTAATCGCTATAGCCTTCGCACTGTTCTTATTGCGCAGCTTCTGGCTGATCACCAACTCATCCCTGTTACAAAAGAAATTATTCAAAATACTGCCTCACCCGATTAACCTGATCATGATCCTGAGCGGATTCGCAGTAGCTTATGCTGCCAGCTATCCACTATCCAGCCCCTGGATAATTGCCAAGCTTGTTGCATTGGTCATTTTCGTTATTCTCGGGTTACTGACATTCAAACAAACAACCAAACCCAGACAATTACTGTTTTTTTCGGCAGCTTTATTAACCTTCGTCTATATTGTGAGTGTAGCGGTAACCAAGTTACCAACCCTGACAGGAGCCTGAAACGGAACTTGACTGATCACAAAAAGTGATTTATATCACATACCTAAGGCGCACAAATCGGCAGTGCGCGTCTTGAAAGTATGGGTTCCCTCCTCTCATAACACTATATAGGGCGAGTCGATATGAAAGAATTATGGGTAGCATTATTAATATTGCTCTTCTGTCCACTGGCACTGGCTTGCGATGAAACCTGCAAGCGTACCAAGGCCGAGACAGATAACAACATCAAATTTGCCAGTTATCTCAACAGTAAATATTGCTCGACAACGACCAAAGGGTTCGTATTGCAAGAGGTCAAAAGTTTACAAGCTTACAGAGACAAACAATTGGCAACCGCACATCGGGGTGGCGCAAAAAATATTCGCAACTTTGTGATGCAACGTAAAGAATGGTTAAGCGAATGTGATCGATATCTGGAACTAACAGGTCAGGGGCGTGTGTTTTTTAACAAGGAAACAACTGACAAAATCACATCAACCATGATTTCCTTGTCCGATGAGTTGAAAAAAATCATGATGCGACCACAAAACCCCGGTGAAAATCTTGATCTGGTCGTAACACCTGCAGCGGCCAAATTTGATTTGCTTTTTAGTCAGCTGGAAGAATACAAACTCATGCTGCAACGAAAAGGGCTGCTGTAGGTTTATCAACAAATTTCTCCACCACTTAAAGGCGCCTTGTGCGCCTTTATTTTATAAAACCGAAGGATAATTATGCTCGACAAGATGAAAGAATTTGGATCGCAAGCCGTTTCCAATATCAAGATGGGGGCTGAAACTGTAGTAAGCGGTGCAGTGTCTGTGACCGACTCCCTCAATGAAAAAGCCATTCGCACATCCACTGCGCAAATGTATAACATTCTGGAAATTGCATTGGATGAATTAAAAAACAGGCCTTTGGCTGATCGGCCATTGACACTCAAATCCAGTGTCAATATTGGCATAGCGGCATTGGAACTGGAAATTCATTTGAATGAATTTCCAGCCGAAAATAAAGAAGAGACAACCAGATAATCACAACATAAATCTTGCCGGAAAATCCGGTGTGGATGATTATTTCTTCTGCACCAATGAATAATGTTTTTGTTCTTCCCGTTTTTGAATTTTGTCCTGACGTTTTTTTTGTCTTTCGGGCGGTAACATGCCTATGTGTTTTTCGTTGCGTTGTTTTGCCAAATCAATTTGACGCTGTCGTTCGGAAAAACGAGTGCGCTGATCTTCAGTTAATTTATCAAAACAACGCGGACAGCTCACTCCCGGCATATAATATTCCGATTGCTTATCCTCTTCCGTAATTGGGAAACGACACGCATGACATTGATCATAAATGCCCTTTTCCAAACTGTGATTAACAGCAACCCGATTATCAAAAACAAAACAATCGCCTTGCCACAAACTCTGCTCGGCAGGTACATCTTCCAAATATTTTAATATGCCACCTTCAAGGTGAAAAACCTGATCGAAGCCCTGCTCTTTTAAATAGGCTGTCGATTTTTCACAACGAATACCGCCCGTACAAAACATGGCAACTTTTTTATGTTTTTGGGGATTGAGATTTTCAGCGACCCACTGCGGAAACTCACGAAAGGTTTCAGTTTTGGGATCAATTGCATTTTTAAAAGTACCAATTTCATATTCATAACTGTTGCGTGTATCCACTACCACAACATCGGGATCACTAATCAATGCATTCCAATCTTTGGGTTTTACATAAGTTCCCACTATTTTTTGTGGATCAATTCCTTCAACCCCCATAGTGACAATTTCTTTTTTCAGTTTTACTTTCATGCGATAAAAAGGTTGTTCATCATAAAACGATTCTTTGTAACTCATTCCGATAAAGCGCTCGTCTGTTTGCAAATAAACAACCAGTGCATTGATGGATTCACGTGTGCCCGAGACAGTTCCGTTAATTCCTTCAGGTGCCAGCAACAAGGTTCCTTTTAATCCTTCCCTGTCACAAAACTGCTTTAATCGGGGCACTATGTCCTGAAAGTCAGGCAAGCGGACAAATTTATAGAGAGCAGCAACAACAAACTGTTTCATAAATAGACAATACCAACGGAGAAATGGATAGATTAAGGGCGCGCATTATAGGCGTTTGATTTTTGATCAACCAGTTAATTATGAACCTGTTTTCCCATACAAGCGGGAGAATCCGGAACCTTTGCTGATGCCCACTCATCCGGGGAATAAGTGTGCATAGCCAGGGCATGGACTCCGGCAGCCATAGCTTCAGCCAAAGCCGCATAGACAGCTTGCTGGCGTTGCACCTGCCGCTTGCCATTAAACGATGCCGACACTATCACTAACTTGAAATGGGACTCTGAACCTTTGGGCACTGCATGCCCATGACTTTCATTTTCAACCGACAAATATTCCGGTGAAAAAGCATCCTGAAGTTTGGTTTCAATCAATGTTTGAATCGGTTTCATCTCGGATCCTGCATAAACAAGGCGTGCATATTCTACATTTCGAAAACCCGGCAGGTCTTGCTCTCAATCAAATAAAATTAAAATGACGATTCAAACCTTAAATTTTAAGAAAAAGACTAGAAATATTGACGCTCAAGGCTACACTTCGAAAACCCCTAAAAGATGGCTGTACGTATTGATCATGAGCGAACACAAATTTTTTATTAATAGACGCAAAGGAAATGACCGCAGACTGGATTTTGATCCCTGCGAGGGGCTGCCTATAGACCTTTATCACCGCAAACGTCGTAAGTCATCTGATAGACGAGCCCCCAGGCGCAGTATTGAGCAGGATTATTTTGCCTATTTGGGTGACGCTACCATCACCAAACACTAGCACCAAACCCATCACTGGACAGAGAACGCTCCTGCACTGGCTTTTGCAGGGATGATTGTCGGATGACATCCGGTTGACGCCTGGTACTCTGCTTCAACAGCCGCAATTAATACCGGAATCAGTGCTGCATCTGCTATTGCCACAACACAACCCCCAAATCCACCTCCGGTCATGCGCACGCCCGCACTGCCCTTGCCTGCTTTCTGGATAATCGCAACCAATTGATCAATAGCTGTTGTGGTAATCGCAAAATCATCGCGCATTGACACATGGGATTCGGCCATAACTCTGGCAAGGGTTTGCATATCCCCAGCGATCAGGGCATCAGCGGCTGTTAATGTGCGCTGATTTTCTGTCAACACATGGCGCGCCCTGCGAAAACTGAGTGGATCCAAATCATTTTCGGCTGCCAATAATCGGGATAAATCCACATGACGCAAACTGGATTGATTGAAATATGCCGCAGCAGTTTCACATTGTTGCCGACGTTGGTTGTATTCACTATCAACCAAACCACGTTTGACGCCGCTGTGTACGATCAAAAGCTCCCAGGAAGATGGAATCGAAATGGCACGGGTTGCCAATGATTCACAATCAATCAGCAATGCTGAGGATTCCTGCCCACGTGCAGAAATAAGTTGATCCATAATCCCGCAATTACACCCAACAAATTGATTTTCCGCCGCTTGTCCCAGCAATGCAGCTTGTGTTGGATCAATAGTGTTACCGCTTAGTCCCAACAAAGCACGAATCAACACCATTTCGAGCGATGCAGAACTGCTTAAACCAGCTCCGGCAGGTACATTACCGCTAATTAACAAATCACCGCCTTTCAATACATAACCGGCTTTTTGTAATTGCTGGATAACACCATAAATATAATTGGGCCACGAATGTTGGTGGTCATATTCAAAGGGTTTTTCAAGATCAACCAATATTTGCTGTTGATTAAAATCTTCAGCAATTATGCGCAGGATTTTTTTATCGTTTGCAGCCGCGGCAATATAAGTATGGTAATTAATGGCTGCCGGTAACACGAAACCACCGTTGTAATCGGTATGCTCACCAATTAAATTCACACGTCCCGGTGCTTTCACTACCAGATCCGCTTCGCGGGAAAAACGTGCGGCAAATAATTGTTTAACCAGACTTTCTGTCAAATTCTTCACAGTAATACCTATTTGATTTTATTTTAAACGGAAGTGAATAGTGGACTGCTGACGCAAGCTTTGTGCTGCCTGTTCAGGAGAAATATCACGTTGTGCCTCAGCAAGCATTTCATATCCCACCATAAATTTTCTAACCGTTGCACTGCGCAATAAGGGAGGAAAAAAATGCGCGTGTAATTGCCAATGTGAGCAGTCTGTATTGACAAAAGGAGCGCCATGCCACCCCATCGAATAGGGAAAGGAGCAAGAAAATAAATTATCGTAACGCGTAGTGATATCACGCAAAATTTTTGCCAAATCCAGTTGTGCGGATGAATTCAATTCTGTAATTCGTGCACAGGAAAATTTGGGTAACAATAACGTTTCATAAGGCCAGGCAGCCCAGAAAGGAACAACTACCAACCAGTGATCATTTTCGGTAACAACACGCTCTCGCCGGGTTGACTCTTTATTGGCATATTCGAGCAACATGGATTTTTTATGTTCAGCAAAATACTGTTTCTGTGTTTGATCTTCTTTTTGAATCAGGGTGGGCAAATGATCCTGTGCCCAGATTTGCCCGTGAGGATGGGGATTTGAACATCCCATCACTGCGCCTTTATTTTCAAAAATCTGAACCACAGGATATTTTTTCCCAAGATCAGCAGCTTCACTCATCCAGGTGCCAATCACCGCCAGAATTTCCACATCATTCAATAGCGGCAAAGTTTTGCTATGGTCAGGAGAGAAACAAATAACTCTGCTGGTTCCCTTTTCAGACTGGATTTGAAACAAATCATCATCTGATTCGGGTGCCGGCGGGGTTTGTTCAGTCAGAGCGGCAAAATCATTGGTAAAGACATAGGTTTGTTGATAGTCAGGGTTCACTTCACCATTGGCTCGCGGATTACCCGGACACAAATAACACTGGGGATCATGAGTCTGGCTGTTAGGCCAACTACTCTGTTCCTGTTGCCCCTGCCATGGCCGCTTGGTTCTATGTGGTGAAACCAACAGCCATTCACCGGTAAGGGGGTTAAATCGCCTGTGGGTGTGTTCGTTTACTGAGAATTCCTGATTCATAAATTAACTTATAAATATGATAAATAGGCATTCAATCTATAGCATCAGCCTTTGAGTTTCAATAGTTCAGGAAAAAAATCCAGGGCAAAAACGATTGACCAGAATGATTATCCAAACCAAACCCAGCAATATCAGACTAACAAATACCAGTGCCGAACCTATATCTTTTGCGCGCCCCGACAACTCATGCTTCTCCGAGCCAGTACGATCCACAACCGCCTCTACTGAAGAATTAGCGAGTTCCGCCATCCAGACCAGAAAAATGGTCATCAACAATAAAATGAGTTCGATATGACTCTGCGCCAACCAAAACGCAACGGGCGTCAAGATCAAACCCAGAATAACTTCCTGGCGAAAAGCAGCTTCAAATCGCCAACAAGCCGCCAAACCTTTCATTGAATACCCAAACGCATCTATCACACGGGCAATACCCGTCTTGCCAGGCTTACTCATTCCCATCTCCGGATTTAATTAATATTCAAGCGGTTTTCCCGTCACAAAAATGTCACAAGTAATTGTTATTACTATCTCGTGATATCAACGAGGGCGACATAATGAACGCATTTTTTCGGAGAGTCCACCACTGGGATACTTTGGCTTTTTTGTGGGTTCATGTCACGAAAAAGTTCCCCTATAAAAAATCGATCCGTTTCATTTCCCACACTGGCGATGGCCATGTTTATCTCTTCATAGCTCTTGCAATTTTATTGCTGGAACCAATTGCAAGCAGTCAATTTTTTTGGTCCGGAATTATCGCCTACATTCTCGATGTCAGTCTTTATCTTGTATTAAAAAATGTAATCAAACGGGATCGTCCGGCAACCACCATTCAATCTTATCAAGCCTGGATTACACCTTCAGACCAATTCAGTTTTCCATCAGGCCACACTGCTGCTGCATTTTTATTTGCTTGTCTGATTTTAAATTTCTATCCGGCATTTGCCTTAATTTGTTTTGTTTGGGCCAGCATGATTGCAATTAGCCGTGTTTTGTTGGGCGTACATTACCCTACTGATTTACTGGCAGGTGCCGCGCTCGGTAGTTGTTGCGCTTATTCAGGAATCTATTTGTATTCGTTTTTTTAAGAGAAAAAGTAAAAGGTAATATTTAAAATTTATGAAAATACTTTATGGAGTTCAGGGTACGGGTAACGGTCATCTAACACGTGCTCGCGTAATGGCTAAAGCATTTAAACAAAAAGGAATAGAAGTTGATTGGGTGTTTTCGGGAAGGGAACGAAAGGATTTTTTTGATATGGAAATATTTGGTGACTTTACCGTTTACAGAGGCATGACTTTTGTAACGGAGCATGGAAAAATCAATTTCATAAAAACAGCAAAATCGACATGGATACGACAATTTTTTCGTGACATTAAACAAGTTGATGTCAGCCATTACGATTTTATATTTAATGATTTTGAACCTATCACTGCCTGGGCAGCAAGACGTGCAGGAAAACAGGTTTTTGGGGTGTCGCATCAAAATGCTTTTTTTTATCCCATTCCAAAATCCGGAAATAATTTTGTGACTGACTGGTTCATGCATAAATTTGCACCTGTTGATACCGCATTGGGATTACACTGGTATCCCTATCATACGAATATTCTTCCACCTATAGTGGAAGCCAGCCATTACGCGAATGAATTTACAGCAAAACATTATTTGGTATATCTGCCTTTTGCATCCCCCGAAGATATAGTCCCACAATTGAAAAATTTTACTGATTACGAATTCTATATTTATCAACCCGTCAAACAAGCAACCGATGAAGGCAACATTCACCTTCGCCCTTTTTCGCGGGAAGGATTTCAGCAGGATCTTCATCGTTGCGAAGGTGTTATTTGCAGCGCAGGATTTGAACTGCCAAGCGAAGCATTACACCTTGGCAAAAAATTATTGGTTAAGCCATTACAAGGACAAATGGAGCAATTCTCCAACGCACTTGCACTGGAAAAATTGGGTTTTGGTAGTGTTGCTAAAAAATTTGATCAACAAACCATAGCAAAATGGTTGCAGCTACCTAACAGACCGCCCATGAATTATCCTGCTGTTGCAGAAGCGGTCATTGAATGGCTATTGGAAAATAAAGGTGAAGATATAGCAAGTTTGCACAAGCGATTATGGAATCAAGTTGTTGTGTAATATTTTTCCGGTGTATTTCTGAACCCTGATTGATTTCACCTTTTGCATGAATTCTTGCCAGAAAACATCATCCAACTGTGCTTCAACAGCCAGGTAGTACCAATTCTGCTTTGCAAAGGATTGACACTTGACTGCATCTTTTTCGGTCATCACCACAGGTTTTTCACCGGCGAAATAAAAGTCTTCCACACGATAATCATGATGATCTGGAAAATCATGTTCAATAAAATCCAGTTCCAGTTGTTTCAATGTTTGATAAAAACGCTGCGGGTTACCAATGCCAGCTACCGCATGAACATCGGAATGGGGAAAAGCATCCAGTGATAAAACTTCATTGGTTTTAATCTTTACCCAATAACAGGGTTTGATTTGCATACTGTGAAAATTGACTATGGGTGCATTTTTCAATGAATGTTCCGATGGACTATTCACCACTAACATATCAACACCGGATAAACGCGAAACAGATTCACGCAAGGGCCCAACAGGTAATCGCCATCCATTGCCAAACCAACGCTGCCCATCAATTACCGCAATCTCGAGATGTCGTCCCAAACGGTAATCCTGTAAACCATCATCACTTAATACCAAATCAACATGTTGATTGCGCGCAGACGAAATAGAATCAAAACGATTTTCACCAATCACAACAGGACATTGAGTTTGCTGGAAAATACTAAAAGGTTCATCACCCGCTTCAACAGCTGTTGATTGATTGGTGATAGTGTAAGGATATTCTTTTGCCAAACTGCCATAACCGCGACTGATAACAGCAGGCGCAAAACCTTCAGCCTGAAGTTTTTTAACCAATGCAATAATGAGTGGCGTTTTACCCGTACCACCAACAGAAATATTACCAACTACAATCAGGGGTATTGTGGGTGTACGCTGTTTGAATTGTATTAGGCACCAACGACGAAAACTTGCAAGTAATATAAAAATAATGTTTAAAGGCAAGAGCAAAAGTGTCCAACGACTTTTGCCATACCAATTGCGCAGGAAAAATGATTCAAATGAGTTTTTTTTCATGATTGGGAGAGGGTATTTATCTACTTCTCCGTTTCTGGATCCGGCATTCTTGTCGTCATGCGCAAATTCACAAAACCTAACTGCCCTGCAACATCCATGGCTCGCACAACATATTGATGCGGCGTTTTGGCGTCAGCCGTAATAATCAGGGGTAATTTTGTGTTGCCATTTGCCGTATTGCCAAGCGCTGTTTTTAATGTTTCCAAGCGAGTATTAACCAACGCACGACCATTCACAGCATAACTTCCATCAACCGCAATTAAAATTTCAATTTGATCCGGTTGCTCACTACCAGGCGCACCTGCAGCTTGAGGCAAATCAACTTTTAAATGTGTCTCTTTGGTAAAAGATGTTGATACCATGAAAAATATCAACAATAAAAACACCACATCAATCAAGGGTGTCAAATTCACTTCATCATTGTTGGTCGATTGACGACGAAACTTCATCGCAATCTCCTTAATTTTGTTTGACGTCTACACGACGTTCACTATGCAAAGCATCAACCAGTTTTATGGATTCTTCTTCAAGTACAACTACAATAGAATCTATTCGCCGCTGAAAAAATCTGTGGCTGATTGTTGCAGGAATAGCAACAATCAATCCTGCTGCAGTGGTAATCAATGCAACTGAAATACCACCGGCCAATGCACCGGTATTGCCAGATCCTTGAATCATAATGGCGTTGAATGTTTGAATCATACCGAACACAGTACCCAACAGTCCCAGCAGCGGTGCGATATTGGCAATAGTGCCCAGCAAACTGATGTATTTTTCCAAATCGTGAATAACTTTATTCGCTGCTTCCTGAATGGAGTCTTTCATGACTTCACGACCTTGTTTGGAATTACTCAAACCTGCAGCAAGAATGGAACCCAGAGGAGAGGATTGCTTGAGTTCGCGCAATTTTGCTGCGTCCATTTGATTATTCTTCAACCAACTCCACACTTGAGCCAACAATGTTCTCGGTGCAATTTTGTTTGAATTCAGCGTCCAGAAACGTTCAATGCTCACGGCCAATACCACCAAAGAACAGAGAATTATGGGCAACATTAACCAACCGCCGGAAATAATTATCGCAATCACACTTTGATCCTCAGACTGAATATTACGAAACACAATTAATCATTATCGAACCAGGAGACTATTAACCCAATAGACCCGGCTCGCATTGTATGGGTAGTTATTTTGGTACACAACGCAAGATTGTCTATCTGCGGACTATTCATCAATCGCATTATCAAACCAATAACGTTTATAGCCTTGTCTGTAGGCCACAACCGGTAAAGCTTGCCCGGCTTTCCAGCGAAAATCCAAAGCGCCATGAGTTGCCGTGTTGAATTCCTGACTATTAATCGCTTGAAATCGCGCGCGCACTTTCGGATGCGGATGCCCGTAACGATTTTGAAATCCGGCAGAATAAACAACCTGTTCGGGTTTTATAAACTCGACAAATTCAACTGTAGATGAACTCAAACTCCCATGATGCCCCACCAGTAAAAGCTGTATATTTTTTGGCAAAGCTCCCATGCCCAACAATTGCGATTCCACCTCTTTCTCCAGATCGCCTGGCAAAAGAATTTTTTGACCCTGATAATCAATTAACAGTACGCAAGAATAATTATTTGCACTGGCTCGTTTTCGTAAGGGCCATTTAACAAAATGAAAATTCACACCCTGCCAGACCCAATCTGCAGATTGATGGCATGAGGTTGTATTGTCTGTTTTGGCGTACATTTTTTCCTGAGCAATTGTTGGAACAAACACAGGTCGATATTGACCCAATAATAATTCTTCCACTTGCGTAGTTTCCAACAAACCAGACAACCCACCGGCATGATCAAGATCATTGTGACTGACAACCAATTTGTCTATTTTCGTTATCGCCTCTGACCGCAGATAAGGTGTAATAATTCCACTACCAGCATCAAAATTATCTGAAAAAGCAGCGCCTGTATCATAGACCAATGTTTTGTCACCAACACGCACTACTATTGCTGTACCCTGCCCCACATCCAAAACCATTACACCTAAATCAGGTTGATCCGGTTTGGGTAATAGATAATGAATAGTGAAAGATAAAATCAATGCGCCAAAACTTAAGCGGCGGGAGAAAAATCCTCGCGGTAATAGAATTAACAGACAACAAAAACCAATCCACAAACTCATCCATGGCGATAAAGAAATCACCGGATTCAATTTTCCAGGTGCGGTACTTAATAACCATCGCAAAAACACCAATAAATGCTCGATTCCCCACTCGGCTAGGGACAACAATAACTGACCGGAAACAGGCATAATATTTTCAACAACAGCGGCCAACAACAAACAAGGCACCACAAAAAATGTAATCATGGGTATGGCGATAGCATTGGCTACGGGCGCAGCTAATGAAAAACTGTTAACCAGAATTAATAATGGAACGATTAATCCGATAAACATAATCCATTGCGATTTCATGTAGGTAAAAATTGTTTTTTGCAGGTGATTTAAATATCTTACTGATTTTACTTGTTTGATATTTTTTCGTCCTGAAAACCCTAAAACCAATAAAGCAACCGCACCAAAAGACAACCAAAACCCCGGATCGTATCCAGCAAGTGGATCCATTATCACCACACAGGCTAATGCCAAACACAAAATATCCACAATTCCCGTTTCACGCCGAGATAAACACATCCAATAAAATAATGACAACATAACCAATGTTCTCACTGTGGGTATATTAAACCCTGCCAGTGCGGAATAAAAAGCAGCGCAACTGATAGCACCGACATAAGCGAAATATTGCGCAGGAAAACGAATAGCGAACAGTTGCAATAAACGCCCGATCAATAACCCCAGATAAAACCCGAAAATTGCCAAAAAACCTACATGTAATCCGGAAATTGCAATTAAATGATTGGTACCTGTTTGCTGCATAGCCAACCAATCTTTTTTATCCACCAATGTACTGTCACCAATTAATAACGCCACCAGAATACCCTTATGTGGCGAATCACTTTGATTTACCACCCAACGCTGTAATCTGTAACGTTGTTGATCGATCCAGTAAGAAAAACCAGCACTTTTATTTTCTGTTATTTTTCGATTATCACCCTGTATTACATAGCCAGTTGCGCCCACGCCCCGCCGAATTAACCAGGCTTGATAATCAAATCCCCCAGGATTCACCATACTGCGTGGCTTGTGCAATTTAACTCGCCATTGCCACTTATCGCCTATTTGTAATTGCGGCAGTGTTTGATAGCGATTGAGATACCAGGATAATTGTATTTTGTGAGGAATATTCTGCAGGGGTTTATGCGTTGAGGTTACCAATGAATCCACATCTACTGTAAATCGTATTTGACGAGATTCCTGTTTTGGCAGACCGGAAATAGTTCCGTGCAGAATAAATTCTTTGCCTGAATCAGATACAGAAAGCTGATGAGCCAAATATTGATATCCAGACAAAACACCAATACACAAACCTAAATAAACAGGCAATAAAAATTTAAGCCACCGGTAAAAGCGGATCAAAAATAATAGCGGTATAACAATCAGAGACCAATAAGGGGAAGGTAAATCCTGAAACAGACCAACCGATAAAACAGCAGCAGAAAATAACAACAAGTAGAAGGGCATAACTCATCCTTGAATTACAAATTAATATTTAACTTTAAGCTTTTTTAGGTAAAAACCGAATGTCTACCCAATATTTTTTTGGATTATTTTGTTCAATCAGCACATGAATCGTTTCTGTTTTAATGAAATCAGTTGGATCAAACCAAATATTATCACTTTCAAATTCATGCAGTTCATTGGTTGCCGGGTTTAACCACTGACTCACAATAACAAACGGATGCCTGCCGTTAACAGTAATAGATTCGTTTAGTGCCACCGACTGAATTTTTGTCTGAATTGAAACACCATGGACGAGCAAATATTCGCGTTTTTTATTTCCTAAGAAACCAAACAATAAAATACCACCACCAATAGCCAGAAATATACTTCCCAATATGCCCAGTATAAATTCACCCAGATGCAATGAAAAAAAACCGTTCACTTGTGCATCATTCGGATTGGATTCCAGATAAAGAATTTCGACTACTTCACCAACATCATAAGAAGGTGGATTGCTGGATACAGAGGATACAAACTGATATTCCTTGCCATCATTTGCTACAAATTTGATGACCGGTGCATAGGTTGCTGAAGAATTATCGGAACGCCTGGCTTCGAAATCAATTACCTGCCCGTCGGCTTTAAGTGAGGATGCGATAAATTTATTGGTATGCTGGTTAACCACAAATGCACCAATCAACATTCCAATACCAATAATCGTAAAAATATATTTAATAATCGAAAGTGCTTTCATCAATACTGACCCTGTATATCAAATGTTATGGCGGGTTGTCGCAATTCTGAACCCCGGGCATGCTGTCATAAATTGGTTATCTTCGCCAGCCAGAATGGGGGCTCAAGCTGGATTATTGATAGTTTTTACCCATAATTATCGGCATAATGCCGTGTCTTTTTTCAGGTTGCTCAGTTTCTAATGGCTCGTAAGTTACTTAAGCGGTTTTTTCCCAGTCCATCGGATATCAAAAATAACCCTGCCCTGCATTTTCTTGGGGATTTGCTGCACGACCCCAATTTATTTCATCTTAACCGGCATTCGGTATCCGTTGCTTTTTTCTGGGGATTATTCATAGCCATGTTGCCTATACCCGGGCAGATGGCTGTTGCTGCTATGGCCGCGTTATTTTTCCACTGCAATTTACCTATTGCCGTTGCTCTGGTCTGGATCACCAATCCTTTCACCATGCCGTTTTTCTTTTATATCGCGTATGAGGTGGGCAAATTCATTCTGCAAGTGGACAGTGACACTGCCGCCACTGCAGCAGCAGTTACCAGTATGGACTTTGGCAGCTTGTGGGATCTGATTGTGGACAATCAATACCGGGCTGCCCTTAATTGGCTGGGAAATGAATTAGGCAGTGTGTGGAAGCCTTTTCTGTTGGGTTCCCTGGTGACAGGCCTGGCATTCGGTGCTTTGGGATATTTTGGTATGCAGGCCTATTGGCGCTGGCATGCAGTAAGAGCCTGGAATAAACGCAAGTTAAAACGCATACAACAATCAAATTAACCTTTTCAAAAAATAAAGGTGGATCATGTCCACCTTCAGGTCACTGTTACACAACTATTGAATCAGGATTTTTTCGGCTTGATAACCTTCGGCGAATGATTTGCCGCGCGCAATTTTTTCTCGTGACGTTCACGTGCCATTTTTTCTTCGCGACTGGGCTCAACAATTTTGGTGGCCTTGTTGCTGTCAAAACCGGCCGTTAGACACAAATCTGCAATTTCTTTTTCGGTTAATTCCAACCATTGCCCAACACGCACATGTGATGGAATAAAAATATTGCCGTAACGTACACGTTTTAATCGACTGACTTTAACACCTTGCGACTCCCATAAACGGCGCACTTCACGATTTCGCCCTTCCATAACCACGCAATAAAACCAACGATTACGCGACTCACCCGCTCCTTCCACAATATCGGTAAATCGTGCAACACCATCTTCCAGCAATACACCTTCACGTAATGCACGTAACATTTCATCGTCAACTGCACCTTGAATACGCACTAAATATTCACGATCAATAACAGACGATGGATGCATGAGTTTATTTGCCAATTCTCCATCATTAGTAAACAACAACAAACCACTGGTATTAAAATCCAAACGCCCTACAGAAATCCACCGCTCACCTTTTATTGATGGCAATCGATCATAAACACTTGGGCGCCCTTCGGGATCAGAACGCGAACAAATTTCACCTTCTGGTTTGTTATACAGAATGACCCGACGACGTGAAGCTTCAGGACTGATAACAATCCTCTGACCATTCACAAAAATTTTATCTTTAGGTGTAACACGATCACCCAGCTTTGCAATTCGATCATTTATTTTGATGTGTCCGGCTTCAATAATGCCCTCTATTTCCCGACGGGAACCTATTCCGGTACGAGCCAATACCTTTTGTAATTTTTCACCAACAGGCGCTGAAGCTTGTGCAGACTCGGCAGAGGAATGATCAACCTTTGTTGATTTTTTCTCTGCTGGTTTTTTTTGATAAGTTTTCTTTTCAACTGTTTTCTTTTCAGTCAATTTTTTTTCAGTTGTCGATTTTGCTTTGTTAGCAACCGCTGGCTTCACAGCCCTGGCGGGTTTTTGGGGTTTGTCTGTAATTTTTTTCACCTTAAAAAATAAAAATAGAATTCAAATCTTCACCCCCTCCTAACCTCCCCCTTGGCAAAGGGGGAGGTTAGGAGGGGGTGAAATTAATTTTCTGGCTGCTTCTCTATTCCTGCTTCCATTTCATCATCCACTGCATCCATAAATGCTTCTTCACCATCAACAAACTCTTCAGTCACCGGTTGCGCTTCCAATTCAGTTAGTGATGGCAAATCGGTTTGATCAGGAATTGGTGCATCAGTGTCTTTTTCACCGACTCCGTCTTCAACCAAATTTAACATTGGATTGATTTCATCCAGATCACGGATCTCACTCAAGCTGGGCAACTCTTCCAAACTTTTTAAATTGAAATAATCCAAAAATTGTCGGGTGGTAGCATATAAAGATGGGCGACCCGGAACATCTCTGTGACCCACCACCTTTACCCAATCACGCTCCAATAAAGTTTTCATGATATGCGAACTGACAGCCACACCACGAATTTCTTCGATATCACCGCGAGTAATCGGTTGGCGATACGCGATTAACGATAAAGTTTCCAACAATGCACGCGAATATTTTTGAGGTTTTTCATCCCACAAACGACCAACCCAGGGAGCCAGATCATCACAGACTTGAAAACGCCAACCGGAAGCGACTTCTTTTAATTCAAAACCGCGACCTTTGGTTTCTGCTTGAATATCTTCCAAGGCTGCTTGAATTTCTTCTTTGTCAGGTGCAACAAAAGTGTCAAACAATTCAAGAATTTTTGCCACTGACATGGGCTGTCCCGCAGCCAAAACTGCGCCTTCGACAATACGACGCAACATGGCTTGATCAACCGGTTTTTGCGTAGGTAATGCAACCTCAACGCTGTCATCAACATCCGCTTGCGCAACCTCATTTATGTCAGATTGATCAAACTCATCCGTTTCATGATCATCAGTAATGTCGTTCATAATATTTCACAAATAATAAGTAAAAATAAAAAATTATTGACTGCGTGCTTTAACGTGAATCGGGCCAAAATCTTCGCTCTGCACAATTTCTACCAAAGATTCTTTAATTAACTCCATCACGGCCAGGAAAGTGACAACAACCCCCAAACGTCCTTCTTCTACTTTAAATAAACTCACAAAAGGCACAAAACTTTGATTGGCCAATCTATCCAGAACTTGCGCCATACGTTCGCGAGTGGATAATTTTTCTTTTGATACGTGATGTGATTCAAACATGTCAGCACGACGCAAAACTTCAGAAAGTGCCAACAATAATTCCTGCAATTCCACATCAGGTTCAGGCCGGATCAAACTGCGATCAGGTGCTTGTGCAGAGGCTACAAAGATATTACGTCCAACACGGGGCAAAGCGTCCACATCCTCTGCCGCTTTTTTGAATCGTTCATACTCTTGCAAACGACGAATCAGGGATGCACGAGGATCTTCCTCTTCCTCGATTTCGTCACCGGAACGCGGCAATAACATGCGCGATTTGATTTCCGCCAACATAGCGGCCATCACCAGATATTCCGCGGCCAATTCAAACTGATGTGACTGCATTAGATCCACATAAGCCATATATTGGGTTGTGATTTGTGAAACGTTGATATCCAGAATGTCGATGTTCTGACGACGAATCAGATAAAGCAGTAAATCCAAAGGACCTTCGAATGCCTCAAGGAAAACTTCCAATGCATCCGGCGGAATGTATAAATCTTGTGGTAATTGGGTATAGGCTTTGCCATGAACCATAGCAAACGGCATTTCACTTTGCCGGGGCACAGTCGCTGGCGGAACAGCTTCAAAAGAGTGCTGCACCGGTGTCGATTCAACGGGGGTATCCAGAGTTTCTGTCACAAGCGAATTCCTGACCAAGCCATAGGCGTAAAACAAGGGCGGCATTATAGCCGCAAATCTGGACATCAAACCAATATCACTTATAATCAGCCAAATCGTTCGATTTAATTAATTCAGCCAAAAGGTTCATTATGGAAACACTGACTTCCAATCAAGCCAAGACTCAATTTGGTGATTTATTACTAAAAGTGCAGCGCAACCCAATCGAAATCAGCCGCAACGGTAAACCTGTGGCTGTGATGCTCTCGATGGAAGATTATGCGAATCTGGAAGCTTTGAAGATGAAACAATTACAGCAAAAAATTCAAAAAGCCAATGTAGATTTGGCAGAAGGTAAAATCCATGATGGCGATATGCTTTTGAAATCCCTGATTGAGGAAGGTGATAATTAAATGACTCGTTTGATTTTTACGGATGAAGCCAAACAAGACCTTCTCGACATACGCCAATACACACACATTAAATGGGGCAATCTGCAAACCAAAACTTACTTGAATGAATTGCGAAACACTCTCAAACGATTGCAGGAACAACCATTAATCGGTGTAGATAGAAGTCAGGATTTAGGCGAAGGTATAAAGAGTTTCCCCTATGTCAGCCATATGATTTATTACAGAATCCAAAAGAGTGATTTGGTCGTTCTTGCAGTACTGCACCAAACTATGGTTCCGAGCCTACATTTGAAATAGCTATAACAAAACTTATGACTCACCCCATAAACCCCTCAAAATCCCCTTTCCCCTGACGAATCAATTGCGGAGTTTCTTCCGTCAGATCAATCACAGTTGTTGGTTCCAGACCACAGAAACCACCGTCGATCACCAGATCGACCTGATGTTCCAGTTGCTCGCGAATCTCATAGGGATCACTCAAGGGGAACTCATCACCAGGTAGTAGCAAACTCGATGTCATCAGTGGCTCGGCCAACTCGGTTAGCAGAGCTTGTGTGATTGGATTATCCGGTACGCGCAAACCTATAGTTTTACGCTTGGGATGCAATAAACGGCGGGGAACCTCAGAGGTGGCTTCAAGGATAAAAGTGAATGCACCCGGCGTACTCTTTTTCAGCAATCGGAAACTTTGATTGCTGACTCGGGCATAAGTTGCCAATTCGGATAAATCACGGCACATCAACGTGAAATTATGATGCTTGTCCAATTGGCGAATTGCCCGGATACGCTCCAGCGCATCCTTATCACCTATATGACATCCCAGGGCATAAGCGGAATCGGTAGGATAAATAATCAATCCACCCTGACGAATAATATCAACCGCCTGACTGATTAATCGTGACTGGGGATTTTCAGGATGTATTCGAAAAAATTGTGCCATTTTATTGCGCCTTGTTACGACTGAGCGATTAATTAAATCCCATTAACTGCCACACAGGTTTGGCTTGTTCCGGTAATGTTCCAAATTGACCCAGCTCCTGCCACGGCTGATTTGGTTGATGAAAATCCGAACCACAGGATGCATACAAATTGTATTGATTGGCAATACGCAAAAGATCTTTGGTAAGACTATCGGGTTGCTGACCACTGATAATTTCAAGTGCATCACCACCCGCTTCAGCAAATTCAGAAACCAGTTTACATAACCTGGTTCTGGTCAATTCATATTTAGCTGGATGCGCCAACACTGCAATGCCACCAGCCGCTTTTATCCAGCCGATGACCGTAGCTATTTCCGGCCATTGGTACTTCACATCTGCCGGCTTACCCTGCCCCAAATACTTTTTAAAGGCGGCATTCATATCTTTTGCATAACCTTTGGCGATTAAATATTGAGCGAAATGCGGCCTGGCCACTGTTGCTGATCCGGCAATTTCACGGGCGGCTTCCAATGAACCGCCTATTCCCAACTTGTTTAATTTTTCTGCAATCTGGATTGAACGTTGTTCACGCGATTCATTTTGAATAGAAATTGCCTGTTGTAACTCAGGGCTTTCCACCGACACATTCAAGCCCACAATATGAACACTGTTATGCAACCATTGGCTGGAGAACTCAATTCCCGGAATGAGATGCAACCCCAGTTCACGCGCTGCCACTTCTGCCATTTGCAAACCAGCTATGGTATCGTGATCCGTGATTGCCAGTACGTCTACACCTTTTGTTTTGGCACGTAAAACCAAATCACCGGGACTCAAATGACCGTCTGAACAATCGGTATGACAATGCAAATCAAAAATCACGAATTCACCAGAATTAAATTTAATAAACACCATGCAATAAAAGATTTGGATAATGACCAACGACACAATCAAACCTAACGACACACTAAACTATTCCAAGCCAAAACCCAAACGTGAAAGTTTGCTATTGAATTTGGCTATGAATATTTTGCTACCTACCTTGATACTAACCAAGCTGAGTACAGATGACAGGTTGGGCCCCACATATGCATTAATTCTGGCTTTATCATTCCCGCTAGTTTACGGCATTCGTGATTTCATCAAAAACAAACGCTTCAATATTTTTTCTGTTATAGGGTTTATTAGTGTTTTGTTAACTGGTGGCATCAGCCTTTTGAAACTGGATACCGAATATTTGATTATTAAGGAAGCTGCTGTTCCTGGCGTGATTGGCCTTGTGACTTTACTATCAGCCATGACACAAAAACCCTTGGTGAGGTTTTTTATTTACAATGAAGACATCTTTAATGTGCAAAAAATGTTGGCGGCAATTAAAGAGCATAATAAAGAAGTCGAATTCGAGCAAAGCCTGCGCAAAGCGACACTGATGATTGCCGGTTCGTTTTTTTTATCATCGCTGCTCAATTATTTATTAGCCAAATGGATTCTGGTTAGCCCCATGGGAACTGCTGCAGCCAATGCTGAAATTGGCAAAATGAATGCGTTAAGCTTTCCTGTGATTGCCTTGCCGTCTACCATAGTTCTGGCCACCGCAATTTTTTATGTGTTTTATAAAATTAAAAAGCTGACGCACTTAACACTTGAAGATCTGGTCAATGCACCGGAACAAAAATCCTGACGATTAAGGAATCCTATGCTTTACACCATTATCGGCGAAGATGTTCCCGACAGTTTATTATTGCGTTTAACTGCACGCCCTGCACATTTGTCGAGGCTGCAGGCATTACAAGATGCAGGGCGGTTAATATTAGCGGGGCCGAATCCTGCCATTGACAATGTTGATCCTGGTACCGCTGGTTTTACAGGAAGCATTATTGTTGCTGAATTTTCTTCACTGCAAGAAGCGCAACAATGGGCGGATGAAGATCCCTACATCACTGCTGGTGTATACGCCAAAGTTACTGTCAAACCTTTTAAAAAAGTTTTTCCACAATAAGGCGACCATCATGAAAACACTGACCATGAAAGCACTGACCATGAAAAAAATACTCTGTTTTTGTGCAGGATTAATGACTTGTTTGTCACAACCATTATTTGCAGCTGATCGTTATGTTAATGATGTTGTTTATGTAGCATTGCGCAGTGATAAAAATCCGGAATCCGAAGTGATTCAACGCAGCATTGTCAGTGGCACCAAATTATCATTCATACGCGAAGAAATCGGAACAGATAATAATAACTGGAGTCTGGTGATTTCCCCCGAAGGCAAAGAGGGCTGGGTTCGAAGTTATAGTTTAACTTCCGAGCCAACAGCAGCAATGAAATTAGCCAAACTTCCAAAAGAAGTACAAGACTCTGCAAAACTTCTGGCAGAAAAACAATTACTGTCCCAACAACTGGAAAAATTGCAAACAGAACACCAACAACTTCTGGCAGATACTGAAGATATGCGACAAGCCGCAACCACTTCGTTAAATTTGGAAGAAGATAATCAAAAATTACATGCGGAATTTCAACTGATTCAAACTGAGCGGGACATGCTCAAAGCAGAAAATGAACGACTGAAAGACACTGATCGTTTCCATCATTGGGTGTACGGTGGTGGATTATTACTGGCAGGGGTTGTGTTGTCTTTTATATTGCAGGCAATAGGGCGTCGCAAACGTCAATCCGAATGGCGCTAGGAGAAAAATGATGCGAAAAATAACCGACTTTTTTTTCACACTGACATTGGCATTCTGTTGTTTTTCAGCCAAAGCTGAGAATACCCAGGTATTATTGCAAACGGATTTAGGTAATGTTCGTATTGAACTCTACAACTCGCTTGCACCTGTCACTGTTAAAAACTTTCTGGATTACGTAGATTCCGGCTTTTATAACGGCACAATTTTTCATAGAGTAATTCCGGGGTTTGTCGCACAAGGTGGTGGTTATACATTTGATTTCGCGGAAAAGAAAACCAATCCTGAAATAAAAAATGAGTCAGACAATGGTTTGAAAAATGATTATAAAACTATTGCTATGGCAAGAATGCCTCACCCGGACAGTGCGTCTTCGCAGTTTTATATCAACCTGAAAGATAATCCATCACTTAATGCCAAAGTTGGTGCAAATGGTTACACGGTATTTGGTCGGGTTATTGAAGGCATGGAAGTAGTTGAAAAAATTGCACAGGAACCAACGGGCATGTACAAAAGTTTTCCTGAAGCACCTAACTATGCTGTCAGAATACTCAGTGCAAAACGCGTTACTGCTGGCAGTATCACCGGCAACTCATCAACACCCAGCCGATTGGAAAATTCCCGTATAAAAGATGCATTGATTTCCAAACCATGATTAGCATGAAACAAAGTACAGCATTAAGCGTAAATCTGAATAAAATTGCATTGATCCGCAATTCACGTGAAGGCAATTTTCCGGATGTTACTGAACACGGAAAAATGTGTCTGGATTTTGGTGCGGATGGATTAACTGTTCATCCGCGTCCAGACCAACGCCACATCCGTCCTCATGATGTAATAGAAATTGCCGAATTATTAAAAGATTATCCCGACAGGGAGTTTAATATAGAGGGAAATCCTTTCGCAGAATCAATTAATCATTTTCCGGGATTTTTGTCTCTGGTGCGTTCAAGTTTGCCCGACCAATGCACATTGGTTCCAGATAGTAACCAACAACTCACATCTGATCATGGTTTTGATTTACGTTCTTCCGGCGAAAAGTTGAAACCCATTATCAACGAATTACACGACTTGGGTATTCGTGTCAGTTTATTTATGGACCCGGATAAAGATCAAATCAGTTTGGCACAAGAAATCGGCGCTGATCGAATTGAGCTTTACACCGGCCCTTACGCGGCTGCCTATAAAAATGCTGACTTGGGTGAATCTGTTTTTTTGAATTATCTGGATGCAGCCATTCATGCACAAACTATTGGCATAGGATTGAATGCGGGACATGATTTGAATTTGCAAAACCTTGCCAACTTCCGTCGTGTTCCCGATTTACTGGAAGTGTCTATTGGCCATGCATTAACAGTCGAGGCGATTAGCATGGGACTGGAAAAAACTATTGCGCAGTATATTGATCTTTGTCGAGCTTAATCCATGAAAACCACCCGGGATAATCCTCGCGAAGATTCAGCTGCATATCGCGAAAAAAAACAATTTTTTAATTCTCTGTTAACTGTCTATGGCCGAAAAACTGTTCTTGAAGCCTTGCAAGACAAGCATGTACAAATTTATCGTCTACATTTGGCAGACAGCAATAAAAAAGCGGACATTATTGATGACATTATTCAATTAGCAACTGAAAAAAAAGCAGAAATTGTTTATCACTCACGCCAGGCACTTTCACGTATTTCCAAAAATGCCAGTCAGGATCAAGGCGTCGCTGCCGATCTGCGATTAACGGGCTATCAAACACACGAAGACTTCATCAGCAATCGAACAGCGGAAAAACCATTTGTATTATTGGCTTTGGATAAAATTCATAATCCTCAAAATTTGGGCATGATTATTCGTTCTGCCTGTGCGGGCAATATAGATGGCATTTTGTTACCCAGTGAAGGCGGCGCTCAAATTGATCCTCTCGTCATTAAGGCCAGTGCAGGCACTATTTTTAAAGCACCATTATTACGCTGTCAGGATTTAAAAAAAGCATTGGATGATTTTAAAAAATCAGGCACAGCCATTTGCGCACTTTCTTCACACGCCAAAACACCCTTAAAAGAATTTAATCCCGATGGCAGTTGCATTTATATTTTAGGCAACGAAACAGAAGGGGTTTCCAAAGAAATTATGAATCTCTGCACACACACCATCTGCATTCCAATGAACAACGGTGTTGAATCATTAAATGTTGCCGTGACAGCGGCATTGATTGCGTTTCGTTAAAATGATTGTCTGAATATTCGTTTAATTATTTTCGTACCCGTCATCGAAACAATCAAAAGCGGGCAGCCTCAGGAGCTGCCCCTACAAGACACAGTGTAAATATCTTAAGCAGCTTTTTCAGCTGCCCGTGCTGCTTGCACTGATTCACGAGCAGCAATACGCGTGAAATAATCTTTTAACACTGGCCACTTGGCAAAATCCAGATTAAAAAAACCTGCCCAGGTCATTGTTGTGAACAAGTAAGCATCCGCAACTGTAAACTGCTTACCCATTAAAAACTCTTGATTGTCTAATTGTTCAGCCACAAAACCATAACGTTTATCCAACTTTGCCAAACAGGATTTTTTTGTCTGTTCCGGCGTTGTGGCGTCAAATAAAGGCGAATAGGCTTTGTGAATTTCTGAATTAATAAAGGTCAACCACTCCTGCAATTTATAACGCTCCTTTGTACCATTAGCAGGAGCCAAACCTGCTTCCGGTTTTTGATCAGCCAGATATTGCATTATGGCAACACCTTCGGTCAGCAATGATCCATCATTAAATTGCAAAGCCGGAACATAACCTTTTTTATTGATTGCTGAAAAATCTTCACCAAGGCTGGTTTGTTTGGTGCGCAAATCTACCTTCACCAAATCAACTGGCAAGTTTAATTCTCGTGCAGTGATGTGTGATGCCAGTGAACAAACACCGGGGCTAAAATATAATTTCATATAATTTTCCTGTTATTCATAAATCGTTATAAAGTGACTGATAAAATTTATCGCAAATACTTCTCTGTTACTGCACTGACTCTGACACCAAAAAGACGCGCCGTTTCCAAATCACCAGTCAACATTTCCTCTACTCCAGCATCAGATGGAGATGTAGCCATGGCACCCGCAAAAGACCCTACATAATTAATATCATTACGTGTTGATGCTTTGGCATTACTTGGCATCATTCCCGCCCCAACCCATATACCTCCGTGTTGCATTGCGAGAGTAAACAAATAATGCAATGTTGAATGTTTGTCACCATTCATGGTTGCACTATTGGTAAATCCGGCAAAAATTTTATCTTTCCATTGTTGTGTAAACCACATTTTGGAAGATGCATCAGCAAACTTTTTAAATTGCCAACTCACACTGCCCATATAAGTAGGCGAACCCATGATAATAGCATCAGCATTCGTCAGTAATGCCCAATCCGCATCCGCGATACTGCCATTTTCATCTATCGCAATTAATGTTGCTTTTGCGCCATTTGCAACAGACTCTGCCATACGCTTTGTATGACCGTAACCTGAATGATATACCACAACTATATTTGCCATTTAAATCACCTCATTTTTTGGTTGAACTAAAAAAATTATTTGAAAATATTTCATCGGTTTGCATGATCAGCTCAGAAAACAAATTGCTGGCATTTTTATGTTGCAAGAGTGGTGAAGCTTGACTGGCCCACAAAGACATTAAATCCGCCCTGCTCTGCTCAATGGCAGCCTGTTTGAAACTATTCGTAAACCAGCTTTGAATGGGATAAGGTAAAATTTGTGAAGTTTTTGTTTGCCACTCATCAACAAAATAATTGCGAATTCCTCGCGCAAGGCGACCACTGAATGCACGGGTTAAGGCGGTGTATTTTACATCTTCACTAAAAAGTCTGGCTCTATGCACTTTGCTTGCATTGGATTCTTCACAAGCTAAAAAAGCAGTTCCAATTTGCACCCCCTGCGCGCCCAAAACCATTGCCGCTGCGATGCCTTTTGCATTGGCTATACCACCAGCAGCAATCACAGGGATTTTAACTTTCGCGGTAACTGTTGGAATGAGTGCAAAAGTTCCTGTAAGCGAGTCTTCCGACGAACGCAAAAAAGAAACTCTGTGACCGCCTGCTTCAAATCCTGTTGCTACCAGCAAATCCACACCCGCGCTTTCCATAACCAACGCTTCATCAATAGTAGTAATCGTTCCTACGGTCACAATATTTCTGCGTTTGCATTCTTGTAATACTTCTCTCGACGGAATGCCATAAACAAAACTAAAAACCGCGGGTTTCACATCCAATAAAGCATCGATCTGATCTTCAAAGTTGTAACCGAATCGCTCAGGTTGCGCAGGTGGTTTAAGCCCAAGCTTTTGATAATAAGGTTCAAATATTGTTAATGCTTGTTGAAATTTTTCAGCGGAAAAAGAACCCGCATCCCGATCATGATTGGACACCCATAAATTCAATGCAAAAGGCTTTTTAGTTTGTTGATGTAAAGTCTTACCCAGATCGCGAATATCGGCAGGGCTTAAATGATGCACACCATAAGAACCCAATCCACCCGCTTCTGAAACAGCAAGAGTTAATTGTGTAGATGACAAGCCACCACCAAAAGGGCCTTGAATGATGGGATATTGAATTCCCAAACGACGGGTAACAGCGGTTTGCGACCACATACTTTGATTCCTTTTATTCTCTGGCACTTAATTAATCTCTGGTATTCAATCAATCTTTGGATCAATATGAAGGCGCTTACTATAAGTAGTTAAGTTACATTTTGTAACCACATATCTAGCAGTAACCCAAAAAATTGAGTTACCATCAGGTAACTTGAAAACCAAAATGTAACCATCGAATTGCAGACCATCAGCAGAGATTTATCATGGTAAAAATGCGCAAAAGTGAAGTCGAACCACCGCCCGGTGAGTGCCCACTGTCTGGCTGCATGAAATTTATTCGTGGCACCTGGACTCCCCATATCATCTGGTATCTCAAAGCCAATCCACGAAGATTCAGCGAATTAAAAGCCGATATAAAAGGTATCTCTGCAAAAGTACTGTCTGCACGATTGAAAGAAATGGAAGAAATTGGCGTGATTCATCGCGAAGTGATGGATACTTCACCGCCAACAGTAGAATATTCCCTGACGGAATTAGGACGTGAATTACAACCCGCAATTGCCGCCATAGTGAATGTGGGACAAAAACTGAAAATGAAAAAACTTGCGGGTAAATAAATTTAATTACCTGAATATAAGAGCACACATGTGTTCTTATTCAAATTAAAATATCTATCTCAAATAATACAAAACCTGTCCAGCAAAAGGCTTATCAAGATAAGCTTGTGTATCGGGTTTTTTCTGCTTGTGATCAAACCCCAATTGCACCATTTTTTTGCTGAAACGCGCATGATTACCACGTCCCTGATCAACCAAAACAATTTCACAATGAGGTGCTGCATGTTGCATTAAAAAATTTGCCAGCAATTCAACATGTTCTGCCTCATATAAAATATCACTGCCAATAATGACATCAAATTTCCCGAGGTTGGTTTCGGCATCTGCCCAACCTGTTCGCACAAATGGAATAACATTACCTTGATTGAGTTTGACATTTTCTATTAAAAAATTTTCAACTTCCGGATGGTAATCCGTAGCGGTAATGTTGGCATGGCGTTTATTCAACAAATGACTGGCTAGTGCAATTCCACAACCCACTTCCAGAATGCGTTTGCCCGCAATTTCAAAATTAACCATCTCATGCGCCAAGACCTGACCAGACGCCCAAATAATGCCAAAGAGCGGCCAGGATGCAGAAGAAATACCTAAATCAGCTGCTTCACCTGATTCATCCGAGAACTCCTGATTATCGCGAAGGCTTCGCAAATGAATATCGATACTTCCAAACTCAATAGTTTGATAACGAAAACGTAAAGATGACATTTGTCTAGTCCTTCACGGGTTGGGCGTGGCAACAAAAAGTTTTATTTGCTACGCAAGGAGCTGAAGCTTATCGCTATACCCTGACAGATGATACTTAATTTTTTTCCAACTCTGATATTTGCAAATACTCAATCAAAATGCCCATATTTTTAATATAGGTTGCCGTAGAGATTCCCATCACAGGATTTTCGGTTGGATAAGGCGAAGTGTCCCATTTATCACCCACCATAGTATTGGCATACTGATTATCAGCAAGGGTTTTTGATGGCTCACCAATGTAGGGATTGGTTGTGTAATACAAGGGCGTTGGCCAATATCCTTGCTGATTTAAACTGTGGATTAATTGAGCTGTTGCCTCCATTAAAGATGATGATTCTTTATTAATTTGGGCGCGAAAATTCAAATCAGAAAAACTGACTTTACCGATAGTAAAAAATTTCGGTAATGTTAATTTTAAATCTTTATTCAGTGGTGATTGCCGACTGGCCTCTTCAGGTGGTGTCGCCAGAGCCACTTGATAAGCTTGACGCAAGGCAGCTACATTAATTTTGGTCGCGGATTTATAGTGCGCCAACATATTTCCCGGCATGTAATCAGCATAATATTCGCCATTCACTACATTTGCACCGCGGCGGTGAGTATAAATAGCTTTATTGGTTTTCAATTCAACAAAACCTGGATGACTGCGACCTTCAATTAGCGATTTGTCTTTTATTTCAAGAGAATCCAGCCAATCCAGTGCCTCGGGAATTCTTGCCAGAAATTTGCTATCGCCTGTTAAACGATAAAATTTGATTAGTTGCAAAATATTTTCAGCAGTTGTGGGTGTGTGTAGGCTTTTAGGCTCGTAAGAACGTGCAGCTGCAGGCTCTAATTCTATTGTGTATTGCAAAGCCCACCCCGGTTGGGGCTGCCCCTGTTGCGTCACTAAAAAACTATTCATTGCGCGAATGACAGGTTCACGCACTCTTTCTTCATGTAATGTTTGATAACACATCAATAAAAAATCAATGTTTTCAGCAGCAACATCATCATTAAATGTAATGAATGAAGAATAATGTTTGTTTTCTTGATGATGAATTAATGGAAATCGTTGCGGCCAACCACCAATTGGATATTGACTGACAAGTATAAAATCAATTGCCCGATTTAAAGCAGCCCGGTATTTTTTATCAGATTTTTCCAAATACAATCGCAACAAAAATTTTGCTGCTTCTGCAGTTCCGCCATCATCGAAGGTGGCATTGCCGTAATAATGGTGAAATTCCTCCAAACGCCAAGCTTGTTTTCCTATTGTGGCGTACCATTTTTTCAGGGATTTCTCACCCGCAAAATCTGCAACGTAATTCCAGCCACCGCTGGAATCTTGCGCATGAATGATCGCAGCTGCTACTTTTTCTGCTGCCTTGTAATAATATTCGTCCTGAGTCGCATGATAGGCATCAAGTAACAAATGACCAACACTTGCCGTACCAGGAGGTTGCATCCAGATCATGGTTCGATTTGCTTCGAGCTCGCCCCATTGCCGCGATAAATCAGGTAAATACGACCAGACAAAACCTCCCTGATAACTGACTTTATCCAACATAAACTGACTGGCAGTTTTCATGGTAGACCTGATTTGTGTCGAATTTATTTGCGGCTCTACAGGTTTATCAAGAGCCAAATTATTCGCGCTAACCAGCTCTGACTGTAAAAAAATCAAATACCCAATAACCAGAAAACATCTACGCATTTACCACACCTGATACTCTTTAATAACTTCCAAAAGCATAGTTCATAGTTGATAAACGTGCCGATTATTAACACTTTTTTGTTTATCACGCGCAACAAGTCAAATAAAAGAGTTCAGCGTCAACATCCGCGGTTTTTTCAAAATCATAAATGAAGTGGTATGCAGTATATTGATGTGCCAACAATATACTGTTGATTCGATCCGGAAATGCCCGTATGAAGATTTATTGTATTAAAAATTTATCAAAAAAATGAAACAAACCGAGGTTAATGCCTAACTTTATACAGCCGACTGATCACAGGCAAAATTAGGTTTGGCACTAAACCAATATTCGGGTTTTAAGCCAATCAACTTATAAATCCCCACCGGTAAATCTTTGCGAACATTCTCAATATTGCGCGTGACTCTGGCATGGGTGATGGCACCTTGCATGTATTGCTGCATCAAACGCGCAGTCTGCTCAACATCCTTCAAGTCATCCAGAAAATTGCCATTATGTAAATTCATCACCAGCGCCTGAATATATTTCGCACCGCGCTCAGTCATCAAACGCAAAGTTTCACTCACGCGCGGCTCATTACAACCTGCCTGCATTCCAGCACTAAAAAAGGCGCAACCCGGCACATTGTCTTTGTCGTCGCCGATCTTGTTCACATAGATATAAATCAGCCAATTTTCCAATTGCTCAAGTGGGGAATTGATTGGCGACAGAATGCAATCCAGATCCTGACGGACTTTTTCCCAATAGTGATTGGTGGCCTCGCAAAACAGTTCAGCTTTGGACTCAAAGTGATGATAAAAACTACCTTTGGTCACACCAGCCTGTTTGCAAATTTCATTTACGCCGACATCGCTATAGTTGCTACTCCAGATCAAATCCAGGGCAGTTTCCAAAAGTAATGTGCGAGTATCTGTAGCGTTCATAAGTGGCATCTTGGTTGGTTGATGCAGCTATTATGATACCGGATGGTATGTTTTTCAATCGCAGATACAGTTATCACCAGCCAGTTGCATACCACAGCCGTTACAGCTGAAAACCGCTAATTATCTGATTTTTCATTATTTTTCATAAAATTACCCGGCAAAGATCCACAGATAAAACATTGTCGAATAAATTTTTCTTGACCAACATACCAACCGGTATGTATATTTTTACCAAACCGAACCAACCCATCAAGGGAATTCGGGTAGCCAACTCATTGCAATACAAGCCGCAACAGGAGCCTATGATGCGCACACTTTTCACCAAACACCCTGCCTTGTCACTCACTGCTGCCACCATACTGACAGGTATCATCAGTTTTTATTTCACCACCAATGTTGATGCTGCTTCGCCAGGTGCCATACCACCTGCCCCCAGTGTTGATCTGTTGGTAGTAGAGCCCGAGTCCATTCGTAGCTGGAGTCAATTCTCCGGTCGCCTTGCCCCGGTTGAAAGCGCTGCCATCAAACCCTTGGTCAGCGGCACCATCCAGCAAGTGTTATTTACCGAAGGTCAGCAAGTAAAAAAAGGCCAACCCTTGTTTGTGATTGACCCACGCCCGCATCAAGCATCAGTACAACGCGCCCAGGCGCAATTGGCGACCGCACAATCCCGTGCAAAATTAGCGCAGGACGAACTGGCCCGAGCCGAACAACTCATAGGCGCCAAACTGGTATCGCAAAGTGTTTACGACTCGGCCTTGAGTGCAAATCAAGTTGCACAGGCCGATGTTAAACAAGCAGAGGCAGCATTAAGCCAGGCGAAGCTGGACCTCGAATATGCGCATATCAGCGCGCCGATTTCCGGTCGTGTCGGTCGCGCAGAACTCACCACAGGTAATGTAGTGGATGCAGGTGTAAATGCGCCGGTGCTCACGCAAATTGTTGCCAACGATAAACTCTACGCCGAATTTAATGTGGATGAAGCCACCTATGTGCAGCTGGTGCGCAACACGCAAAATGTGCAAGCCATGCCAGTGGAATTAAATTTGGCTGGCGATGCTGCAACCACTTATGAAGGCCATATTTATGCCTTTGATAATCGTTTGGATACCAACAGCGGCACCATTCGCGCGCGCGCAATTTTTGATAACAAAGATGGCGCATTAACAGCGGGCATGTTTGCCAATTTGCGTTTGGGTTCTGCTGAAAAATCCAATAGTTTGTTAATTCCTGAACGTGCAATCGGCACCAATCAAAGCAAAAAATTTGTATTGGTTGTGGATGAAACCAACACCGCCAATTATCGCGAAGTGGTTCTGGGTGAATATTATCAAGGTCAGCGCGTTGTGCTCTCAGGTCTTGCAGCCGGTGAAAAAATTATTGTCAACGGCTTATCCCACGTACGCCCCAATAGCCTTGTGAACCCCTCAACAGTTGCCAACAAATTGGCTGCAGCTAACTAATTATCATTTAATTTTTCTAAACGGATGTTGAAATGAAAACTGGCAGAACATTATGAACATATCCAAATTTTTCGTGGATCGCCCCATATTCGCAGGAGTGATTTCACTATTGATTTTTATCGGCGGTTTTATCGCCATGTTTCAATTACCGATTTCGGAATATCCCGAAGTTTCACCACCTTCGGTAGTGGTCAACGCATCTTATCCCGGTGCCAACCCGAAAGTGATTGCCGAAACAGTGGCTACGCCATTGGAGGAACAACTCGCCGGTACCGAAAATATGTTGTACATGTTTTCGCAAGCCACGACTGATGGTCGCCTGACATTAACAGTGACCTTCAAAATTGGTACCAATGCTGATCTTGCACAACAAATGGTGCAAAACCGCATTTCACAAGCATTACCGCGTTTGCCTGATGTCACGCGTCAACGCGGTGTAACTGTTGTGAAAAGTTCGCCGGATTTAACCATGGTGGTGCATTTAATTTCGCCGGATAAAAGTTACGACGAACTTTATCTGCGCAACTACGCTTTGATGAATATTAAAGATGAACTGGCGAAAGTTCCCGGCGTTGGCATGGTTCGTTTGTTTGGTTCAGGCGATTATGCCATGCGCATCTGGTTAAATCCGGAAAAAATTGCCGAGAAAAATTTAACCGCCAATGAAGTGGTGAATGCGATTCGGGAACAAAACGTTCAGGTTGCTGCCGGTATGATCGGTGGAGCACCAGTGACTGATTTGGTGGATGTGCAATTGCCTGTTAATGCAAAAGGTCGTTTGGATAACCCCGAAGAATTTGGCGAAATTATTATTCGCGCCGGTAACAACGGCGAAATCACTCGTTTGAAAGATGTCGCTCGCATCGAAATGGGCGCATCGGAATTTGCATTAAATTCCATGTTGGATAGCCAACCTGCTGTTGCCATTCCTATTTTCCAGGCACCCGGTGCTAACGCAATTCAAATTTCTGACAATGTTCGCTCGACTATGGCGGAGTTGAAAAAACGTTTTCCACAAGGTGTGGATTATCACGTGGTTTATGACCCAACTATTTTCGTCAAAAGTTCGATCAAAGCAGTTATCAAAACCTTGCTTGAAGCACTCGCCTTAGTGGTTGTAGTGGTGATTCTGTTTTTGCAAACCTGGCGCGCGTCTATTATTCCCTTATTAGCTGTTCCAGTTTCGATTATCGGTACTTTTTCGCTGATGTGGGCATTTGGATTTTCCATCAACACACTCTCATTATTTGGTTTGGTATTGGCAATAGGAATCGTGGTGGACGACGCGATTGTGGTGGTCGAAAACGTCGAACGAAATATCGAAGAAGGTTTAACACCGATTGCCGCCACTTACAAAGCCATGCAAGAAGTGAGCGGGCCGATTATCGCGATTTCATTAACACTGATTGCCGTGTTTGTGCCTATTGCATTTGTAAGCGGATTGACTGGCCAGTTCTACAAACAATTTGCATTGACTATTGCGATCTCCACTGTGATTTCTGCTATCAATTCTTTAACACTCAGCCCGGCATTAGCGGCGCTCTTGTTGAAAGGTCATAACGAACCTAAAGATCGTTTAACTCGCGGTATGGATAAAGTGTTCGGTGGTTTTTTTGCCTGGTTTAATCGCAGCTTTGCGCGCGCATCCGGAAATTATTCAACCAAAGTTGGGAAAATTCTCGGGCGCAAAATGGCGGCCGTTGGCGTGTATGCAATTCTATTAGGTGTTGCAGTAGTGGGATTCAATATCATTCCAAAAGGGTTTGTGCCTGCGCAGGATAAACAATATTTGATTGCCTTCGCACAATTGCCTGATGGCGCCACTTTGCAGCGCACTGAAAAAGTCATTCGCGAAATGGGCGAAATTGGTTTGGCCGAAGCCGGTGTGGAAAATGCGGTGCAATTTCCCGGTTTAAGTGTTAATGGTTTCACCAATAGCTCCAGTGCAGGCATAGTATTTTTTCCGCTGAAAGATTTTGATCAACGCACCAGCAAAGATTTATCCGCAGCCGCTATTTCACAAAAACTGCAAATGAAATTCGCCGGTATTGAAGAAGCCTTTATTGCGATCTTCCCACCACCACCGGTACGCGGTTTGGGCACCACTGGTGGATTTAAATTGCAAATTGAAGATCGCGCCGGTTTGGGTTACGAAAAATTGGCTGAAGTAGTCGCACAAGTGCAGCAAAAAGCCATGCAGCGCCCGGAATTGGCCAGCGTCTATTCCAATTACAAAATTAATGTGCCGCAATTGTATGCCGATGTGGATCGCACCAAAGCCAAACAACTGGGTTTAAACGTGAAAGAAATTTTTGACACTATGCAAGTGTATTTAGGCTCGCTGTATGTCAACGATTTCAATCAATTTGGTCGTACCTATCAAGTGATTGCACAAGCCGATGCGCCTTATCGCAACACGCCGGACGACGCGCTCAATTTAAAAGTGCGCAATGCGCAAGGCGATATGGTGCCGCTGGGCGCAGTGCTAACCATGAAAGAAAGTTACGGGCCTGAAAGTGCCGCTCACTACAACGGTTATTTGGCTGCCGATATTAATGGTAACGCTGCGCCCGGTTATTCCAGTGGTCAGGCGCAAGACGCCATATCTGAAATTCTGGATGAAGTATTACCCAGTGGAATTGTGTATGAGTGGACCGATTTAACTTATCAGGAAGTACTAGCTGGTAACACTGCCATTTATATTTTGCCGCTCTGTTTGTTGTTGGTCTTTTTAGTTCTTGCAGCCCAATACGAAAGTTTGGCCTTGCCTTTGGTGGTGGTGACTATTGTTCCTCTGTCGATCTTATCTGCACTCTTTGGTGTGTGGATAACCAACGGTGACAACAATATTTTCACGCAAATCAGTTTATTTGTGCTCGCCGGTCTCGCCAGTAAAAACGCAATTCTGATTGTGGAATTTGCGCGCGAATTGGAAATTCGCGGCATGGAAACTTATCAAGCGGCGATTACTGCCAGCCGCATGCGTTTGCGTCCGATTTTGATGACATCCTTCGCATTTATTATGGGTGTACTGCCCATGGTGTTCTCAACAGGTGCCGGTGCCGAAATGCGCAGCGTAATGGGGATAGCCGTTTTCTCTGGCATGTTGGGTGTGACTTTCTTTGGCTTGTTCTTTACGCCCATGTTTTATGTGTTGTTGCGTAAATTGGAAGGCAATCGCAAGTACCAAACGCAGGAGCTTTCTGAAAATATTGAACAACCAGGATTGACCCATGAGGTAAAAGCATGAATCAAAAAATCTTAATCAACACTGTTGCTGTTGCGCTGTTACCACTGATGATCAGTGCTTGCAGTGGATTTAAATCGGTTGAAAACGCACAACAACTTGCACAATTACCTTCAACACCTGCGGCATTTAATTTGCCGCAGGGTTTTAGCGCCGAGCAACCGGTTGCTGCCTGGTGGGCGCAATTGCAAGATGCAGAATTAAATCAATTAATTGCTAACGCTTTGCAACATAATCACAGCATTCGTATTGCACAATCATCACTGGAAGAATCGCGTGCTTATTTGCGCAACAGTAAATTGGACCGTTACCCGACAGTTGAAGCCAATCTGAGCAGCACACGCCAGCGACAAAGTGTCGATATCAGTGGTGATGCAAGTGCACCTATTACAGAAACTTTTCAAACCGGCTTTGATGCCAGTTGGGAGTTGGATATTTTGGGCCGCGTAAGAAACGGTGTGAAATTATCCAAAGCGCAAGTCGCCGCGCGCGCAGCTGATTTACAAGCAGCACAAATTAGCGTGGCTGCAGAAGTTGCCAGTGCGTATATCAGTTTGCGTGGCAATCAATATTTATTGGATGTCGCCGAGCGCAATGCCAAAAACCAATTGGAGTCACTGCAATTAACCCAGCGTTTCAAAGAAGTCGGTCGCAGTGATCAATTGGATGTTGCTCGCGCAGAAGCACAGCTCGAATTAACTCGCGCTGGCATTCCTGTTTTACAAGCGCAAATTAATACTGCACTCAATCGCATTGGCGTGTTAACCGGAAAACCAACAGAAGAATTAAAATCTTCGCTGGCAAATGTACAATCTTTACCAGAAATTCCAGCATCATTTGCTGTAGGCAACCCGGCAGATTTATTAAAGCGTCGTCCGGATATTCGTCGCGCAGAACTAACGCTGGCTGGTTCTGTTGCTGAATACAATATTCGCGTTGCTGATTTGTACCCCAATATTAGTTTCACCGGTGGTTTGGGTTATTTATCGACTGATTGGGATCGTTTGGGTAATCAGGAAACCGAAACCTTTTCGTTTACTCCGCGAATTCATTGGGCAGCCTTTAATCTTGGCCGTGTTAACGCACAAATTGATGCCGCCGATGCCCGCACGCATCAACGCATAGCCGAATTCGAACAGCGCGTGCTAGTCGCACTCGAAGAAACCGACAATGCGCTGCAAAATTTTTCACACGAAGAGGAACGCCGCGCCGGGTTACAGCGTGCTCTGGCAGCCAGCAACCAAGCTGCATACTTTGCGCGCAAAAAATTTGAAGTGGGCAGCGGCGATTTTCTATCGGTATTGGATGCTGAACGCTCACAACTTAATGTGAGTGCACAACTGGCACAAAGCGATATGCAGGTTTTACTCAATCTGATTGCGATTTACAAAGTATTGGGTGGTGGCTGGGAGGTATCGCAAAATACATTAGCAGCTAACACCCAATAAACTGGCAGAACGCGTTAATGATATTTTGAATTTCGAATCAGAAATTTTTAGTGTATCAGTGATTATTTTTCAGGATAAAAACCCAGAAAGACGCGCATGAAAAAGCCAGCTCTTTGCGAGAGCTGGCTTAAACAGAACCGTCAACTTATTTCAGGACGGGACAAACAAAGAATTACCAGCCGGTAATTTCTTTCAATGCTTTACCAATGTCAGCCAAACTTTTTACCGTTTTAACACCGGCATCTTCCAGTGCTGCGAATTTCTCGTCCGCAGTACCTTTACCGCCAGAAATAATCGCACCGGCGTGACCCATACGCTTACCAGCAGGTGCCGTGACACCGGCGATGTAAGACACAACAGGTTTGGTCACGTTAGCTTTGATAAATGCTGCCGCTTCTTCTTCAGCAGATCCACCAATTTCACCGATCATGACGATAGCTTCAGTTTGTGGGTCAGCCTGGAACAATTTCAAAATGTCGATAAAGTTTGAACCGGGGATTGGATCACCACCGATACCAACACATGTAGATTGACCGAAACCGTAATCAGTCGTTTGTTTAACCGCTTCGTAAGTCAAAGTACCTGAACGTGAAACAATACCCACTTTACCTGGCTTGTGAATGTGGCCTGGCATGATGCCGATTTTACATTCGCCGGGAGTGATAACGCCCGGGCAGTTAGGGCCAATCAAACGTACGCCCAACTCATCACACTTCACTTTTGCGTCGAGCATGTCGAGTGTTGGAATACCTTCGGTGATACAGACAATCAATTTGATTCCACCAAAAGCGGCTTCAAGGATTGAGTCTTTACAGAAAGCAGCTGGAACATAAATCACAGAGGCTTCTGCACCGGTTGCTTCAACCGCTTCTTTTACTGTGTTGAAAACAGGCAAGCCCAAATGGGTTTGACCACCTTTACCAGGAGTCACACCGCCAACCATTTTGGTTCCGTAAGCAATTGCTTGTTCGGAGTGGAAAGTACCTTGTGAGCCAGTGAAACCCTGGCAAATCACTTTGGTGTTTTTGTTAATTAATACACTCATCATTCACTCCTAGGCGTTAGCTGCAGCAGCAACGACTTTCTTGGCTGCGCCAGTCAAATCGGTATCAGCAATAATGTTCATGCCGCTTTCAGTCAGGACTTTAGCGCCCAGTTCAGCGTTGTTACCTTGCAGACGAACCACAACAGGCACTTTTACGCCGACTTCTTTCACAGCACCGATTACACCTTCAGCAATCATGTCGCAACGAACGATACCACCGAAGATATTGATGAATACCGCTTTCACTTTGTCGTCAGACAGAATGATTTTGAATGCTTCTACAACGCGTTCTTTGGTTGCACCACCACCTACATCGAGGAAGTTGGCAGGTTGACCACCGTGGTGTTTAACAATGTCCATAGTACCCATTGCCAAACCAGCGCCGTTCACCATACAACCAATATTGCCGCCGAGTGCAACATAGTTGAGTTCCCATGCTTGTGCGTGAGCTTCGCGTGGGTCGTCTTGTGATGGATCGTGGAAAGCTTTCAGGTCGGGGTGACGATAAACCGCGTTGGAATCGATAACGATTTTGGCATCGAGACAATGCAGGTCGCCGTCTTTCTTGATAACCAATGGGTTAACTTCAAGCAGAGCCAAATCTTTTTCCTGGAACAATTTTGCGAGACCCAAAAAGATCTTCACGAATTGATTCACTTGTTTGTCTTTCAAACCTAATTTGAAAGCCAATTCACGACCCTGGAAACCTTGAGCGCCGACCAAAGGATCGATAGTCGCTTTCAAAATTTTCTCAGGCGTTTCGTGCGCAACTTTTTCAATTTCAACACCGCCTTCGGTGGATGCCATGAATACAATGCGACGGCTTGAGCGATCAACAACAGCACCCAGATAAAGTTCTTTATCAATATCAGTGCAAGTCTCAACCAAAATACGGCTGACAGGTTGACCTTTTTCATCTGTTTGGTAAGTGACCAAACGTTGGCCCAACCATTTTTCAGCGAAGGCTTTGATTTCATCTTTTGATTTAACCAGCTTTACGCCGCCTGCTTTACCACGGCCACCTGCGTGAACCTGTGCTTTAACGACGAACATATCGCCGCCGATTTGATCAGCAGCAGCAACAGCTTCTTCAGCAGTTGCAGCAGCAATGCCTTTGGAAACAGGCAAACCATATTGGGCAAACAATTGCTTACCCTGATACTCGTGCAAATTCATGGTGTTGTTCCATTTGACGATGTTGGACAGTTTTGAGTTTTGCCAACGGGGTTATCAATAGCGGCAAACCTTGTGAGCTTGCCACCGCCTAAAGTGAGGACTCTATGGTCTTCTTAGCTCTTCTTCTTTTTGTTTATACCGTGAATAGCATGACCATTCACAGCCAGGGCTGCTTCTTTCACTGCTTCAGATAGAGTGGGATGGCCGAACACCATCATACCCACATCCTCAGCACTTGAACCGAATTCCATTGCTATCGCAATTTGCTGTACCAGATCCGCTGCACTTGGCCCCACAATGTGAGCACCCAGAATACGATCAGTAACAGCATGAGCAATAATCTTCACCAAACCCTGGTTATCATTTGCTGCCAGTGCACGACCGTGATGAGCAAATGAGTAAGTACCGACATTATATGGCTCACCTGACGCTTTCACTTGCTCTTCAGTTTTACCTATAGCGGCAACTTCAGGGTGTGTGTAAATAACAGAAGGAATAATGTCGTAATTGATTTGCGACTTTTGACCCGCGATACGCTCGGCAACCATCACACCTTCTTCTGAACCCTTGTGAGCCAACATAGGACCACGCACGACATCACCAATTGCCCAAACACCGGCGACATTAGTTGCACAATGTTCGTTAACAAAAATGAAACCGCGCTCATCAAATTTCACGCCGGAATCTGCTGCTAATAAATTTTCTGTGTAAGGACGACGACCCACACACACAATTAATTTATCGAAAGTTTCGGTCTGTTCTTTACCGTCTTTATCGGTGTAAGTCACAGCAACTTCTTTACCGTTAATTTTGCTTCCCGTTACGCGCGAACTGGTGCGAATATCCAAACCTTGTTTGGTTAAAATTTTGAAGGCTTCTTTGGCAATTTGTTGATCCATCATACCCAGGAAAGAATCCATAGCTTCCAATACAACGACTTTTGAACCCAAACGATTCCAAACAGAACCCAATTCCAAACCAATCACACCACCACCGATCACACCCAAACGTTTTGGTACTGATTGAAATTCCAATGCGCCAGTTGAGTTAACAATCACATCGTTATCAACAGGAGCGACTGGAATATTAATTGGGCTTGAACCTGAAGCCAGAATGACATTTTCTGCTTCGTAAGTGACAGTTTTACCTTCGAAGTCAGTGACCTCAACTTTTTTACCAGCAAGCAATTTACCGCTACCAAATAAACTGGTTACGCCATTGGATTTAAATAATCCCGCAATACCACCGGTCAGGTTTTTAACAATTTGCCCTTTACGCGCAATCATCGCAGGCACATCAATTTTCACGTCTTTGGTGCTAATACCATGAACAGCAAGATCATCTTTGGCTTCGTGATATTTGTAGGCGCTATCCAATAACGCTTTTGAGGGAATACACCCTACATTCAAACAGGTTCCGCCGTTAACACCTTTGCCTTCTTCGTTACGCCATTTTTCAACGCAGGCCGTTTTCAAACCTAACTGTGCAGCACGAATAGCGGCTACGTAACCGGCAGGGCCGGAACCAATTACGATCACATCAAATTTTTCAGACATAGTTGCTTTCCCAATGGATTGGCTAGCGCCAATTTTATCGATTGCAATTGCCACCTTGTGAGCGACAATCATGACGTAAAAACGCCCCTGGGTTGCCAGAGGCGTTAGCTAAAAACATTAAATTTCCAACAGAATACGTGCAGGATCTTCCAACAAATCTTTGATGGTCACCAGGAACTGCACTGCATCTTTTCCATCCAGTAAACGATGGTCATAAGAGAGTGCCAAATACATCATCGGCAGGATTTCCACTTTGCCATTCACCGCCATCGGGCGCTCCTGAATCTTGTGCATACCGAGAATAGCGGATTGCGGCAAATTCAAAATCGGTGTGGATAATAACGAACCAAAAGTGCCACCATTGGTGATGGTGAAAGTACCACCGGACATTTCTTCGATACCCAGTTTACCGTCGCGAGCACGAGCACCGAAATCACGAATGGTATTTTCGATAGTCGCAAGACTCATGTTTTCCGCATTACGCAGCACAGGTACAACCAAACCTTTATCGGTTGATACAGCAACACCAATATCCTGATAACCGTGGTACACAATATCGTTACCATCAATTGATGCATTCACAACCGGGAAACGACGCAGGGCTTCTGCAGCCGCTTTTACAAAGAAACTCATAAAGCCCAAACGTGCACCGTTGTGTGATTTTTCAAATTGATCTTTGTATTTGGCACGCAGTGCCATTATGGGAGCCATGTTCACTTCGTTGAAAGTAGTCAACATCGCTGTAGTGCTGGTGGCTTCCAACAAACGTTCGGCAATACGCTTACGCAAGCGAGTCATAGGCACACGTTTTTCAACGCGATCACCAACCGCTTCAATCGCAGCAGGAGCAGCAGTGGTTGGTGTTGAAACAGGAGCAGATTTCAAATGATTGGCAACATCTTCTTTCAATACACGACCATCTTTACCTGAACCGGCAACAGCAGCGGTGTTTACATTGTTTTCTTCTGCCATTTTGCGTGCAGAAGGGTTAACCGCTTTTTCGGTAGTCGCTGCAGCAGGTTTGGTTTCTGCTTTAGGTGCAGCGGCTGCAGGTGCTGATGCGGCAACAGCACCTTCCACAAACCTGGCAATCACTTCATTGCTCAGAATGGTATCGCCTTCACCTTTAATGATTTCAGCAAGGCTGCCATCAGCAGGTGCCACTACTTCCAATACAACTTTGTCAGTTTCAATATCAACTAATAATTCATCACGTTTGACGGCTTCGCCAGGTTTTTTGTGCCAGGTTGCAATTGTGCCGTCAGCAACCGATTCAGGAAATGTAGGGGCTTTGATTTCGATACTCATCTTGATTCCATCTCTCTTAGCGCTATTAACAATAAATTTTTAATTAATCAAACATCGAGTGCCTGATCGACAAAACGTTTTTCTTCTTCGACGTGTGCTGACATATAGCCACCTGCCGGTGCAGCTGAAGACAGACGACCTACATATTCCAAATACAAATTCGGATAGAGCTCATCCACAACACGACGCATGCGATGCTGGCTGCTATACCAGGCACCCTGATTCATAGGTTCTTCCTGACACCAGAAAATACTGTTGATATTTTTGAATGGTGCCAATACCGCTTTAAGTTCTTCTTCCGGGAACGGATAAAGCTGCTCCACACGAATTAAGGCAACATTTTCCTGATTGCGTTTAATCCTCTCTGACAACAAGGTGTAATAGACCTTGCCACTACACAAGATCACCCGCTCAGCATTGGCTGGATCAATACGATCAGCAATCACATTCTGGAACTGGCCATTTGCCAATTCTTCCAAGCTGGATATTGCCAAAGGATGACGCAGCAGGGATTTTGGACTCATCACCACCAACGGACGACGCATAGGGCGAATCGCCTGGCGGCGTAGCATATGATAAACCTGTGCCGGAGTGGTAGGGACACAGACCTGAATATTGTGTTCAGCGCACAATTGCATGAAGCGTTCAAGGCGCGCGGACGAGTGCTCGGGACCCTGCCCTTCATAACCGTGCGGTAACAACATGGTCAATCCACACAAGCGGCCCCATTTGTGTTCGCCACTGGTGATAAATTGGTCGATAACTACTTGCGCACCATTGGCAAAATCCCCGAATTGCGCTTCCCAAATTACCAGGCCGGTTGGTGCTGTTGTGGAATAGCCGTATTCAAACGCCAACACTGCTTCTTCTGACAAGTAAGAATCATAAAGAATGAATTCAGGCTGACCAGCACTCATATTGGCCAAAGGTGTGTAGGCACTGCCATCTTTTTGGCTATGTACTGTCGCATGGCGATGGGAGAAAGTACCACGTCCCACGTCCTGGCCTGTCATACGCACGGGATAGCCTTGATCCAACAAAGTGGCGTAAGCCAGGTTTTCCGCCATACCCCAGTTAAGTGGTAATGCACCGGCAGCCATTTTGCGACGGTCTTCGTAAATTTTTTCCACTTGCTTTTGCAGAACAATTCCATCCGGAATTTCACACATTTTATTTGCAAGAGACTGGAGCTTGGGCAACTCAAAACCGGTGTTAGCCTGAGTCTGCCAATCGTGTCCAAGATAAGGTGTCCAATCAACGAACAGGCTGCTATCCGGCTCACTCACCAAACCACTGGCAACATGCTCACCACGATCCAATGCTGCACGATAATTAGTCACCAGATTATCAGCATCAGCTTGTGTTAATAAACCTTCCTGAACCAGTTTATCGGCATACAAGGTGCGTGTGGTTTTGAGGCTGCGAATCACTTGATACATCAAAGGTTGTGTTGCAGATGGCTCATCGGTTTCATTGTGACCACGACGACGATAACAAACCAAATCGATGACAACATCTTTTTTAAATTCATAACGGTAATCAACAGCCAATTGTGCGATGAACAACACTGCTTCAGGATCATCACCGTTCACGTGGAAAATCGGTGCTTCAATCATTTTTGCAACGTCGGTGCAATATTCTGTTGAGCGTGAATCTTCCTTTTTGTTAGTGGTAAAACCTACCTGATTGTTGATCACAATATGCAGAGTACCGCCAGTGCCGTAAGCGCGGGTTTGTGACATTTGGAAAGTTTCCATTACCACACCCTGACCAGCGAAGGCAGCATCACCATGCACCACAATCGGCACTACTGTGTTGCCTTTTTTATCTCTGCGGCGATCCTGACGTGCACGTACAGAACCTTCAACCACTGGCGATACAATTTCCAAATGCGACGGGTTGAATGCCATCGCCATATGCAACTCGCCACCGGGAGTCATCACATTGGATGAAAAGCCCGAGTGATATTTCACATCACCTGATGTATTCAATGAACGTTTACCATCAAATTCTGCGAATAAATCGGCAGGATTTTTACCGAACACGTTCACCAATGTATTTAAACGACCGCGGTGCGCCATACCCAGTACAATTTCTTTTGCACCGTAAGTACCGGAACGTTTAACCAGAGAATCAACCAGCGGGATAAAACTTTCACCGCCTTCCAAACCAAAACGTTTGGTACCGGGATATTTGCTATCCAAATGTTTTTCCAAACCTTCGGCAGCTGTCAAACGTTCCAGCAACGCCAAACGTTGTTCTTTGGTGAAGGTGGGTTTTGAACGCACAGATTCCAAACGTTGTTGCAACCATTGTTTTTCTGCCAATGGCGTGATGTGCATGATTTCTGCACCAATTTTTCCGCAGTAGGTTTGTTCAAGCGCATCTACGATTTCTTTGAGTGTTGCTGAATCTTTACCAATAAACAAACTACCTGTACTGAAGGTAGTATCCAGATCAGCATTGGTTAAACCGTGAAAACTTAATTCAAGATCCGGCACTGGTGAGCGTTGCATCAGACCTAATGGATCAAGCTGCGCTTTTTGGTGCCCACGAAAACGATAAGAGCTGATCAACTGCATAAGTTTGATTTGCTTTTGCTCGTGATCCGCACCAACAGCCCCGACAGCAGCAACTGTACGGACACGACTTTTCCCTAACTGTTCAAACTGGGTACGAATAACAGAGTGAGGAACATCCTGTGTCAATACACCATTTACACGTGGCAATTGATCAAAGTAATTGCGCCATTCTTCTGGAATTGTGTTGGGATTATGTAAATAAGCGTCATAAAGATCTTCAACATAGGCAGCATTTCCGCCTGATATATGCGACGTAGCCCACAGCTGCGCCATACTGGTGTCTTGCATTCCACTCACCTTTAACTTGTGTTAAATCAGCAAATTTTCAATCGTTTAAATGCGCAAAAGCGCCACCGGTCAGGTAGCGCTTTGCAATAACATATTGCGTATGTGCCCTATGGCTCTTGTCGGGTTCAAACCTTTCGGACAAACCGCCACACAGTTTTGAATTCCGTGACAACGGAAAACGCTGAATGGATCATCAAGATTAGCCAAGCGTTTGGTAGTTGCCAAATCGCGGCTGTCTGCCAAAAAGCGATAAGCTTGCAGCAAACCGGCAGGGCCAATAAATTTATCTGGATTCCACCAGAAAGAGGGGCAACTGGTTGAGCAACAAGCACACAAAATACACTCATACAAACCATCCAATTTTTCGCGATCTTCCGGCGATTGCAAACGCTCGATGGCAGGTGCTGGTGTATCGTTTTGTAAATAAGGCTCAATTTTTTTGTATTGATCGTAGAACTGGGTCATATCGACAACCAGATCACGAATCACAGGCAAGCCCGGCAACGGACGCAAAATCAATGTATTGTTTT
>CBFGPN010000010.1:0-43441 GCA_965650675.1 uncultured Cellvibrio sp.
TACTCATATTCTTGCCTTTGAAGTAATCAACTTCGGATTGATCCGGGTAGATGTAATCTGTCAGATAAGTGCCAGGCAAATTGATTTCACCAAATTCTGCTCCCGCTAAACTTACACCACGAAAAATCAATCCAACGGGTGTAGAACTGGCTGATGATGAGCTATTGGATAAGCTGGAAATCGAACTTGCGTGTGATGAACTGGATAGCGAGCTTGAAATTGAACTGGATATCGAAGATGAAACAGATACCGAACTGGATACGGATGAAGACACCGAATTTGAGCTTGATGAGATTGAGCTACTCAAGCTTGAAGACACCTTACTGGATGATGCCGGTTTGCTTCCTCCACCGCCGCCACCACCACAAGCAATCAGGGATGATGTCAGAGCCAATGCAATTAACGTCTTGGTCAGATTCATAAAACACTCTTATCATTATTAGGTTATTGACTGAATGACCATATTAAACCAGTGTCGCAAAAATAGGCATCCGTCTTAACCATTCAATCAGTAAAGGTCTACATTTCTTAACAAAAACTCTTTGGGTAATTGTCTTTTATTCGGCATTGGGATAGCTTTCGCCAGCCAAATCCCCTATCAGAATAATCATTGGGCAAACATGTTAAGGTTTTATCGAAACGCGACCCTCGCCTTATTAGGCTTGATACTGTCCACAATTGCCATCAATTATCTGGGTGTCGTCAAATCCCGGCTTAATGCCTCACTGTTTCCTGCGCGAGACGAAGCTTTTCTCTGGGCTTCCGCTATAGAACCCAAGACTCCACAAGGTAAAACCCAACTGATACTCAAGAATGAAGTAGGAACAGTGGAATATGATTTTTTTCTGGATCCGGAAAAACCTTTTCCCTACACACACTATTCCACTTATTTCGTAGATCCCATCCAATCATTTGTGCAAATTGATTTGTCACGTTATACGGGAGTTTCCTTTCAAATACTCTGCACGCCAAAAAATGTATTGTTGTTTGTACTCTTCAGTTTTGATGACAAGGTCACCAACTTGAACGACATGGCATCGCGCCGGGTTTCATCCACTGCATTTTCTTGCGATAGCCACTGGGCCACAGTGAATATCAATTTTGATGATCTGGACACACCTCATTGGTGGCTTGGTCGTCATGGTTATGATTTCAGTGAGACGGGTTATCGCCTGGATAAAACCATGGGGTTTGCCTGGGTAAACTCTTTGCAAAGCCCGCTTAATACACCATCGCATGTGAAATTGACCGATGTGAAATTAACGGGAACTGATTCACGCTTTATTTATGCAACAGCGGGATTGAGTTTATGTTTGTGGATAATATTTTTTGTGTGGTTGGTTCGTCGCTACGTAACCGTTTTGACATTCGAAATGAAAGAGCGGGTCAAACAGGATCAACCTTTTATCGCGTACAAAAAATTATCGATTGAACCGCAAAAAGATAAGGAAAAAAGTTCTGTCTTGCGTTTTGTGGCAACCGAGTACGCCAACCCGGATTTAAGCCTTGAAGGTGCTGCTGCTGCACTGGGAATCAATCGCACTAAAATCAACGATATTTTAAAAGAGGAACTGGGTCTCACTTTTACGGCTTATCTCAATAAATTGCGACTTACCGAAGCAGCCAGATTGTTATCTGAAAACCCTGACGCCAATGTTTCGGAAATCGCCTATTCCGTAGGCTATAACAACGTCTCCTATTTCAACAAACTATTTAAAAATGAATACGGTTGCGCGCCAAAAACATTTAAAGATTTATACCTTTCAAAAGAGACGGATGAAATATAGAAAACCAATCGATAACTCACGACGGGTTATCGATGGTATTTATCAAACGGAAAGCTGCAACAAAAAATCTTAAAAATATTATTTAATTTAACCTGATAACAATCCCTTTCTTTTCCAATCGTTTTTTTAGTGATTCATATCGCATGGAAGCGCTTCATGAATTGGGAGTTAAGTGGTTCACATTGTGCTTTTTTTGACGAAAAAATCATTAAATTAATTACATAAACTCTTTAACTCCCTGCTGTTTTATAAAAATCCTACCGAAACTGCAATTAGTCGCCTTGCGATTTTCATATTCTTGCCTGCGTTTTTAATTCAACTGCCGACAACTCGAATCATCGGCCGTGCCTTCTACTAATAAGTCATAAAGGGTAAGAAAAATGAATTTCCGACCAAACTTGTTTAACTGTTTGCGGCTTTTTGCCGGAACCTGTCTGTTCATCAGCACTCAGGTTTTTGCACAATCCGTCACCATTAATGCGGCAACCGAGTACCAAACCATTACCGGTTTTGGTGGCATGAACGGTGTCGGCTGGATCGGTGATTTGACCAGTTCGCAAATTGACACCGCTTTTGGCAGCGGCGAAGGCCAATTGGGTTTGAGTATTATGCGGATGCGCATTGATCCCAACTCGGCCGCTTGGAATATCCAGGTACCTGCTGCAGTCCGTGCGCGTCAGCTGGGTGCCAAGCTTCTGGCAACACCCTGGTCGCCACCGGCACATATGAAAACCAACAACAGCCTGATCAATGGCGGCAAGTTAAAACCCGAATATTACGGTGACTATGCAACTCACCTGTTGAATTTTGTGGACTTTATGTCCCGCAACGGTGCGCCTCTTTATACAGTCTCTGTACAAAATGAACCTGACTGGCACCCGGATTACGAGTCTTGCGATTGGTCTGGCGATGATTTTGTTAACTTCCTGAATGCACAGGGGTCGCGTTTTGGTTCCAACATCAAGGTGACTGTGGGTGAAGCGGTAGGTTTTGCCAAACGTTTTACGGATCCCGTACTCAACAGCCCCACCGCTGTGCAACACGCCGACATTATTGCCGGTCATCTTTATGGTGCTGTTCCCCAGGATTACCCGCTGGCACGCAGCAAAGGTAAAGAAGTCTGGATGACGGAACATTACACCGACAGTAAAAGTGATGCTGACGTCTGGCCCCTGGCATTGGATGTAGGTACCGAATTGCACCGCAGCATGGTGGCCAATTTCAATGCGTATATCTGGTGGTATATCCGTCGCTCTTACGGCTTTATTAAAGAAAATGGCCAGGTAAGCAAACGTGGTTACATCATGTCGCAATATGCACGTTATGTTCGCCCCGGTTTCAAGCGTATCGGCGCCACTGAAAAACCTTACTCGGATGTTGCCGTTACAGCATTCAAAGGCCCTGACAATAAAATCGTCATTGTAGCCGTCAACACCGGAACCTCTTCACGCGGCCTGAACCTGACACTGCAAAATGCCAGCATAGGTAATCTGGTCAAGTACAGCACCTCATCAACGCTCAATGTGGGATACGGCGGCACCACCCGATTGAATAATGGTGCAGCGACTGTCTATGTCGAGCCGCAAAGTATTGCCACTTTTGTGAGTGAAGGAACGGCAACTTCTTCCAGTTCAAGCTCATCCAGAAGCTCTGTGGTTTCTTCCAGCAGAAGTTCTTCTGTCTCCAGTACGAGCCGTTCCAGCTCTTTATCGCGCTCCAGTTCTTCTTCACGTTCGTCCTCTTCATCGCGCTCAAGTTCTTCGGTTGCCAGCAACACCGCTAATTGCAGTTATGTGATCACCAATGACTGGGGATCAGGTTTCACGGGGGCAATCCGTATCCGTAACAACGGCACCAGTGCGATTAACGGGTGGAATGTCACCTGGAATTACACCGATAGCACCCGTATCAGCAATAGCTGGAATGCGACTCTTTCCGGTAGCAATCCCTACTCGGCGACAGGACTAAGCTGGAACTCCAGCATCCAACCCGGCCAAACAGTCGAGTTTGGATTCCAGGGCACCAAAAATAATGGCTCCGCCCAGGTTCCGGCTGTGACAGGCAGTGTTTGTAACTAATAAAAATTAACCGGCTTGATTGCAGGGATGCTTGAGGTTCAGCTGAAAACCACCGGGAAACAAGATGATGAAACCTATGAAACCAATTATTGCCGGGCTTGCTTGCGCCCTGATCGGGCTCAACGCCCAAGCCGCTTGCCAATATCAAGTCACCAACCAATGGGGTAGTGGTTTTACTGCCGCTATCAAAATCACCAACAACACTGGCAGTACTATTAATGGCTGGTCTGTGTCCTGGCAATATTCCGGGGACAATCGCCTGAGCAACAGCTGGAATGCCAATGTGTCGGGAAGCAACCCTTACTCTGCTACCCATCTTTCCTGGAATGGCAACATCCAACCCAATCAAACCGTCGAGTTTGGATTTCAGGGAACCAAGGGTGCTGTTGCCGAAGTGCCTGTTATCAATGGCAGCCTCTGTGGAAGTACCGTTTCTTCTTCACGATCTTCGTCATTATCTCGCTCATCTTCCATATCATCAGTGTCATCTTCGCCGATAGTGAGTTCTTCACGATCCAGCTCATCCAGAAGCTCTTCTTCATCGCGCAGCTCCAGTTCATCTTCTGTAGCCAGTTTGGTAGAAGCCAGTAATCCGGTGATTTGGGCAGACGTTCCTGATCCATCAATAATTCGTGTTGGCGACACCTACTACATGAGCAGTACCACCATGCACATGAGTCCCGGTGTGCCGATCATGAAATCCAAAGATCTGATCAATTGGACTACGGTGAATTACGCTTATGACACCCTGGTTAGCAACAACCAGCAAAATCTGGTCAATGGTGAAAACGCCTACGGCAAAGGCTCCTGGGCCAGCAGTATCCGCTATGTGGACGGCACCTATTACGTCAGCACCTTTTCCTACACCACTAACCGAACCTACATCTATAAAACCACCAACATCGAGGCCGGGCCATGGACTACTTCTGTCCTGAATGGCTTGTACCACGACAGTTCGTTGTTTTTTGAAAATGGCCGCGTGTTTCTGGCTTATGGCATAGACGATATCAAAATCATCGAGTTGACCGCTGATGCTTCGGCGATCAAATCCGGTGGTTTGAACCAAACCATTATCTCGAAAGCCTCTTCTGTTGCCGGTTCCGATTTTATTGTCCGTCCGGAAGGTACACATCTGCAAAAGATCAACGGCCGTTATTACGTTTCATTGATTACCTGGCCTTCAGGCAAATCGCGCACCCAATTAATTTTCCGCTCCAACAGTTTGACCGGCCCCTATGAAGGTCGTGTTGCCCTGCAAGATCAAGGGGTTGCACAAGGCGGACTGGTTGATACGCCAAGTGGTAATTGGTACGCATTCCTGTTTCGCGATAGCGGTGCTGTGGGACGTATTCCGTATTTGGTTCCAGTGACCTGGCAAGACGGCTGGCCAGTGATGGGAATCGGCGGCAAGGTGCCACAAAAATTGAGCTTCAGCGTTCAAGGGCAGGGGCTGGGTGGCATAGTCACTTCCGATGAGTTCAACCAGGGCACCCAGGGCAGCTCAAAACTTCCTTTGCATTGGCAATGGAACCACAACCCCGACAACAGTGGTTGGTCGCTGCTTAGCAGGCCCGGCTATTTGCGACTCACTAACAAACGTCTGGACTCCAGCTTCGTTAACGCCCGTAACTCCCTGACCCAACGCGCTTTTGGCCCGCAAAGCTCAGCGCGCGTCGCTCTGGAAACGGCCAACATGAAAGATGGTGATTATGCCGGCTTGGGTGCTTTGCAAGCGCGTTATGGTTTTGTAGGAATCAACAAATCCGGTGGTAGCAGATCCATAGTAATGGTCGATACCACATCCGGCACCCCACGGGAAGTTACCCGTATAGGGTTATTTCAGGATCGCGTGTTCTTGCGCATCGATATGGACTTCCGTAACCAAACCGACCAGGCCACTTTTTATTACAGCCTGAACGGTACCAATTGGACAGCCATAGGTTCAACGCTTCGCATGACCTATGACCTGAAGCATTTCATGGGTTATCGCTTCGCCTTGTTCAACTATGGAACCCAGCAAACCGGTGGCTACGTGGATTTTGACTACTACCGATTGGGGCAGTGATCAGCAGTAATCCTTACACACACCTTTAACCATAATTAACGGAGACAAATAATGTATAAAACAAAATTGGCCCTGGGTCTTGCCCTGGCCCTATCACAAACAGCGGCGGCCGTTTGCACCTACAACGTTGATAGTGAATGGTCTACAGGCTTTACCGCCAGTATCACCATCAAAAACGACACAGGAGCAGCGATTAATGGTTGGAACGTGGCTTGGCAATATTCAACCAACCGCATGGCCGGTGGTTGGAATGCCAACTTTTCCGGTTCAAACCCTTACTCTGCCAGCAACCTCTCATGGAATAGCAGTATTCCTGCCGGGCAATCAGTGTCCTTTGGATTTCAGGGCACCAAAAACGGTGGCAGTGCAGAACGTCCTGCAGTGACCGGTGCTGCCTGCGGTGGCAGTGCTGTTAGCTCATCACGCTCCAGCTCGGTTGCCAGTTCTTCCCGATCAAGTTCGTCTTCACGTTCATCAAGCTCGGTTGCTTCATCTGTTGCCAATAACTTTGCCCAAAATGGTGGTGTTGAAAGCGGCCTGACTAACTGGGGAACCACTTCAGGCACTTTGACCCGTTCTACAGCCGACAGCCGTAGCGGTTCTGCCAGTGCCCTGATTAGCGGACGCACAGCCAACTGGCATGGCCTGACTTTCAATCCAGGTTCACTGGTTAACGGCAACCAATACGCTGTAGGGGTTTGGGTAAAACTGGCTGCTGGTAGCCCGGACTCTGTTGTCCAGCTGACAGCAAAACGTCAGGACGATTCTGATACCTCAACCTACAACGAATACACCCAGGTAACTACTGCAACGGCGACAGCCAGTGAGTGGCGTTTGTTGCAAGGCTATTACACCCATACAGGTTCTACGGCTTTCCAACATTTCATCATCGAAAGCACCAATACAACGGTAAGCATCTACGCGGATGATTTCACTATCAGCGGGCAAGCCGGTTCCAGCAGCTCCAGCTCTTCAAGAAGCTCGTCCAGAAGTTCTTCAAGTACTGCCGCCACTACCAAAAAGTTTATTGGCAACATTACAACTTCCGGTGCAGTGAGATCTGATTTCAATCGTTACTGGAATCAAATCACAGGCGAAAACGAAGGCAAATGGGGTTCAGTTGAAGGTACCCGTGATGTCTACAACTGGGCACCTGTTGATCGTATTTATGCATATGCCCGTGCCAATAATATCCCTGTAAAAGCACATACCTTTGTGTGGGGCGCACAGTCTCCTTCCTGGATCAACAACCTGAACGCAGCAGACACGGCAGCCGAGATTGAAGAGTGGATTCGCGATTACTGTACCCGTTATCCGGACACTGCCATGATCGACGTGGTTAACGAAGCTGTACCTGGTCACCAACCTGCAGGTTATGCACAAAAAGCCTTTGGTAATAACTGGATTCAACGTGTATTCCAACTGGCTCGCCAATACTGCCCCAACTCAATTCTGATTCTGAACGACTACAACAATATTCGCTGGCAGCACAACGAGTTTATTACGCTCGCAAAAGCTCAAGGCAACTATATCGATGCGGTTGGCCTGCAAGCTCACGAATTGAAAGGTATGACAGCAGCACAAGTGAAAACGGCTATCGACAATATCTGGAATCAGGTGGGCAAGCCCATTTACATCTCTGAATACGATATTGGTGATACCAATGATCAAGTTCAACTTCAGAACTTCCAGGCGCATTTCCCTGTGTTCTGGGATCACCCTCATGTTAAAGGCATCACCATTTGGGGTTATGTAAGCGGCAGAACCTGGATCGAAGGCTCAGGCCTGATTTCCGATAACGGTACACCACGTCCTGCAATGACCTGGTTACTCAACAATTACATCAATAAATAAATCGTTTATCCGGCTCATGGAAATGGATTTCCTGAGCCGATGAAACCTTTTTAACGGAGATTATGACAATGAATAATTATCTATATCCCAACGCCTTCGCCCGGGTACTGAAACGTACTTGTGGTTTGATGGGTGTCGGTGCTCTGGCGGTTTTATCCCAAACAGCAACAGCAGCTTGTACTTATAGCGTCGATAGTGAATGGTCTACAGGCTTTACCGCCAGTATCACCATCAAAAACGACACAGGTGCAGCAATTAATGGCTGGAACGTCGGTTGGCAATATTCAACCAATCGCATGGCCGGTGGCTGGAATGCCAATTTTTCCGGTTCAAACCCTTACTCTGCCAGCAACCTCTCATGGAATGGCAGCATTCCTGCCGGGCAATCGGTGTCCTTTGGATTCCAGGGTACTAAAAACGGTGGCAGTGCAGAACGTCCTGCAGTGACCGGTGCCGCCTGCGGTGGCAGTGCTGTTAGCTCGCCTCGTTCAAGCTCTGTTTCAAGCTTGTCACGATCCAGCTCTTCTTCACGCTCAAGTTCAGTTTCTGTTTCATCCAACAGCGGTTACAACGTACCTGCCAATAACTTCGCCCAAAACGGCGGGGTTGAAAGTGGTTTGACCAACTGGGGTTCGACAGCGGCTACCGTCACTCGCTCTACTGCCGACAGACGCAGTGGCTCGGCCAGTGCCCTTATTACCGGTAGAACAGCGAACTGGAATGGCATTACCTTCAATCCGGGCTCTCTGGCCAACGGTAATCAATACGATGTTGCTGTTTGGGTGAAACTGGCTCCGGGTACGCCTGACACAGTGATCAACCTCACCGCCAAACGTCAGGATGATTCCGACACATCAACCTACAACGAGTATTCAAGAGTGGCGACCGCAACAGCGACAGCCAGTGAATGGCGTTTGTTGCAAGGCTATTACACCCATACAGGTTCTACCGCCTTCCAGCATTTCATCATTGAAGCCTCTGACACCAGCTCCAGTTACTATGCCGATGACTTCTCTATCGGTGGGCAAGCCGGTTCCAGTTCCAGCAGCAGCTCACGAAGTTCTTCCAGAAGTTCTTCTTCAAGCGCACCGTCACAAACCTGTGAGTTGAAAGCACCATTAAGATGGACTTCTACCGGGCCGTTAATTAGCCCTAAAAATGCAAATTGGAAATCCATTAAAGATCCATCGGTTGTGAAATACAACGGCACTTACCATGTGTACGCGACCTACTATGACACCGCCTATAAGTCCATGTACACCAGCTTTACGGATTGGAACACTGCACAACAAGCGCCGCACATTTCCATGAATGGCAGCCGTGTTGGTAATACTGTTGCGCCGCAGGTATTTTTCTTCCGTCCGCATAACAAATGGTATTTGATTACCCAATGGGGTGGTGCATACGCGACTACTGACAACATCGCCAGCCCCAACTGGTCAGCCAAGCAAAAACTGTTACAAGGTGAGCCTGCAGGCGCGCTGGATTTCTGGGTGATTTGTAACGATACCCACTGCTACCTGTACTTCTCACGCGATGACGGCGTGCTCTACATGTCTAAAACCACCATTGGCAATTTCCCCAATTTCTCGGGTTATTCAATCGTAATGGAAGATCACAGAGGCAATGGCAACCAGTATCTGTTTGAAGCACCAAACGTTTACAAGCTGGATGGCCAAAATAAATATTTGCTGATGGTTGAGGCTTGGCCAAGTGGCCCGCGCATGTTCCGCTCCTGGACATCAACCAGTTTGGATGGTCCCTGGACAGCCTTGGCTGACACAGATGCCAACCCATTTGCCGGCAATAACAACGTGACCTGGCCTTCTGGAAAATGGGCGAATGGTATTAGCCATGGTGAGTTGATTCGTTCAGGTTATGACGAGCGCCTGACTGTTGATCCTTGTAATTTAGAGTTCCTTTATCAAGGTGAAGCAGGTCCTAGCCCTGACGGGCAGTACAACACCATTCCTTATAAATTGGGTTTGCTGCGACTGAACAAATAACTGCAGGTAAAAAAACTACGTGGCCACATTCTGGCCGCGTAGTTTCGTATCGCCATAATTTCGCTTAATTGGGGAAATAACAATGAAAAACCGAATAATTCTTGCAGGAGCACTGATTTCAATTTGGTCGCAAACAGCAATAGCTTCCTGTATTTATAGTCTGGACAGCGAATGGTCGAGTGGATTTACCGCCAGCATCACCATCAAAAATGACACAGGTGCAGCCGTTAATAATTGGAATGTGAATTGGCAATACGCCAACAATCGCATGAGCAGTGGCTGGAATGCCAATTTCTCCGGCACCAACCCTTACACAGCAACCAACCTGAATTGGAACGGCAACATTGCAGCTGGCCAGTCCGTTTCTTTTGGTATTCAGGGTTCAAAAAATGGTGGCTCTGCCGAGCGTCCAACCATTAATGGCGCAGTCTGTGGGTCTTCTGTCAGTTCACGCTCAAGCTCTTCGACAGCAGTGACCTCGTCTTCTTCCCGTTCCAGTACATCGGCACAAGCTTCGTTGCTGATTCAGGAATCGCAATCAGGATTCTGTCGTGTGGATGGAACTGTCGATACCAACCATGCGGGCTTTACCGGTGCAGGTTTCGCCAATACCAATAATGCGCAAGGCGCTGCGGTTGTCTGGGCAGTTGATGCTGCCACCAGTAGCCGTCACACACTGACCTTCCGTTTTGCCAACGGCGGAACCACAAATCGTAATGGCTCATTGGTCATCAACGGCGGTAGCAACGGTAATTACACCTTGAGTTTGCCTGCAACCGGCAGTTGGACCAATTGGCAAACCCTTAGCATCGAGGTGGATCTGGTGCAGGGCAATAATATGCTGCAACTGTCTTCGTTAACGGCTGAAGGTTTACCGAATATTGATTCGGTGACCATTGCCGGTGGCACAGTGAAAGCGGGTAGTTGTGGTTCTGTCAGCAGTTCTTCTGTGCAGTCTTCTTCTCGCAGCAGTTCTTCTGCCAGCAGCATTGCTACCAACCCAAATGGAACTGCTGGTTGTGGCAAAGCACGTGGTCTGCAAAACGGTCGGATTAATCTCAACGTTAATGGGTTAAATCGCTCTTACATTTTGCGTGTACCCGATAATTACAATAATCAAAATCCCTATCGTTTAATTATTGGTTATCACTGGTTGAATGGCGACGCCACTCAAGTCGCTAATGGTGGTAATGGTTCTGCGACCGAAACGCCTTATTACGGACTTTGGAACCTTGCGCAAAACAGCACCATCTTTATCGCTCCTGAAGGTATTGATAAAGGTTGGGCCAATAGTGGTGGTCGCGACATCGCATTCACTGACGCCATACTCAATCAAATCCAAACCAATTTCTGTATCGACAAAAGCCGAATTTTCGCCACCGGTTTTAGTTACGGTGCTGGCATGTCCAACGCAATTGCCTGTGCACGTGCGAATGTATTTCGCGGTGTTGCACTTTACGCAGGCGCGCAACTAAGTGGTTGTGATGGTGGAACCCAACCGATTGCTTATTTTGCAACTCACGGTTTGGACGACAACGTGTTGAGTATTGCTCAAGGCCGTTCGCTACGTGATCGCGCTGTGAGAAACAACCGATGCACGGCACAAAATCCATTAGAACCCGCACGCGGAAGTGGTACGCACATTTGTACTTCATATCAAAACTGTACTGCAGGTTATCCCGTACGTTGGTGTGCATTTGATGGCGGTCACTGGCCATCTCAACATGATGCAGGCCAACCAGAAAGTTGGATTCCACAAGAAGCCTGGAAATTTATCAGCCAGTTTTAATCTTGTGATTGCGTAATCGTTTTATAAAAAGTTTTTGTTGTGTGTTGTTAGTACCGTTGTTGCCCGGGTTTTATTACCGGGCTTTTTTTATTTAAAAATAAACCTGATCAGTCCGCTCTTTAATCTTTATCCGATTTTGAATTAAATCGCTTAACCGATTTGGCACCCCACAATATAGCGACAAAAATATTGATGTATGTCATCAAGTCATACCAAACCGGATAACTCGCAGTGGCATCTATACTGAAATAAATTAAAACGTAAATTAAAAGTGTCAGCGAAGCGACTATCAATCCAAATTTTAATTCCTGACCAACCGCATATTTACCCGTCATTTTTCCTGCAAAAAACAAACAGCCAAACGTTACGATTAAATCAATGATCAAAAATAGTGAATTGTCTGCCATAAAATCCGCAGAAATATTTTCACTGCCTTGTGTTGTCGCAACAATGATTGCAAAAATCATGACTTCAACCATGCTGACAAGCATGGTGAGTACAACCGATATCAATAACCCATAACAAATGGCATTGATTGGTTTAAATTGCGGGCTTTCAGGTTTTGAGCTATCTGTGTCGGGAGTTTTATAGATGTTCATGTGGATTCCTGTTGATGACTGCTTTCAAATATGACTTTATAGACCATGCAGGTATCTACCCGAAAACCCATGTCTATTCAAGAAATCAGGCTGTGAAATTAAAAAAACATAATCCAGATCAACTTCTTGAAATCCTGCGATAGTCGAAGTTTTTTCCGAGAGTTAATATCCGTGCGTTCAGGATTATCACGCATTTTCGATCTTTCCTTTTTTATTTCTATAACGTCAATCTGAATTCAGGAGATCATATGGCAACGCGATTAGATATTGTTGACTGGGCATTGTTCGAAGCAAATGCCTGGTACGGAGACACCCACTGGAAACCTACCAGCCTGGAAATGATCGATATATTTACTACGGCAGGGCTTAAGGCACCCTCTAATGGCGATCTGGAAAAGTTTAAAAAGGCCAGTGGCAATATTTCAATCAATGGGCAGTCAATTGCCTGGTGCGGAATTTTTGCTTGTTACGTGTTAAAAAAATACGGAGGACTGGATGTTAAATGGGTTTCAGGAAAAGGCATTGTAGGAGCCGGCATCGATAAAACCTGGAGCGCCAAAGGTATGCGCCCCGGTGATGTTGCCGTCGTCAGGGAAACCCCGGATTCAAAAGGTAAAGCAGTGCATCATCATTTTATCGTTACCCGAATTGATTACGCGAGTAATACCATGGAGTCAGTGGATGGCAACTCCACCAATAACGAAATTGTCTGGCATCAAAATAAAAAAATTTACCATAAAGGCAAACCCGGCCTTGATGTCTACTGTCATTACAAACTTAAAATGGAATAGTCTTCAAAAATCGAAAAATATAAAGCCTCGTTAATGTTAACGAGGCTTTTTTATGTGTCAAATTCAAGGAGTTTGGCACTCATACTGACGAAGAATACTGGTTCGACAAATTTCCAGAATTTCATCCGCCAATCGGGAATCGTCCGGACAGGATCGGGATAAAACCATCGCGCCCACAGCATGGGCAATGGTGTCAATTATCATGGCTCGCACTTGTTTTTTTACGTTTTCATCTATCTCATCGTTGTTCGCCAAAACGGCGAGCTGCCTTTCAATACCATCCGCAAATACCGCTTTGATCGATTCCGGCTGGCGTGCAGCATCTCCACACAATGCTGCCATAGTACAGCCGTTTCCAGGTGTATCACGGTGCTGCCGGGACAGGTATTGGTTCACGAACGCGACCACATCGATATCAGCCGTATTTGCTGCCGATTGCGCCAGCCCCTCGGCCGCCGCCTCTGCCATCAAGTCAGCTTTGGATCGGAAATGTTTATAAAATCCTCCATGAGTCAAACCCGCCGCCGCCATTAAATCTGCCACACCTACGCCGTCGTAACCACGCTCACGAAACAGTACCGAGGCCACCTCAACGATGCGTGCCCGATTCTCCTGCACCTGTGCTTTTGAAACCTTCATTGTCTGACCCTCGCCTGAAAACATATCTCCATACTACATTGATGATGATCATAATCAAAGTGCTTGACAGTTTAGATTATGATCGTCATCATTAAAAACAACAACCATCAGATACTAATTAACCTGGAGCAAAATCCCCATGACTACACTCAATTCTGTTCTTATTACCGGCGCGTCCACTGGCATTGGCGCCACCTATGCCGAGCGCTTTGCACGCCGTGGCCACGACCTGATACTGGTTGCACGCGACCAGGCGCGGCTGGATGCGCTCGCCTCCCGCCTGCAGCAGCAATACGGCATCAAGGTCGATGTGCTGCAAGCTGACCTGACCAAAATCGGCGATCTAGCCATTGTTGAAGCACGCCTGCGCGATGACGAGCGCATCGGAACACTGATCAATAATGCCGGTATCGCACAGTCTGGCAGCTTCATCGAACAGACTCCCGCCGCAATCGAGCAACTGATCGCACTCAATGTCACCGCACTGACACGGCTCTCAAACGCAATAGCGCCGCGTCTGGTGCAAGCAGGTAAAGGCTCCATCGTTAACATCAGTTCTGTGGTTGGCCTCGCGCCCGAATTTCAAATGTCAGTCTATGGCGCAACCAAGGCATTCGTGCTGTTTTTGTCACAAGGTCTGCAAATGGAACTCCTGGCCAAAGGGGTTTATGTCCAAGCCGTGCTTCCTGCGGGAACCTACACCGAAATTTGGGACCGTGCCGGTATCGACATTAGTAGCTTCCCGGCGATGATGAAAGTGGACGACCTTGTAGATGCGGCACTGGCTGGATTTGATCGCCGTGAACTGGTAACCATCCCACCACTGCAAGACGCTACCCGCTGGGATGCTCTTGATGGCGCGCGCCAATTGCTTCTGTCAGATATCAATCAAGCCCGGGTTGCCGAGCGCTATCAACTCGCTCACTAACAACCTGATAGAAATAACTTTAGAGGATGAAATCCATGCAAACCATTAAACCCGTAGTTCTTGTCACCGGCGCCTCGTCAGGTATCGGTGAAGCAATTGCCAACAAACTTGCAGCAGAGGGCTACAAGGTTTACGGCACCAGTAGACGTGGCGCAAAGTCTGGTCAATATTCCTTCCCTATGCTGGCACTGGATGTTACTGACGATGTTTCCGTCGTAGCGGCGGTCAATCAGCTGCTGGCTCTGGAGGGGCGTATCGATGTGTTGGTAAATAACGCGGGATTTGGTGTTGCGCCTGCCGCCGCAGAGGAGAGTTCCATAGAACAAGCCAAATCAGTCTTCGATACCAATTTCCTGGGTATGGTGCGCATGACGCGGACCGTTGTGCCACAAATGCGCCGCCAACGCAGTGGCCGGATTATTAACATGGGCTCCATTTTGGGTCTGGTGTCCGTCCCTTACGCCGCACTTTACTGTGCCTCCAAACATGCCGTTGAGGGCTACTCAGAGGCGCTGGACCACGAATTACGTGGCTATGGAATAAGAGTTTCCGTCATCGAACCGGCGTATACCAAGACGCAGTTCGAGGTAAACAATCTCCAACCAGATACAAAGCTTGATGTGTATCAGCAGATTAGGACGCAGGTTACCAAGATGGTTAATCAGGCAATGGAGAATGGCGACCAACCCTCAGTGGTAGCTGACGTCGTGTTGAAAACCATCCGTGCAGAGCAACCCAAGCGCCGTTACACCGCCGGTAAAGCAGCAGCTCAATTGCAGTTTCTGCGTAGGTTCGCGCCAGCGGGGTTATTTGATGCAGCTATTCGCAAGAATCTGCAACTTGATACCTGAACAGGAAAGAGTATTTACCAAACCACCAGCATTGATTATTGGACAAAACCATGAAAGCACTCACCTTCAAACGTTATGGCAAATCACCGGAAATTGGTTTCACAGATGTTGCCCTCCCCACACTGAAACCCGATGAACTACTGGTTCAGGTACACGCGGCAGCTATAAACCCCGTTGACAATATAATACCCACCGGTATGTTCAAACCTGTTTTGCATTTCAAACTTCCCGCAACATTGGGCAGCGACCTGGCCGGTGTTGTCACCAAGGTTGGTAGCCGTGTAACGCGCTTCAAGCCAGGCGATGCAGTATTTGCCAGCATCTTCGATTTGGGTACAGGTTCCATTGCGGAGTTTGCGGTGGTGCCAGAACAGGCGGCGGCGCTCAAACCTGACAATTTGGATTTTATACAAGCGGCATCCATACCCATGGTTGGGCTTACCTCCTGGCAAGTGTTAAAGGAGCGCCTGAATCTTCGCGCCGGTCAAAAAGTATTTATTCCTGCAGGGTCTGGCGGTATAGGCTCTTTTGCCATCCAACTGGCAAAGCATTTGGGGGTCAAGGTAGGAACCACTACCAGCACAGGCAATGTTTCTTTGGTGAACAACCTTGGTGCTGATGAGATTGTTGATTACAAAAAACAGGAATTCGAAAAAGTACTGCATGGTTACGACGCTGTATTCGCCACAGTCAAGGGCGATGCGATTGAAAAATCTCTCGATATTCTTAAACCAGGCAGCAAAATAGTATCTATTGTCGGGCCATTGGATGTCGCTTTCGCACGGGCCAAGCGGTTGAACTTCGTTTTGAGATTTGTATTTGGGCTTATGAGCCGCAAAATCATACAACTCGCTAAGAAGCAGGGTACCTCCTACGAATTTCATTTCGTGCGTCCCGATGGTGCCCAACTCGCCGAGATTGGCAAACTACTTTCGTCTGAGCGCATCAAACCGGTGATCGACAAGGTATTTCCATTTGATGAAGCAAAATCCGCGCTTGAATACCTCGTCCAAGGCCGGGCAAAAGGCAAGGTGGTTGTGAAAATAAAATAACAAATTATTTTTAAATTATTGGCGTTTTATTTACTCCGCACCCCATTCCGCCCAGGAACCATCATAGAGCGAAAGGTTTTTGTATCCCGCTTCATAAAATGCCAGAAGCGGGATGCAGGCTGTAATGCCAGAGCCGCAAGTGAAAACATTCTGCATAGAAGAATCGTTTTTAACTATGGATGATAAAACCTGATTCGATTTCAAATAACCGGATTCAACACATTCGCCAAAAGGAATATTGTGCGAACCGGGAATATGACCTCTGCGTAAACCTTTTCGGGGTTCATCTACCTGACCATTAAAACGGGCTGCACTGCGTGCATCAAAAATGTTGTAGATTGGATTATGGAGTTGCGCTTTGATTTGTTCTTTTGTTACCACACGATCCGCTTGAAAATTTGCTTGAAAATCTCCGGGATTTTTTGGCTGTGCAAAAGTTAATTCGGTTTTGTAGCCCGCATTTTTCCAGGCCAGCAAGCCGCCGTTTATTATAAAAACTTTTTCATGTCCCATAATTTTAAACATCCACCAGGCACGTGGCGATGAATAAACACCGTAAGCATCGAATACCACCACCACACTATGTTGATTAACACCAAGCGCTTGAACTTTTTGTTCAAATTCTTTGGGTCTAATCAAGGTGTGTGGTAAGCCGCTATCAGGGTCACTGAAAGATTTTTCAATATCAAAAAACAAACTGCCCGGAATGGTTTCTTTAACGATATTTTCCGGCGCTGTGCCTATGGGTGGAATGCTGGCGTCCAGTAATACGCAATCAAATTCTTTTTGCCAGTCGCGTAAAATTTCGATATTGATTAAAGCAGGAGTATGGGTTTTCGTCATTTTGTTAATTCATTTCCATCAATCAGCGGGCGGCTGTTTATCTTCAGCATCAGAAAGCACTATACAATTACGCCCCAAATTTTTCGCTCTGTAAAGTGCGCTGTCAGTGCGTTGAAATAAAATATCAAAATCTTCATAGGCTATCGCAACACCAATGCCAATACTGACAGTTACCGGGATCAATTCATCGTGATAACGAATGCTCATAGCCTCAATAGCTGCACGAATTTTTTCTGCAATTAATAAAGCCTGTTGTTCGTTGGTATTCTCGCAGAAGAGTAAAAATTCTTCTCCGCCCCAACGAATAAAACGATCTGTTGCGCGGATGTTTTTATTAATCGCCTGTGCCGCTTCACGCAACACTGAATCGCCAGCATCATGGCCATAGTTATCATTTACTTTTTTGAAGTGATCCAGATCAATAATCATCAGCATGGTGTTGAGTGGCATTTTGCCTGTCGGCGCGCGCTGGCTCATTTCAGTGGCGAAGCCATTTCGATTAAGCGCACCGGTTAATGAATCTGTACTGGAAAGTAATTTGTAGCGTTGCGACTCCTGTTGCAAATCATCGGAATAATGCGCCAGTGTTACCAGTCGCTGGGAATCATTGCGAATTCGCTTTTCCTGCAACATTAAATGGCGAGTAATGAACAAAAGATTGGACATCAACCAGAGAATCGCCACCCCCAAATACCAGGATTCAGCCGCCAATAATTCACCTTGAATATCAATGTAATCCAGCTGGATCTGGTGCTCACCCGGCACTATCGGGGGTACCAGATCAATACTGATGGCCACCGCACCATGTGTAGAACCCCTCTGGGAGTTTGCAAGAATTCCCCATCCATAATTATTGACCATCATCAACTCCCTTGTTTCCAACGCCAGAAAGCTCACCTCCAATCCTTGCAATGTCTCCCGCGAATCTTCGGCACCCGCAGGTTTAAAGCTATGCATTTTCAAACGCAATCTCTCGTTACTGCCTTTGTAATGGATTTTCAATTCCATATGTTGATAGCGGGAGTAATCCACATCTTCACGGAAATTAATACTCAACCCACAATAGGGCACTGGAATGTTGTCTGCCGGTGCGCGACAGACGAAGTCGAATCTGCCACGATCAACCCACTCAGCCGTCGTTTTTCCACCTTGTTCAGCATCGAAAAAAAGATGAGACTCCTGCGCCAGATTCGGCAGTATTCGTAATTTACGCTCAGGCAATATGAAATAGGCCAATATTGCGACCAATGCCAACAAGGTTGAACCCACAAGCATACGGTAAAGCGGAACCAAAGAAGACAGGGCTGTTTTTATTTGCATCGATTACTCCATTATCTGAACTCTTCAAGTGTAGACAAGTTTTCAGCTCTTACGGTTATTAGAACCCGTTCTTGAGACCTTTGCACGAATTCACTCTTGAACTTTTGCTATCTGCCCCTATCTAAAGCCCGCCTGAAAAATACAGGTAATTTTTGATTGTCATTACGATTGTTTTGTGGGAATAACCCCCGTCACTGAGGAAAAAACAATGTATCGCACACTCTTTTTGCTGCTCGCGACAACCATTCTGTTCGGCATACCGCCCGGTTAAAAAACCACATTGTTTTGCTTTTTTCTCTAAAGGGAAGGTTTTTCTACGTGCCAAATTTGTTGTTTTTTTAAATTCACAAACGAGGAGGCTTTATGCTGACAGTGTCGCAACTCAAGCGAGCTTATGGTGATTTTGTCGCTACTGATGCAGTGAGTTTTTCAATTGCCAAAGGCGAAATCGTGGGTTTACTCGGCCACAATGGTGCGGGCAAAACCACTGTAATGAAAATGTTAAGCGGTTATCTTGAACCCAGTGCGGGTGAGATTGTGTTGGATGGACAATCGCTTGCACGACATTTAAAAACCCTGCAACAAAAAATCGGTTATCTGCCAGAAAGTTTACCCGTGTATCCCGAGATGTCGGTGGCTGATTATCTGGATTACGCAGCCGAGCTGAAAGGTTTGCGCGGCGTGGAAAAACAACGCGAAGTGAAACGTGTTATCCAGGCAACCGATATTGCCAATAAATTATTAGCTTCAATTAATACCTTGTCGCGTGGATACAAACAACGAGTGGGCGTTGCCCAGGCATTATTGGGAAAACCGGCGTTGCTGATTCTCGACGAACCCACCAACGGTCTCGACCCGCAACAAACCCAACAAATGCGTGAACTGATTCGTGAAATCGCCAAAGATGCCACCGTGATTCTCTCCACTCATATCATGCAAGAAGTGGATGCATTGTGTGATCGTGTGTTGATGATGCGCGCGGGTCGTTTGGTGATAGATGCAAAATTGGCGGAACTGCGTTTAAGTCGTTCACTGTTGGTAAAAACCAATGCGTCTGCCGATAACGCGATTGAACTTTTAAACGCCTTACCCAATGTGCATCAAGTCAATCTTGTCGAGCAAAATCCGACAACTTTACGTTTGCATGTGCATGACGATGTAGATCTGCAAAACCTTTGCGCAGCGGTAGCCAAAACCATCATCCATTCGGGTGCCGATTTATATCAACTGACAGCGGAAACCCGCGATCTGGAAACATTATTCCGCGAAGTGAATTCACAAGACTCTGTGTTTACTCCGAAGGAGGTTCGCCATGCAGCCTAAACAAACTATCGGGCGTATCGCCAAAAAAGAAATCCATTTGTTTTTTGCATCGCCCATCGCCTATTTATTTTTAGCCGCTTTTGCAGCGGTCAGTCTGTTTACTTTTTTCTGGGGCGAAGCATTTTTTGCACGCAATATTGCCGATGTGCGTCCGCTGTTTGAGTGGATGCCCTTGCTGCTGATTTTTCTTGCCAGCACATTGACCATGCGCTTGTGGAGTGAGGAAAGACGCACCGGCACTTTGGAGCATGTACTGACCCAACCCGTTCCTCTGTGGCATTTTGTATTGGGCAAATTTTTGGGTTGTATGACCTTGTTGGCAATTGCACTCATCATTACCTTGCCGCTACCTATCACCGTTGCCATTTTGGGTGATTTGGATTGGGGCCCAGTAGTGACGGGGTATCTTGCCACTTTATTGCTGGGTGCTGCTTATTTAAGTATTGGTTTGTTTGTGTCGTCACGCAGCGATAATCAAATCGTCAGTTTGATTACTGCTGTTGCTGTGTGTGGATTTTTTTATTTATTGGGAAGCAAATCACTCACCGATTTTTTCGGCATCACGACCGGTGAATGGTTGCGACTGCTGGGCACAGGTTCACGGTTTGAATCGATTACGCGCGGCGTGATTGATCTGCGGGATCTTTATTATTATTTAAGTTTGATTCTGGTATTTCTTGCGCTGAATACTTTCACACTTGAACGTGAACGCTGGGCAGCGACCGGTAACAAACAACATCATCACGCGTGGCGTACAATCACTTTGCTGTTGTTAGCAAATGCACTGGGCGCTAATTTGTGGCTGGGGCAAATCAACAGCCTGCGTGTTGATGCCACTCGCGGCAATCAATATTCCATTTCGCCCGCAACCCAACATTATTTAAGTCAATTGCAAGAACCGCTGTTGATGCGCGGCTATTTCAGCAGTAAAACCCATCCACTTTTATCGCCATTGGTACCGCAAATTCGCGACCTGATGAAAGAATATGAAATTGAAAGTCAGGGTAAGGTGCGGGTGGAATTTGTTGACCCTATTACCAATCCCGAATTGGAAGAAGAAGCCAATCAAAAATATGCTATTCAACCGGTTCCGTTTCAGATGGCGAATCGCTATCAGGCATCGCTGGTGAATTCCTATTTCAATGTGCTGGTACAGTATGGTGATGAATATCAGGTGTTGGGTTTCCGCGATTTGATCGAAGTGAAATCCGGTGGAGCTGAAACCGAAATTGATGTTCAGTTGCGCAACCCCGAACACGATCTGACTCGTGCGATTAAAAAAGTACTTCAGTCCTATCAAGCCGGCGGTAATTTATTTGACACAGTCAAAGGTGAGTTGGTGTTCAAGGCTTATATATCGGCTGATAACAAATTACCCCAAGCCTTGAAAGATTTTAAAACCGGTATGGAAACAGAATTGAAAAAACAACAGGAAAAATCTTCCAATCGCTTGCAAGTCATTATTCAAGATCCCGAAGCTGACGGCGGCAAACTGGCTGAACAAATTGCCAAAGATTTTGGTTTCCAACCTATGGCCACCAATTTGTTAAGCAACGAACGTTTTTATTTTTATTTAACCTTGTCGCAAAATGATCAGGGTGTGCAAATTCCGCTGGATGATTTAACAGCGACCAGTTTTGAACGCAATTTCAATGCTGCAGTAAAACGTTTTGCCAGTGGCTTTACCAAAACGGTTGCACTGGTGGTGCCCGAGCCGGATTATGCCGGTAGCTATCATGGCAATCCCGGTGGTGCCCAATTCAATCAGCTGGAACAATTCCTCGGCGCTGAATTGAATATTGTGCGCGATGATTTGAAAGATGGTTCTGTAACGGCTGATGCTGATGTGCTGTTAGTGACCGCGCCAAAAAATCTGGATGAAAAACAAATCTTCGCGATAGATCAATTCCTGATGCAAGGTGGTAGCGTGATTCTCGCCAGCTCACCTTATTCCGCTAACATCAGCCAACGCAGTTTAAGTCTGCAACAACAAAATTCGGGTTTGAAGCAATGGCTGGCACACAACGGCATTACACTCGATGAAAAATTGGTGTTGGATAAACAAAGTGTTCCTTTCCCTGTGCCTGTGCAACGCAATGTGGGCGGTTTCAGTTTGCAAGAAATGCGCATGTTGGATTATCCCTATTTTGTGGATATTCGCGGTGCAGGTTTAAATGCAGATTCCGCCATCACCAGCGGCTTGCCACAAACCACATTGGCTTGGGCATCGCCGATTATTATCGATCAGGAAAAACAAAAATCGCGCAAAGTAACTGAATTATTGCGCAGCTCTGATGAATCCTGGTTAAGTTCAAGTACTGATGTGATGCCTCAAGTAACCAATTCAGGTTTGACACGTTATACGCCTGATGGAGAACAAAAATCCCAGTTGCTGGGTGCAGTGGTACAAGGCAAATTTGCATCCTGGTTTGCTGGCAAAGAATCACCTCTCGCAAAAGTTGATCCCGCTTCAGGTGAGCAAAAACCGGCAGAAAATACATCAACAAAAGTTCATCCGGTGATTCAACACTCACCCGATTCCGCGCGCATTATTGTGTTCAGCTCCAATGATTTCCTCAACGATACTTTATTGGGCATGGCAAGTGTGGCTAATGGTGGTCAGTATTTGAATTCAATTCAATTGCTGGCAAATACCCTTGATTACGCGGTAGAAGACGAGGGCTTGATGACGATTCGTGCGCGTGGCAATTTCAATCGCACTTTGCCCGCCTTGGAAGAATCGACGCAAGCATTTTGGGAATATTTGAATTACGGACTGGCGCTGCTGGCATTACTCGTTGTTGGTTTTATCCAACACAGATTCAAGCGCGCACGCGAACAACAATATCAACAATGGCTGGCAAACTAGGAGATCAATACCATGAATCAATGGGTTAATTTTCCAAAATCAGCGGTTGAAGTTTCCAATACTGAAATTAAACAATCGCCTCTCAACAATTTACAGAAACGACTCACAGTTTTGTTGTTTGTACAACTGTTATTGGTGATAGGTATTTTTGCCTGGAATCAAAACCGGCAATCGATACCCGATTCCCAACCGCTGTTATCAGCAACTGATCTTGAGTCAGATAAAATTGTCATTCGCGATGCCAATGCAAGTGTCACTTTGCAAAAAGTGAATGGTCTGTGGCAGTTGCCTGATTTAAAACAACTGCCAGTCGATGAACAAAAACTCAACGACTTGTTGGATAAACTCAAAGGCACCAAGTTAACCTGGCCGGTAACCACCAGCTCTACCAGCCACGAGCGCTTTGATGTCAGCGAGAAAAAATTCCAACGCCATGTGGAGTTTTACAAAGGTGATCAAAAAGCGGTTGATTTGTTTCTGGGTACATCACCCGGATTCAAAAAAATTCACTTGCGCAAACAAGGTGATGACTCCGTTTATGCCGTGCAACTCAGCAGCTTTGAATTCGCTACCGGTAATAACGATTGGCTGAAAAAAGATTTGCTGGCATTCAAAGATGCCCAACAAATCACCGCCGCTGATTTCGCCCTGCGAAAAAACAACAGCAATTGGGAGTTTGTTAATAGCAGTGACAAGGTTGATTCCGTTAAAGCGAATGAATTGGCCAATGCTTTTGCCAATCTTCAAATTATGGAGTTAGCCAATGAGATGCCTGCCGGAGATAAAAAAACCTTTACTCTTAATCCGGGTGGCTACCAATATGATTTGGTCTCTGCCAATAATAATTATTTTGTTAGCCGCAGCGACAAGTCATCTGTATTCAAACTCAGTCAATTTGAATTCGACAAAATTGTTAAACCCACCAGATTGGAGCTCACCGCCAAAACGGATACAACGGCAACCAGTAACCCAATCAATAGTGTGATCGAACAAGCAACTCAAGGTTTGTTGCCTGGCTCGACAAAATAATTCATATGGATTGACAAGAAAAAGCCCGGTTTTTAACTGGGCTTTTTAGGAGATTACTGTGAACTTTTATCAGCCTGATACCAATCGCGCTTTAAAGCTATCGCGATAGCGGCGTGATAAGGTCAATTCTGTTCCCTGCTGTCCATTCAATATCCCGCACCTGAATTAAAAATTCGCATCCCAATTCAGGAGCTGGATTTTATAAATTCCTTCCCAAATATTGTTCAACCTTGGCTAACTCCCACTCGCCTGTAAAATATTTATCGAAAACAAATACCGTCAGCGCGTGCACAACAAGACCAATGCCCCAAAAAATGCAGGTTCCGAAAAACCACAGGTAGTCAGGGTTGGTCAGCAAGTTGATAGCCATGCATCCAGCGTTAGTCACAATATACATCATCAAATGCAAATAAAATTTACGTAAGCGCTCTACCTTTTTAAACGCAATTCGCTCTTGCGCTTTTTGCATTTCATCAGTTTGGTCTTTCATAACAATCTCCGTGGTCAGTGTTTGAAAATCAACTTCAAATACCGCAGCGATTGATTTTAATGTTTCAACACTCGGCGGATGCCCGGCTTCAATACGCTGTATGGTACGCGCACTTAAACCACTCGCATCTGCAAGCTGTTGTTGAGACCAGCCTCGCTTGAGGCGCATTTTTTGAATCGACATAAATAATCTCCTGCTGTGGTGTTAGCAGTATTAATTTAAAACGCTTAACCGGTGACGACAGCCACACGAAATTGACACGACAAGGGCACGACAGCACCTGATATTGTTTTCAATACTTTCATCAAGCTCAATTCTTGTATGGGATCGGTATAGATTATTCACCATCAATTGATAGGCAGTAACCTATTCCTCGCAGTGTTTTGATGTAATGTTTTTCGAAGGGTGCATCCACTTTTTTTCGTAAACGTCTTATGTACACATCAACAACATTGGTTAATGGGTCTTCATTAATTCCCCATGCTGTCGCCAATATACGTTCACGGCTAAACACTTTTTGAGGACTGGACATCAGCAATTCCAAAACCGCTAATTCTTTTGCGGTCAGGGACAATGGAATTCCGTCCCGTTTCGCTTGCATGCTGTCCAGATTTAATTCCAGAGTACCAACCACCAAATTGCGATCAGGACTGGCGAATGGATTGCGTTTTGATAAAGCTTCTATTCGTGCGAGTAATTCTTCAAATGCAAATGGTTTAACTAAATAATCGTCAGCTCCTGCTTTTAATCCATCGACACGATCAGACACTTCCGCCAAAGCAGACAACATCAACACTCGCACTGGAAGTTGTTGCGATCGGATTAATTTGCAGATCTGCAAGCCATCAAGTTTGGGTAACATTCTGTCCAGAATAACCAGATCCGGTTTCAGCTCAATTAATGCTCCCATGACTTCACTGCCATCATCAACACAATCGATAAAATAACCTTCGGCCCGTAATCCTCTTACTAAAAAGTCGGCTACTTTTTTTTCGTCCTCGACGATTAATATCTGCATCAGTTTTCCTCTTCTATGAGTGGCAGTATCAGGGTCACTTTCGTACCCTGGTGTTGTTCGCTGAATAACTCAATACTGCCGTGTAAACTCTGTATGAGTGTTTTACATAGCGACAAACCGATTCCCAATCCATCGGGGCGCACATCGCGTGCGTTATTCGCCCGGAAATAGCGATTAAATACCTGCGGTAAATCGTCGGGTGCTATACCAATTCCATAATCTCTCACATCGATTTTGCATTGTTCATCCACTTGCAGACTGACATCTATCATTTTCTGTTTGCCTGAGTATCGTATGGCGTTATCCAAAATGATTTGCAGTGCTTGCAATAGTTTTTCGGTATCAATCCATAACTTCACATCGGCCAACTCTTTGGGAAACGCAGCACAGTTAATATGTATCGAATAACTGGATGCGAGTCGCTGTGTCAATTCCTCTATTTGCAACCATAGATCTTGCAACGAAACTGTTCGATATTTTAAATGAAGATGTTGATTGCCACGCACCAACATGAGTAAGTCATCAATACGACGTGAAAGTTGAACGCTGGTATCCGCAATACGTACCAAACAATCTTTATAAAATTCCGGTGTTTTATCGCCACCGCGCAAACTCACTTCTGCTTCCCCTCTGATGGCGGTTGCCGGTGTGCGTAATTCGTGGCTTACATCGGCAAGAAATCGCTGTTGTTGTTGCTCGGCTTGCTGCAACTGTTCCAACGCATGTTGCAATTGTTGCGTTCGTTCCTTCACTTCCTGTTCCACTCTGCGCGTGTGATCCTCCTCCTGTTGTCGCGCTCTTTCCAAACCTGCCGCCATTTGATTAAAGCTTCGCGCCAGCGTACTAAATTCAGAATGATCCAACTCGGGAAGTCGATAATCCAACTGTCCATTTGATAAGGCCGATGTGCCGGTCAATAGTTGTTGTATGGGTTTATACAGCGCTCTCGATAACACCAGGGTCAGGGTCACTGCGCAGACTGCACCAAATACCGATACGATAATCACTAACAGTCGAACACGTTGTAATGCCGCCGCTGCTTTTTTTTCCGCTTCGGCTGACCGCTTTCGTTGCAGTTCGATAGAATCCGAAATCAAATGTTTTAAATCGAGCCCTTCCAGATTGTCAAATGTCTGGATCAGTAATCGCCAAATTTCAGCCTCATGTTTTGGGTTAACCTGTTTGTTGCGCAAACTTTTTTCCAAAGCCGCAACGTTTGTTTCAAGTATGAACAAGGATTTTAGCTGCTGGCCAATTGCCGAAAAATCTTCCGGGTGTTTTGATAGTTGTTGATCGTGCGCCAATAATTCATTGAGATGGCTCAAACTTTGTTGCATTTGTTTTAAATATTTATCGCGCTGTTCCACCGTCGTATCTTTCACTAAAAGTGATTGTGCCAGCCAAACTTTCAAACGCTGTTTGTCAGCCCCGAGCGTAATAAATTCGGCCAACATCTGATTGGCGACACGGCTACGCTCAACGTGGTAGCTGGCAACGTTGGAAGCCCAAATCGCCAACCCGGCTTGCACAAGGGTAATCGCTGATAATAGAAAAAAGGTCAAATACAATTTGCTTCGGAACACATTTACTCCTGCGCACTTCACGTTAATCAATACCGGTTTATAGAGTAAACCATCCGTTCGCGATAAAGCCTGTCGTTAATCTGATGTTAATCTTGTTTAACCCAAATTTTCATTTTCAATCCATCCTCTGTCATTCACGGCAATTGGATACTGCAGTCCTCACCAAGACAATTAATGAGGATCTTTTATGAATACCCACAAACTATTTCGCACCGCACTTACCCTGGTTGCTCTTTACTCACCTTTGGTTTTTTCCCAAACCCTGAATACCAACATCACTGAAGCGGAAGTCAAAGCTGCACAAGATGCCTGGGGCAAGGCGCTTATTCAAATCAGTTCAGACTATGATAAAAGTGGATTGGAAAAAGCCACAGCAACGGCCAAAACCGTGTTGGATTCTGCTTACGGATACAATCTTGGGCCAGTATTATTTAAACCCACATTGAGTGGTGGCGAGCAAACATTTCGCACAGATTATCAGGGAGCCTTATCCTATTTTGTAGGCGGTAATAAGCAATATACCCAAGACAAAGGATTTGCTTTGAAAAGTTGGACTGACTACAGCTACAGAAATGCAGCCGTCTATATCAATGGTGATATGGCGATTACCATGGGTAAAGTATCGCTTACAGACAAAAGTGGCCAAGTGACTACCGTCGATAAAACCTGGGGCTTTAAAAAAACCGATGATGGCAAGATTCGCATAGTGCTGCACCATTCATCTTTGCCCTACACTGGAAAATAATTTTCACTTGGCAATAAGCTGTTTGCATCGACAAACGAATAAAAAAGCCCGGAGAAAACCGGGCTTTTTTACATTATTTTTTCTTACGCGCATTACCAATTTAAATCGGTTTTCAATTGCAATTCCAATGCTGCCGCCATTCGATTATTGGTGGTAGTGTTAGGATGATAATCACAGCCCAAACCATCCGCCGATTCTATTTTTCCCAAATCCAATAATTTTATTTGTGTGGATACAAACGAATTTAAAACCGATTGTTGCGAATCTCTCGCTGCTCCACCCAGCATTGGACTGATGATCAAATAAATGGGTTTTCCTGAATAATCCTGTTGAATGCGATTGATCAAATTCAACATCCCTTGACGATACTCATCACCAACAGAGCCCTCCCAGTAATCATTGGTACCTATGTTGATTAAAATTGCATCCGGATTGTAAGCCGTCACATCCCAAACACTGTTTGCATCATCTGCCAGTGTTCGTTGATAGCGCGTTAGAATATTGGGATTAACCGGTGTTTTTTCCGCATAAGAACGCCATGCACCTATACCGGACCAGGCAATTGCGTGTAAATCTGCACCCAATTTTTTTGCAGCAACTGCGGCATAACTTAATTGTTGATTGCTGGTCTCCATAGCGTAATGACAATTCTGATCAGGGCCTTCTACACCGTAACCTGCCGTGATGGAATCACCAATCACCAATAATTTTTTTTCTGGTGATGCGGGTGCTGGCAATAGTTTGTCAACGATTGGTTTTCCTATAACGCGAGTGACTATTTCAAAGGATTCGATAAGTCGCGTTAATCGGATTTGATGTGCCCCGGGTTGCAAATCCTCTGCCAAACTATAAACCGCTTCTCCCGATTCAACCCATAAATCTTTTTTTGTCCCATCTACATCCACTTCAAAGCGCACTCGTCTTGTACTGGCCATTTTTAATTTTGCACTGGTACCTTCAAAACGAAATTCAAGCGCAGAACCCGGCCAGGTAAAACTATATTCACCTTCAACACTTTTATCGAATCGACCAATTAGTCTCAGATCTGTTACCGCAATTGACGAACTGCTTTGCGAAACCGACGATGCCACAAGTGATGAATCTGTTACTGGTGTATTATTCGAACCTGAATCACAAGCGGTTAAAAAAGCGAGCAAGCAAAAAAGCGTTATTTTCCACATAGTAATTGACCTCATTGTTGTTATTGCATGAATAAAAATTTTAATTATGTATCGTTATTTCTTCTTCGGTCTTTCCCAGCCTTTAATATTGCGTTGTTGACTGCGTGCAATTGCTAAATCATTTTCGTCCGTATTTTTTGTGATTACAGAGCCTGCTCCTACGGTGCTGTTTGCACCAATTTTTACCGGTGCCACCAATGCCGAATTGGAACCAATAAACGCATTATCACCAATTTCCGTTTTGAATTTATTCACACCATCATAGTTACAAGTAATCGTACCTGCACCGACATTCACTTTGCTGCCAACAATTGCGTCGCCAATGTAACTTAAATGATTCACTTTACTGCCTTTGGCAATCACCGCTTTTTTAGTTTCAACAAAGTTACCGATTTTTACGTCGTCCGCTAAATCTGTGCCGGGGCGCAAGCGTGCGTAGGGGCCAATATCGCAATTAGCGGCGAGTGTTGAATCTTCAATGTGACTAAAAGATTTAATCTGCGTTTGATTACCAATTTTGCTGTTGATGATAACGCAGTTGGGTTCAATCACTACGCCATCACCTAAAACTACATCACCTTCAAATACACAATTCACATCGATCACCACATCGCGACCGCAAGTTAAATTGCCGCGAATATCGATGCGTGCGGGATCAAGCAAGGTCACACCGGCGACCATTAATTCGTTAGCTTTTTGTTGTTGATAAAAACGTTCGAGCGCGGCTTGTTGTTGACGGTTGTTGATGCCTTCAACTTCTTCAACAGCATCCGGTTGTTCAACTTCAATGGCAATGCCATCTGCTTTCGCCATGGCGATAATATCCGTTAAATAATATTCGCCTTGCGCGTTATTGTTGCTTAATTGCGGCAGCCATTTTTGTAGATGTTTGGCTTTGACGGCCATAATTCCAGTATTGATTTCGGTAATTTTTTTCTGCTCGTCGGACGCATCTTTATGCTCAACAATTGCAATCACTTTATTGTTGGCATCGCGCACTATGCGGCCATAACCGGTTGGGTTTTGCATATTGACTGTGAGCAAACCCATTTGGTGATCACTGACTTTTGCAATTAATTTTTGCAGAGTTTCTGCTTTGGTTAATGGCACATCACCGTAGAGAATCAACACGCTTGCATCATTGCGCAAATGGGGCAGGGCTTGTTGTACTGCGTGACCCGTTCCGAGTTGTTGCGCCTGCAACACAAATTTCACATCCGGCGCCGCCATTTTTTCTTCTACTTTTTCTGCGCCGTGACCCACAATTATTAACAGCTGCTCGCCGCCGACTTTTCGCGCGGTATCCGCAACATGTTGCACCAAGGCTTTGCCACCCACAGGGTGCAATACTTTCGGTAAATCGGAGCGCATGCGTGTGCCTTTACCGGCGGCAAGAATGAGGATGTCGAGCATAATGTTTCCTATGTAAAAGTAATTTCTGTTGCTGATTTTTTATTTATCAGTTTTCTCTTTAGTTTTTTCAATTTGTTTGATGCTTTGTTCTGGTGTTGGCAAAGCCTCTGGCATTGTGCCACCCAACTCTTCAATCGTTTTTCGTACTTTTTTACCCACTTCAAAATGCGTTTGATTGGCTTGATGTTTGCCCTGCACTTGATCACGACGCAATTTTTCTTCTGCCTGTGTAGCACGGAATAAATTAGCGGCTAATTCTGTGCTACCCATGTGATCCAGAATTTTTTGGCTTTTCTTCAGACCTTTGCGAGCATGAATATCTTTTGCACCTAGCCCGCCATACAAACCTTTATAGCCATGATCTTGAAATATGGCGTAATCCAGTGGGGTTTCTACACCTGCATCTTTCGCTGCAGCAGCCAGATCTTTATTGTGCTCCGCCAGTTCATTCCGAATCGCCAAACGCTTTTCATCTTCTGATAATTGGCCAAACTTTTTTCCATCTTCTAATTCTTGTCGTCGAGTTTGCAACGCAAAGTAAGTTTGACCATTGGCAATAACAGGTTTAGATGGATCGCCATTTTGTACAACCAGGTAGCAGGCATAGCGAGATAGTTTTACATCTGCTACTTCCCGTTTAGCACCCGAACCAATTTCAACCATTTTGTTGATATCAACAAAATGGTCTGTGTTTAATCGGCCTGATTTTTCACAAGCAAGTCGGGCTTTATCTATTACTAGCGAGAAATTCCGCCACTCTTGATATTCCAGTACCGGCGCCAAATCACGCGCAGACCAGAATTCATTCCCTAGGTCATCCAGCTGACGAATGCTTTCAAAGGTTATGTGATGTTTTGCTGATAAATCTTTTTTAGACATACGCTTCTTCCTTTTGCGAGGCAGTAATACTGCAATAGATAAAAATGGATGCACATTTTGGGTTGTCTTATAGATCAGGTCAATCACACCCCAAAAACAAAAAAAGGGCGACTCGAAAGTCACCCTTTTTTGGTATTTCAGCAGGATTATTTGCCTGCTTTTTTCTTGATCGCTTGTAGCGTGCGCAGTTGCGCGGCGGCTTCGGCGAGTTGGGCAGCGGCCAGTTGGAAATTGATCTCGGAAGATTGATTTGCCAATTGTTGTTGCGCCAGGTTTTGCGCTTCGAGGGCAGCGGCTTCATCCATATCATCTGCACGCAGGGCTGTGTCGGCCAGTACGGTGATGTGGTAAGGCTGCACTTCGAGGTATCCGCCGGAGACGTAGAAAATTTCTTCTTCGCCGCCTGCTTTAATCAAACGCACAGGGCCGGGTTTGATGCCGGTCAGCAGTGGGGCGTGGCCGTAAGTGATACCGACTTCGCCCAGCGTACCTGTGGTGATGACCATCTCGACAGAGCCCGAGAATATCGCGCGCTCTGCACTGACGATGTCACATTGAACCGTCATAGCCATAGTGATGCCTCTTTACTTGAGTTTGCCGGCTTTTTCTACAGCTTCGTCGATTGTGCCAACCATGTAGAAAGCTTGTTCTGGCAAGTGATCGTAATCACCGGCTAACAAACCTTTGAAACCGCGAATGGTTTCTTTCAGTGGAACGTATTTGCCCGGTGAACCGGTGAATACTTCTGCTACGTGGAAAGGTTGAGACAAGAAACGTTCGATTTTACGTGCACGGGATACGGTCAGTTTGTCTTCTTCTGACAGTTCGTCCATACCGAGAATCGCGATGATATCTTTCAATTCTTTGTAACGTTGCAATACAGTTTGTACACCGCGAGCTACTGAGTAGTGGTCTTGACCAATGACCATTGGATCCAATTGACGTGAAGTCGAATCCAGTGGGTCAATCGCCGGGTAGATACCTTTGGCAGCAATATCACGGCTCAATACTACGGTTGAGTCCAAGTGAGCAAAGGTGGTTGCTGGCGATGGGTCAGTCAAGTCATCCGCTGGTACGTATACCGCCTGGATAGAAGTGATAGAACCGGTTTTGGTAGAGGTAATACGCTCTTGCAGAACGCCCATCTCTTCCGCCAATGTTGGTTGGTAACCTACGGCTGACGGCATACGACCCAACAAAGCAGATACTTCAGTACCGGCCAGGGTGTAACGGTAGATGTTGTCCACGAACAGGAGAACGTCTTTACCTTCGTCACGGAATTTTTCAGCCATGGTCAAACCCGTCAAGGCAACACGCAAGCGGTTCCCTGGTGGCTCGTTCATCTGGCCGTACACCATCGCCACTTTGGACTCGGTGAAGTTTTCAGTGTTAACAACGCCTGCTTCCTGCATTTCGTGGTAGAAGTCGTTACCTTCACGGGTACGCTCACCTACACCGGCGAATACAGACAAACCCGAGTGGGCTTTGGCGATGTTGTTGATCAATTCCATCATGTTTACGGTTTTACCTACACCGGCACCACCGAACAGACCGACTTTACCACCCTTGGCGAATGGGCAAACCAGGTCAACAACCTTAATACCGGTTTCCAACAGCTCTTCAGAGGCAGCCAGATCTTCGTACTTGGGTGCTGCGCGGTGAATTTGCATACGCTCTTGTTCACCGATGGGGCCCAACTCGTCGATAGGGTTACCCAAAACGTCCATGATACGGCCCAGAGTTTCACGGCCGACAGGAACGCTGATGGGGTTGTGGGTGTTGGTCACTTCCAATCCGCGGCGCAAACCCTCAGAGGAACCGAGAGCAATGGTACGCACCACGCCGTCACCCAACTGTTGTTGTACTTCGAGCGTCAAGTTGCCCTGGGTGATCACCAGAGCATCATAGACTTTAGGTACTGCATCGCGTGGGAATTCCACATCGATTACCGCACCAATGATTTGAACTATACGTCCACTACTCATGTTGCATTCCTCTTGGTTCCGGAATCAAAAATTCCGGCAGAAGGTTTAAAAGAAAATCGTTTCTTTAAATCAAAACCCAATCGTCTGGTGATTAACTCACCGCTGCCGCACCGCCCACAATTTCGGAAATTTCCTGGGTGATGGCAGCCTGACGGGCTTTGTTGTAAATCAGTTTCAAGGTGTCGATCAGTTCACCGGCGTTGTCGGTTGCGTTTTTCATCGCAATCATACGCGCTGCTTGTTCACAGGCTGCGTTTTCAACAACGGCTTGGTAGACCTGTGACTCGATAAAACGAGTCAACAAACCTTTCAACAAGACTTCAGCATCCGGTTCGTAGATGTAATCCCAGTGGTGCTTTAATTTGCTGTTATCTTCTGCCAGCAAGGGCAACAACTGACTAACGGTCGGTTGTTGGGTCATGGTGTTCACAAACTCGTTACTGACTAAATAGAGTTTGTCGATTTTGCCTTCTTCGAAAGCATCCAACATGACTTTAACGCTACCAATAAGATCCGATACCTGTGGAGCTTCGCCCAAATCACGTGTGCTGGCGACAACATTGCCACCGAAACTTCTAAAGAAAGCTCCGGCTTTGGCACCTACCAGACACAAATCGATTTGTACTTGTTGATCGGCCCAATCTTTCATGGATTTGATAGCAGTTTTAAACATGTTGACGTTCAAACCACCACAAAGACCACGATCACTCGACACCAGAATAAAACCCACGCGCTTGACGGGGCGTTCTTTCATAAAACGGTGTTTGTATTCCGGACTGGAATTGGCCAGGTGCCCAATCACTTCACGAATGCGTTGTGAGTAGGGCTTGCCTAATTCCATACGATCCTGCGCGCGACGCATCTTACTAGCCGCCACCATTTCCATGGCGCTGGTAATTTTTTGCGTACTCTTCACGCTGGATATTTTGGTCCGTATTTCTTTGGTGCCTGCCATATTCAAAGACTCTCAAGTGGTTATGGAGCCGGAACCGGCTCCTCCAGATCCCAAGGATTACCAGCTGCGGCTGGCCTTCAACTTGGTGATCAGCTCTTTGAACTTGCCTTCCAATTCGCCGTTCCAGTCACCGGTCGCATCAATGTGCTTCATGGTGTCTGCGTATTCGGTTTGGGCGAAGGAGAGCAGGGCCGCTTCAAAATCCAGTACTTTATTCACAGCAACGTCTTTCAGATAACCTTCGTTGGCTGCGTAAAGTACCAGGGCCATTTGTGCAACGCTCAATGGAGCAAATTGTTTTTGCTTCATCAATTCAGTTACACGTTGACCGTGTTCCAATTGCGCTTTGGTAGCTTCGTCCAGATCAGAAGCGAACTGGGAGAAGGCCGCCAACTCACGATATTGCGCCAGCGCGGTACGAATACCACCGGACAATTTCTTGATGACTTTGGTTTGCGCTGCACCACCAACACGCGATACCGAAATACCGGCGTTCATCGCAGGACGAACGCCTGAGTTGAACATGCCAGATTCAAGGAAGATCTGACCGTCGGTGATCGAAATTACGTTGGTAGGAACGAATGCAGATACGTCACCGGCTTGGGTTTCAATCATTGGCAATGCGGTCAAAGAACCGGTTTTACCTTTGATTTCACCATTGGTGAACTTCTCAACATAAGCTTCGCTTACGCGTGACGCGCGCTCGAGCAAACGTGAGTGGAGATAAAATACGTCGCCAGGATAAGCTTCACGGCCTGGTGGACGACGGAGCAACAAGGAGATTTGACGATAAGCCCAGGCTTGTTTGGTCAGGTCGTCATAAATGATCAAAGCGTCTTGGCCGCGATCACGGAAGTATTCACCCATGGTACAACCGGCGAATGGAGCCAGGAATTGCATAGCGGCTGGGTCAGATGCGGTAGCTGCGATCACAATAGTGTGATCCATAGCGCCGTGTTCTTCCAACTTGCGCACAACGCTGGCAACAGACGAGGCTTTTTGACCAATGGCAACATAAATACATTTAATGCCAGAGTTCTTTTGGTTGATGATGGCGTCAACAGCGATGGCTGTTTTACCGATTTGACGGTCACCGATGATCAACTCACGTTGACCACGACCAATCGGCACCATGGCATCAATTGCTTTCAAACCGATTTGCACCGGTTGATCAACTGACTTACGCCAAACCACGCCAGGCGCGATCTTTTCAACAGCATCGGTCATCTTGTTGTTGATCGGGCCTTTACCATCAATCGGGTTACCCAATGCATCCACCACGCGGCCCAACAATTCCGGACCAACAGGGACTTCAAGGATACGACCGGTACATTTACATTTTTGGCCTTCGGCAACACCGCGATAATCACCGAGGATTACCGCACCTACGGAGTCGCGCTCCAGGTTAAGTGCCATACCGTAAACGCCGCCTTCAAATTCGATCATCTCGCCGTACATAACATCGGCAAGACCATGAATACGAATAATACCGTCGGTAACGGATACCACAGTACCTTCGTTTTTGGCTTCTGTTGAAAACTCAAGGCCAGCAATGCGCTGCTTGATGATTTCACTGATTTCAGAAGGATTCAGTTGCTGCATGCTCTGTTCCTCAATCCTGATTAGGATTTCATTGCTTCGGCAAGTTTTGCCAAGCGACCACGAACGGATCCGTCAATAATGGTGTCGCCCGTACGAATCACGACTCCACCCAACAGGCCCTTATCTACCGAGCCTTGTACATTGACTTTACGATCCAGTTTGGCGCTCAACACTTGAGCCAATTTGTTAATTAAATCTGCTGGCAGTTCATAGGCCGCGGTTACGTCTACATCAAGCGTTTTTTCCTGCTGCGCTTTCATAGCAGCAAAAAGATTTTTGATGTAAGGCAGTAACGCCAGGCGTTTGTTGCTGGCAAGGGTTTGGATGAAATTTTTCATGGCTTCATCCAGTTTTTCACCGCAGACATTGATAAAAACGGATGCCTTCTGTGCAGCGGACAAGCTCGATGTGACTAACAATTTCTTCACCGATGCCTCTTCTGCAACAGCAGCAGCGACTTCCAACGCGTCATACCATGACTGCAATTGGTTCGCCGCCAAAGCGTGCTGGAAAGCAGCTTTGGCGTAGGGTCTTGCGAGGGTGGTGAGTTCTGCCATAACTACCTCGATTAGAGCTCAGCAGCGAGTTTGTTTACCAACTCGTTGTGGGCGTTCTGGTCGATGGAAGACTCCAGGATTTTTTCCGCACCAGCCAACGCCAGTGTTACCACCTTGCTGCGCAGTTCTTCTTTCGCGCGGGCAACGGCTTGATCAATCTCAGCCTGTGCACCTTGCTTGATACGGTCTGCTTCAACACGCGCTTTTTCTTTTGCTTCTTCAACAATATCAATTGCGCGCTTGTTAGCCTGGTCAATAATCGCAGCCGCTTCTTTTTTCGCTGCTGTCAATTGTTCACCTGCTTGCTTTTGTGCTAGCTCCAGATCTTTTTCAGCTCTGTCAGCCGCTTGCAGACCATCCGCAATACGCTTTGAACGCTCAGCCATGGCAGTCACAATCGGCGGCCATACGAACTTATAGGTCAGGTAGATGAAGATTGCGAAAGCAATCATCTGCCCGATTATGGTTGCATTGATGTTCACGTATAAATGCCTTTCGTAAAGGGTTTAATGACGTTGTCGGAATTACGAACCAACAACAGCGAACAGAATGTACAAACCGATACCCACACCGATCATTGGAACGGCGTCAACCAGACCCATTACGATAAAGAATTGTGTACGGAGCATAGGAATCAATTCTGGTTGACGAGCACCGCCTTCCAAAAATTTACCACCGAGGATACCTACACCAATAGCAACACCAACGGCACCCAAACCGATTACCAGGGCACCAGCCAAATATAACAACGCAATTGCTTCAGTCACTGTCGTTCTCCAAAAGTTAAAGTTAAAAATAAAAAGTTAAAGCAAAAAACAAAATCAAAAACAAAAAATCAATTAATGATCTTCAGCCACCTGGAAGGCCATGCTGAGATACACAATGGTCAACACCATAAAAATAAACGCTTGCAACGAAATAATCAGAATGTGGAAGAGGGCCCAGATAATTTGCAATCCACCCGCCATAAAACCAAGCAGATAACCGGCACCGAACATAATGGCGATCAGAATAAAAATCACTTCACCGGCATACATGTTGCCGAATAACCGCAGGCCAAGAGAAATAGGTTTGGCGATCAGGTTAACGAATTCCAATACGAAGTTAACCGGCACAAACAAGGCTTGAAGAACAAAATTTTTACTGCTGAAAGGATGCAGGCAGAGCTCTTTGGCAAAGCCTACAACACCTTTTTGAGTAATACTGAAAAACACCACCAGTGCAAACACAAACAAGGCCATGCCCATGGTGATATTAGGATCAGTGGAAGGAACAATTTTGAAGAATACCGAGTGCGGGTCATAACCCATGGCACCGCCGATTTGCTGAGCCAAACCGGGGATCAAATCCACCGCGATCAAATCCATAAAGTTCATGAAAAACACCCAGACCAGAATGGTCAAAGCCAAAGGCGCAACCATACGATTGGTGTAGGGGAACATACTTTTTACGTTGGTATCAACGAAGTCCACGCAGGTCTCAACCAGATTCAACAGACCGGAAGGTGCTGAGGTTGAGGTGGCTTTTTTAGCGGCGGAACGGAAAAGCAGGAAAAACAAAATACCGAGGAAGAGAGACCAACCCATGGTATCCACATTAATCGCCCAGAAACCCATAGCCTTAGCTTGTTCTGCGCTTTCTGCGAAACCCCAACTACCGTCCGGCAACTTGCCATAGGTCATGTTGGTCAGGTGGTGTTTGATGTATTCCGTTGATGTCAACGAATGTTCAGTACCAGACATGTGCGTATCCACTCAATAAATATAAAAACGGTTTCCAGTCTGCACTCAGCGAGTGGCAGATCTGTGTTTTATCAGGGGATAGACCCAAATAATTCCCTGGCCTGCGATAAAACCGGTTAACAAGATCAAACCCATTTTGGTGTCTTGTAGCCATGGCAATTTTTTAAATGCCAGGATAAACAACAGGGCTACCACCAGGAGTTTGCCGGCCTCTCCCAGATAAAACGCCACTAGTAATCGCCCCGGCGGCGAGCCTAGCGGCGGGCGAAACACAACCAGCGCAAACCAAAGGTTCGCCAGAAAGCTGATCATTCCACCCATGAATAAACTTAAGGCAATGCGTTGATCCCAAATCAGGGCGGCTGCACTGATAACCGCCAACAAAACGGCTTGCAGGCCCAGCATTTTCAACGCGTAGGTGCGTCCCTTGAGACTGTTCGACATAAGGCACCCAAAAAACGGCGGCATTTTGTCACAAATTTTACGCCATTACCATTGGTAACACGCCTGTCACAAGACGCACAAATGCGGCGCATTATAGAGACTCGCCCCCAACCCGGCAACGGGCGGGCTAACATTTATATGATGGATTGGCTAGTAAATTTAATGTAAATGTTTTTATTTGATGTGATTCAAAATCCCATCCAACTCATCCAGCGAGTTGTAGTTGATGACCAATTTGCCTTTGCCTTTGGCGGAATGTTGGATTAGCACTTCTGCGCCGAGCGTATCCGATAATTTATCTTGCAGTTGACGAATATCGGCGGAAGCTTTCACGGGTTCTTGCGATTTGGTTTTTATTTTTTGTTCTTGGTAGGATCTAACAAGCGTTTCAGTTTGACGAACTGATAATCCTTTGGCGACAATTTGTTTGGCGATATCACGTTGCGCTTCAGCATCCAAAGTTAACAATGCGCGGGCATGACCCATTTCTATATCGCCATGTTCCAATAAAGTTTTGACGTCATCATTGAGCGCGATCAACCGCAAAAGATTGGTGACTGTGGTGCGGGATTTTCCAACGGCTTGTGCAACTTCCGCGTGAGTTAATTCAAATTCATCTTGCAGACGTTTTAACGCCATGGCTTCTTCCATGGGATTTAAATTTTCGCGCTGGATGTTTTCAATCAACGCCATAGCAATCGCGGCTTCATCCGGTACATCACGAATGACTGCCGGAATTTTATCAAGACCCGCTAACTGTGTTGCTCGCCAGCGACGTTCGCCGGCAATAATTTCATAACGACCTTCGCCAATTGAACGCACAACAATTGGTTGCATTACGCCTTGAACTTTAATTGATTCCGCTAACTCTTCCAGCGCTTCCGGATGCATATCACGGCGTGGTTGATATTTTCCGCGTTGAATAATATCGACTGGTAAATGTGCCAACTTTCCATCCTTGTATTCCGGCATTTTTTGTTCAGCGTCATCATTTATCGGCATTTGTGGTGCAGGTGCGCTGATGCCCAAACCTGCACTTAATAATGCATCCAATCCTTTACCCAAACCCTTGTGTTTTTTTGCCATGGTCTTATCCAAAAAATTATTCTGTTACAAGCGCAACCGGTTGTTTATGTTGTGCTTCATTGCGGCGAATGATTTCACCTGCAAGTGCCAAGTAAGCGATAGCGCCTTTTGACTGTCGATCAAACGAAATTACCGGCATGCCAAAGCTGGGAGCTTCTGCCAAGCGCACATTTCGCGGAATACATGTGCGGTACAAACGATCAGCAAAATGTTGCTGCAATTGTACTGATACATCATTGGTCAAACTGTTGCGGGGATCATACATGGTGCGCAACAAACCTTCTATCTTTAGCTCAGGATTTAAAACTTGTTGTACCTGATTAATAGTGTTGACCAATGCAGACAAACCTTCCAAAGCATAATATTCACATTGCATGGCAATAATCACGCCGTTACAAGCGGTTAATGCATTTACTGTCAACATGTTGAGTGATGGTGGACAGTCAATCAAAATATAATCGTATTGATCGCGAATTTTAGCGAGCGCATTTTGCAAACGACGCTCCTTATTCGGCAAAGACAGCATTTCAACTTCTGCCGCTGTCAAATCACCATTCGCGGGTAACACATGATATTTACCCGATTCAGAAACAACCAGACAATCTTGAATAGCTGCCTGATCTGTCAATACATCATAAATGGATTCTTCAATTTCATTTTTATTAATACCACTACCCATAGTGGCATTACCCTGTGGATCCAGATCAACCAGCAACACACGTTTTTTTGTCGCCACCAAAGACGCCGCCAAATTCACGCAGGTTGTCGTTTTACCGACGCCGCCTTTTTGATTGGCAATCGCATAAATTTTTGTCACTTAATGATCCTTTACCACAAAGTGGTGAATATAGATTAACGGGGTCGCAGCACTAACAAATGTCTTTCGCCGTCTGTGTCTGCTACAACTAATTTTTGTGTTTCAATTAAATCTATTTTATTTTTTATTACATCCATTTCATCCTGCGGAAACAAACCTTTCATCGCCAAAAATAGTCCTTTGTCTTTCAACAGATGTTTACAACTTTCTGTCATATCTTGCAAGCTGGCAAAAGCTCGGCTGATGACTGCATCAAATTTTTGTTCTGGCTGGAAAGTTTCAACCCGACGATTTTCAACTGTCACATTATCCAATTTCAACAGCGTTTTTATATGAAATAAAAAACGCATTTTTTTACCGTTGCTATCCAACAAAGTCCAGCGTTTTTCCGGAAACATTATTGACAATGGAATACCCGGCAAACCTCCACCTGTACCCACATCAATAATTGCTTCCAGTTCTGTATGCTGTTTTAACCAAGACACCACACTCAAACTATCCAGCAAATGCCGAGGTACCATTTGCTGTAAATCACGAACAGCTGAAAGATTATAAGCCTTATTCCATTTTTCAAATTCTGTGATGTACGCAAGCAGCTGATCCTGCTGCTGCTGAGTAAGTGCCAATTCCATGATCCCGGCACCTTTAATCAATGCTGCTCTTATATCTTGCACAAATATTCCTTGATTAAACTACTTCTGATTTCAAACGCTTCAACATGCCCTGCTTTTTCAAATACATCAGCAATTGCGATATTGCTGCCGGTGTAATCCCGGAAATACCCTGTGCACGCGCCAGTGTTTTTGGTCTTGCTTGCGTGAGTTTTTGTTTAACTTCATTGGATAAACCTTCCACCAATGAAAAATCAAAGTCTTCCGGAATCAATGTATTTTCATAAACACGCAAGCGTTCGATTTCATCTTGCTGGCGATCAACATAACCTGAATATTTTGCATCTATCTCAATTTGTTCAGCAGCCAATTCATCTGCAATTGCATCACCTTTTAAGGAAGCTACATCAGCGTAATTTAATTCTGGACGTTTTAATAAATCAAATAAAGAATATTCGCGAATAATTTTGGTTTGTGTTTTTGCTTCAACCAATGTGGCTTGTTCAGAACCAGCTTGTATCCAGGTGGATTTCAACCTTTGTCTTTCCACTTCAATAGTTTCGCGTTTGTTACAAAACAATTCCCATTGTTCATCACCCACAACCCCTAATTCACGACCTTTTTCCGTTAAACGTAAATCGGCATTGTCTTCACGCAATAACAAACGGTATTCCGCACGACTGGTAAACATGCGATAAGGTTCTTTGGTTCCCAGACGAATTAAATCATCAACCATCACACCAATGTAGGATTGATCACGGCTGGGCACCCAGGCTTCTTTTTCTTGCGCGCGCAGCGCAGCGTTTATGCCAGCGAGAATACCTTGTGCGCCTGCTTCTTCGTAACCAGTGGTGCCATTAATTTGTCCGGCAAAAAATAATCCTTTGATCGCTTGGGTTTCCAAACTGTGTTGTAATTTTTGCGGATCAAAATAATCGTATTCAATTGCATAACCCGGGCGCAGAATATGCGCGTTTTCAAAACCTTTCATTGAACGCACAATTTGCAATTGCACATCAAACGGCAAACTGGTTGAAATACCATTGGGATAAAGTTCGTGTGTTGTTAATCCTTCCGGCTCAATAAAAATCTGATGTGAGTTTTTATCCGCGAAGCGGTGAATTTTATCTTCGATTGATGGGCAATAACGTGGACCTATGCCTTCGATCACACCGGAATACATAGGTGAGCGATCAAGGTTAGCACGGATAATATCGTGCGTGCGCTCATTGGTATGTGTCATGTAACAACAAATTTGTCGCGGATGCATGTTGCGATTACCGCGCACTGACATCACCGGTACCGGTGTATCACCCCATTGTTCTTCGAGACCTGAAAAATCAACTGTGCGTGCATCGATACGCGGCGGTGTTCCGGTTTTTAAACGGCCCACGGGTAAATTCAATTCACGCAAACGCTTGGATAATACAATCGCCGGTGGATCACCTGCACGGCCACCCGAATAGTTTTGTAAACCGATATGAATTAATCCACCCAAAAAAGTTCCGGTAGTCAACACAACTTGGTTCGCCATAAATGACAACCCCATTTGTGTAATCACACCACGAACTTGATCTGCTTCAACAATCAAATCATCAACGGCTTGTTGGAATATCCATAAATTGGGTTGATTTTCGAGAGTGTGCCTGATGGCCGCCTTGTAGAGAATTCTGTCAGCTTGCGCACGTGTTGCCCTCACTGCCGGACCTTTACGAGCATTCAGTACACGGAATTGAATTCCGCCCTTATCTGTTGCCAAAGCCATGGCTCCACCTAGGGCATCTATCTCTTTCACCAGATGACTTTTGCCTATGCCACCAATGGCCGGATTGCAGGACATTTGCCCGAGGGTTTCGATGTTGTGTGATAACAACAAGGTTTTACAGCCCATGCGTGCTGCAGCCAAACAAGCTTCTGTTCCCGCATGGCCACCGCCAACGACAATCACATCAAATCGATCGGGAAATATCATTTGTTACAACCTCTGGAAAACGGCTTTGGAAAAAAGGGCAGGCATTATAGAGCGAGTCATCGCTTTGCACAAAACTTGTACAGGACTTAAACAGCTGTTTTTAAAAATTATTTTCACGCTGTTTTTGTAACAATAAGGAAAAAAAGAATTAAATAATATTTTTTATGTTATTTAGAAAGGATTATGTTTATTAAAGCTTTTATAGCGTCATTTTTCTGTGTATAAGCTAATTAAATCCTTAAAAAACAATGAATTAAAAGAATGATAGGCCAGTGTAAATACCTTGATTATCCTGAATGGATGCTGGGTTTAAGCTCTGTATAAAACAGTCACTTATACATAAAAACTTAAAATGCCGAGTTATCCCCAATTCCATCGTCAGTTTATGTAATGCTATTACAAGGATTACTACCATAAGCTTGTTAATAAAATAAAAATCACTAAAAAACAGTTACTTATAACGAATACCTCTCCTAAATTTGTGGATAAGCTGTGTAAACCTGTGGAAAAACATCAGGATAAGGCGGTATAAACCTTT